>NZ_JAKGUG010000003.1 GCF_021568855.1 Dethiosulfovibrio russensis | reverse complement strand
ACACCCGGTCCCATGCCGAACCCGGCAGTTAAGCCCTCCAGCGCCGATGGTACTGCGATTCGCTTCGTGGGAGAGTAGGTCGCTGCCAAGAGTCTTTTCCTTTTTTTCAACTACCAGCCCCGATCATCTTCCGATGGTCGGGGCTGGTCGCGTTATTATTCTGTATATTTCCTCTCCTGTTTCCCCTCTTGAAAAGGCACTCCATCTCTGCTATACTCTCCAAGTCTTAAAGAAACGAGGACATCGCGGGGTGGAGCAGTTGGTAGCTCGTCGGGCTCATAACCCGAAGGTCGCAGGTTCAAGTCCTGCCCCCGCAACCAATATATGGCGGTGTAGCTCAGTTGGCTAGAGCATACGGTTCATACCCGTAGTGTCACTGGTTCGATTCCAGTCACCGCCACCATCGATTGATTCAGCCCCTCTAGAAGGGGCTTTCTTTTTTAAAGGTACACCTAGGATCGTTTGACTGACTAGTTCTACAGTGATATCATCTTTTCGTTTAAAATGATGCCCGAGTGGTGGAATTGGTAGACACAAGGGACTTAAAATCCCTCGCCTGTAAAGGCATACCGGTTCGAGCCCGGTCTCGGGCACCAATATCGTTTATATCGTCTATTCATGACGGTATAGGGAGGACTCCTTGGGAGTCTTCCCTATTTTTTTAGCGGTTAAGTTGCATCGCGTTCGACGTCGTGATAAAGTTATTCTCGCTTTATCGCTTTAAAGTGAGGAGGAGCAGCCATGAGCCATATTTTAAGACTTGATAAGAACGAGTGTCCCTATTCGATCCCTTCGTACATAAGGGAGGACGTCGATAGAGCCCTTCTATCCGTGGAACCCAACAGATATCCCGATCCATCTTATGGAGATCTTCGTCAGGCATTGGGAGATTATGTCGATTTTTCCGCAAGTTCGATAGTACCTGGAAACGGCGGGGACGAAATCCTATGGATAATCTTCGCTGCATGGATAAAACCTGGAGATACTGTGTTGACCTTGAACCCGTCTTTTTCTCAATACGAACACATGTGTAAGGTATTTAAAGCCAGGCATCTCTCCGTTCCCATGGTCTTCGACGAGACTGCTTTTAAGGTCTCGGTAGACGAGGTAGCTTTTATGAGGGCAATAAAAGAAGCTTCCCCGTCTTTGATACTTTTGGATTCGCCCAATAATCCCAGTGGAGTGATTCTCTCCGACGATTTCATAGATTCAGTAGTGGAGAATTCTTCCTGTCCCGTCATAGTGGACGAAGCCTACGGTGAGTTTGCCTCCAGGAGATACCTCGATCGTTTTACCGCAAAAGGCCTTCCCGAAAGGGTCTCCGTTTTGAAGACTATGTCCAAGGCATGGGGTATAGCCGGATTGAGGGTGGGATATCTCGTAACTTCCGAAAAGGCGTCCCGTTTTCTGAACGATCTAAGAAGTCCGTTTAACGTCAACGTATATTCCGAGACAGTGGCCCTTACCTTGCTGAAAAATCATTCTTGGCTGGAGGAGAGGATAAAAACCATCGTCTCGACCAGGGAAAAATTCAGAGAGTCCCTTGCAGAGATGTCTCGATGGAAAACTCTAGCCAGTGAGGGCAACTTTCTCCTGGTCGATAGTCCTATTCCTGGAGACGAATTGGTCTCACTATTGAGGGATCGATATGCAGAGGTTAAGAGGTTCGCCCTGCCATGGCAGGGCGATTGGATCCGTGTAACCGTAGGTGCCGATGACGAGATGAATCGTTTGCTCTCTATAATGGGGAAACTGTAATTCCTTTCTTGTGTACTTGTAGACTCTATTGGTTGGTGATACTATGATATGGAGATTTTGAAGATATCAGGAGGCAGGAAAGGAGGATTCAGGACGTGGAGAAATGGAAAGATCGTCTTACCGATCAACTCTGTTCAGCCGTTCTGTCGTTAGAATCCCAGGAAGAGGTCTATTCGTTTCTGGAGGATATCGCCACTATCGGCGAGATAAGAGCGTTGGCGCAACGCCTTGAAGTCGCAAGGCTTTTACGTGATGGTTATACCTATCCTCAGATAGCTCAGCAGACCGGTGCCAGTACCGCCACTATAAGTCGAGTGAAAAAGTTCCTGGAATACGGTGCCGACGGTTATAGAATTGTCCTGGAACGCCTCCAAAAGGGCACAAAGGAATAATTCCCACATAATCACGAATTCCTTAGGGGGAGGTCCGATGTCAGGACTTCCCCTAAATTGTCTTTCTATCTCCCGTCATCTTATGGCAGCTCTGTCAGTTCTGTTGTAAAATACGGAGGCTGTCCCTAGGGAGGGTATTTCCCCTGGTATCCAGAGATGTGGTCGTGCGGACCTCACGGAGAGGTTCTTTTTTTTTCCCCTTTTATCCCGTCCGGAGGTGTGATAGAGGTGAAACATAGTTCCGATCAAGATCAATTAGAGAAGACCTTACATCGTGCCGGCGTCAGACAGGGGTGGTGGGATGCTAAAAGGATGGTGGTGGCAGTCTCCGGAGGAAGCGACTCAATGGCGTTGCTTTGGCTGATGCTTAACTGTTGGCCCAACGATATCTCGGTAGTCCATGTCGAGCATGGAATAAGAGGAGATTCGTCCAAAGCGGATGCCTGTTTCGTCAAAGAACACTGCGAGAAGCTGGGAATACAGTGTTGCATAGTCTCAAGGGACGTCCCAGGCGAGGCTATAAGAGGAGAGTCCCTGGAACAGGCCGCTCGTAGGATACGACACGAGGCCCTGGCTTCCAAGGCGGAAGAGATAGGTTCGGATTTCGTGGCCATGGCCCATAACTCGGACGATGCGGTGGAGACCTTTTTTCTCAACCTGGCCAGAGGTTCCGGAGCCTACGGACTTGCCGGAATTCCCGAGGTCAGGGATCGTTTTGTCCGACCGGTTATTGAGGTATCAAGGAATGAGCTGCGAGATCTGCTGAAGGAAGTCGGTTGGGGTTGGGTAGAGGACGAAAGCAATCAGGAAGACCTATATCTTAGAAACAGGATAAGACACGAGGTCCTGCCTCTCTTTGAGAACAGGATAAACCGTGGAATTCGCCGTCACGTTCTCTCATTGATAGAGGAGATGTCGGATCTCCGTAGGGAAGAAGAGAGAACCGCCTCCGATCTAGCTCGTTCTCTGTTCTCCTTTATACCTTGGTCTCTCTACTCTTTGGATAGATCCGGCGTGATGGATCTACCCAAAGGGCATAGAATTTGGCTCTTCCGCCACGTAGGTAGAGAGCTTGGACTGAGGACTTTGTCTAGACACAGGACGGAGATCCTTTCGGATCTGCTGGAACGTTCTTCCAGATGGCGTTTTCAATGGTCCGAGGACGTTGAGCTATGCTGCTGCAAGGACCATCTCATATGGTTGACAAGAGAGTCTCTAGAGGAAGGGCCTTCCGAAACGATCTTTCTGCCTCTTACTAGAGGCGAATCGGAGTGGTTTGGAGAGAAAATCACCTGGTCTTATCTGGAGGAAGGGGTTCCCTTCAGAGAGGGTCTCGTGGCCAATCTCCCTGTCTTGTCGGGGGATGGGGAATCCCTACTCGAAGTAGTTCCTCTCTCTTCTATAGAAAAGAAGGAGAAAAAGGCCGTAAGAGGTAGTTTCCCCTGGTGTATCGAGAATAAAATCCCAGTAGTGAGGATAAACGGAATACCCTATTGGTCTCCCAGGATCGGAAATTGGTCCGGGCGGTGGGCTTTTCCGCTGGATAGTGTAAAATGTGATGGTGTTTGTTCTATAAGGTTTACCCATCCCCATCAGGGGTAGGAAGGAGAGCGTCGGATGGATTACGAGGTTGCCGGAACCCTCATAGACGAGGGTAGGCTAGCCCGAAGAGTCGCGGAATTGGGGAAGGCCATAAGCGTCGACTACAACGGCAGGGAACTCATCGTTATAGGAATACTTAGGGGAGCGGTCATATTCATGGCCGATCTGGTTCGGGCTATAGACGATAATGTCGATGTCAGCATGGATTTTATAAGTGTATCCTCTTACGGGGATTCCACGAAGTCCAGTGGCGTGGTGCGCATAAACAAAGATTTGGATAACTCTATAAAGGACAAAGACGTTCTCATAGTGGAGGATATCGTCGATACGGGGCTTACCCTTTCCTATCTCAGGAGGGTCTTGATGGAGAGAGAACCGAAAAGCCTGGCGATATGTTCCCTGTTAGATAAGAAAGAGAGACGGATCGCCGATATCTCCGTCGATTACGTCGGCTTCGATATACCCGATCTTTTCGTCGTAGGATACGGCCTGGATTATGCGGAGAGATGGCGTAACCTTCGGTCGGTCCACTCGGTGGAGCCTACGGTCGAGGCATAACTGGAAGGAGGTAAAAACTTGCAGCGATTGGTAAAAAACCTCGGGCTCTACCTTATCCTGATCGTTCTGGTGGTTAGTCTGGTAAACGTCTTTCTCTCGCCGGAACAGAGGGGGGTCAACGTAAGGGACCTGAGTTACAGCCAGTTTCTTCACGAAGTTGATAGTGGTCGGATAAAGTCGGTAGTCATAAACGATTCCACCCTGACCGGTAAGACGGTGGACGGCAAGGATTTTATTACCTACGTGATAGGGGCGGGAGAAATAGCCCAGGACATCACAAAAAAAGGGGTGGACGTGAAAATAGCTCCTCCTCAGAAAAATCCATGGTGGGTCACCATGATGTCATCTCTGTTTCCGACGTTGTTGCTCATAGGGGTCTGGATATTCTTCCTGTACCATATGCAGGGCGGTGGCGGAAAGGTGATGAGTTTCGCCAAGAGCAAGGCCAAGATGTTCCTCGACAATCGTCCCAAGGTCACCTTCGATGACGTAGCCGGGTGCGATGAGTCGAAGGAGGAGCTTCAGGAGGTAATAGAATATCTCAAGGACCCGTCCCGTTTCACCAAGCTTGGTGCCACCGTTCCCAAGGGAGTTCTGCTTCTGGGACCTCCTGGTACCGGTAAAACCCTTCTGGCCAGAGCCTGTGCGGGCGAGGCAGCGGTACCCTTTTTCAGTACCAGCGGGTCCGATTTCGTGGAGATGTTCGTAGGAGTAGGAGCCTCAAGGGTTCGGGATCTCTTCGAGCAGGCCAGGAAGTATCAACCCTGTATAGTCTTCATAGACGAGATCGATGCGGTCGGAAGACAGAGGGGAGCAGGCCTAGGAGGCGGACACGACGAGAGGGAGCAGACATTGAATCAGCTCCTTGTGGAGATGGACGGGTTCGACGAGAAGACCGGCATAATCCTGATCGCTGCCACCAACCGTTCGGATGTCCTCGATCCCGCCCTGATGAGGCCGGGAAGGTTCGACCGTCATGTCGTGGTGGATCGCCCCGACGTCAGAGGACGTAAGGCCATACTGGACGTCCATATAAAAGAGAAAAAGCTGGACGAATCGGTGAACCTCGAGGTAGTCGCCAAGAGAACTCCCGGTTTCGTGGGGGCCGATCTGGCCAACCTGGTAAACGAGGCTGCTCTGTTGGCTGCCAGATCCGGAAAAGAGAGAATATCCATGGACGAGCTTGAGGAAGGGATCGACCGTGTCTTGGCCGGTCCGGAGAGAAAAAGCCGTCTGATAGGGGAGAAGGAAAAGAATATTATCGCGTTCCACGAGACAGGCCACGCTTTGGTGGCGAAATTTATTCCGGGATGCGATCCGGTTCATAAAATATCCATCATTCCCAGAGGCAGTATGGCCTTGGGCTACACCCTTCAGCTCCCTGAGGAAGATCGTTTCCTCATGTCGAGAAACGAGCTTTTGAACAACATCTGCGTCCTTTTAGGAGGAAGGGTCACTGAAGAGCTGGTTTTCGGTGATATAACCACCGGAGCCACCAATGACCTGGAGAGGGCCACTCAGATAGCGAGGCAGATGGTGACCCAGTATGGGATGAGCGAAAACCTGGGTCCTGTCACACTCGGGAAAAAACAACACGAGATATTCCTCGGCAGAGATATTGCGGAGGACAGGAACTACAGCGAGGAGATCGCCTACGCCATAGACAGAGAAGTTCGCTCCATCGTCGAGGGTTGTTACGAAAAGGTCAAGACCATCCTCTCGGATAACATGGATAAGGTGGATCTGGTCGCACAGACCCTTCTGGAAAGGGAGATAATAGACGGGAAGGAACTTTCCGTTCTTCTTGGAGAGGTCATTGAGGAGGAGATACAGGTGCCTCAGCCACAGGAGGACGATACAAACTCCGACGAAGACCCGCCGCAACAAGACGACATCCCCAAAGAGATTCCAGAAGAAGACGGAGTGAACTTTCAGGCATAATCAGATCGGGAGCGTGGGGAAATCCCCTCGCTCCCTTCGTCTCTTTTCGGGAGGTGTTCGGGAGGTGAAAAAAGATATGCCCAATCTTTTCAAACTCAAGTCTCCTTGGGCTCCTTCGGGCGATCAGGGCCAGGCTATAGACAAACTATCCGAGGGATTCGAGAAGGGCTTGAAGTATCAGACTCTCATGGGGGTGACCGGGAGCGGAAAGACCTTTACCGTAGCCAACGTGATACAGAAGGTCCAACGGCCCACATTGATCCTGGCTCACAACAAGACCCTGGCGGCTCAGCTCTACAGTGAGTTCAGGGACTTCTTCCCCGACAACGCCGTCCATTATTTCGTCAGCTACTACGATTACTACCAGCCGGAGGCCTATGTTCCTTCGTCGGATACTTACATAGAGAAGGACGCCTCGGTCAACGATAGAATAGAGAAGCTGCGTCTTGCCGCTACCAAGGCATTGATAGAGAGAGAGGACGTAATAGTGGTTGCCAGCGTATCCTGTATATACGGTCTGGGAAAGAGAAAAACCTATGAGGAGGCCGTGATACCTTTCTCGGTGGGGGAGATCTGGGACCGAAGGACCTTCATGGAATCCTTACTGGCGGGGTATTACAGCAGAAACGACGTCGCCCTTTCCCCCGGTAACTTCAGGGTCAGAGGAGATGTGGTGGAGATCTTTCCGGCCTACAGCGACACCTGCCTCAGGGTGGTGTTTTTCGACGATGAGATAGAATCCATCGAGGAGACGGACCCCGTTACTGGAAAGACCGTTCTTCGCAAGGAGAGAGCTGCCATATATCCCGCTCAGCATTATGTCACGACGGACGAGGCGGTGGCAGGAGCGATGAAGGCGATCTCTGAGGAGATGAGGCAGCAGGTGGACCTTTTTACCTCTCAGGGAAAGTTCATAGAAGCTCAGAGAATAGAGAGCAGGACCAGATACGACATGGAGATGCTGGTCGAGACGGGATATTGTTCCGGCATAGAGAACTACTCGAGGTATATGGACGGCCGCTCCGAGGGAGAGCCTCCCGGTACGTTGATAGACTTCTTCCCCGACGATTTTCTGCTGGTGGTGGACGAGTCCCACATAACGTTGCCTCAGGTCAGAGGGATGTTCAACGGAGACAGGGCGAGAAAAGAGACCCTGGTCAACCACGGATTTCGCCTGCCGTCCTGTCTCGACAACCGCCCTCTTCGTTGGGAGGAGTTCTCCCGCTACATGAACAGGACCCTTTTTCTATCGGCCACGCCGGGGGACTGGGAGTCGTCTGTGTCGGAACGGATAGTCGAACAGGTCATAAGACCGACGGGCATACCGGATCCGGAGGTTTTGATAGCCCCCGCCACAGGTCAGGTCGACGATCTTCTCGGGCGATTGAGAGAGGTCATAGGCAGGGACGAGAGGGCACTGGTGACCACCTTGACCAAAAAAGGAGCGGAGGATCTCGGTGGCTATTTGGTAGACCTCGGCTTAAAGGCCAAGTACATCCACTCCGATCTGAATACATTCGAGAGAGCGGACCTTATAAAGGAGCTACGGTCCGGTGGCGTCTCGGTCCTGGTAGGGGTCAATCTGCTTCGCGAGGGAATGGACCTCCCAGAGGTGACGTTGGTGGCCATACTCGACGCGGACAGAGAGGGATTTCTTCGATCCTATCGTTCGCTCATACAGGTTATGGGACGAGCTGCCAGAAACGTCAACTCCAAGGTGGTCCTCTATGCCGACGAGATGACCGACAGCATATCCAAAGCGGTGGACGAGACGGTAAGACGCAGGGAACTCCAGATAAAGCATAACGAAGAACATAACATAGTGCCCAAGACGGTACATCGAGAGATAAGAACTCTACTTCCTGAGGAATTGATGAGGGACGCCCTGCCTAAGGGGCCTGACAAGTGGGAGGAGACCTTCGAGGGCATGGAGGAACGGGATCTCGAGAGGCTGATGTGGGAGGCCGTGGAGAAACTCCAATTCGAGAGGGCGGCTACCCTCAGAGACATACTGGGAACTATAAGGGGAGGGGAGATGCCCCGTGTCGCATCGGGTAATTCGAATCGTAGGCGCAAGAGAACATAACCTGAAGAATATATCGGTGGATATTCCGAAAGACACCCTGACGGTCATAACCGGACCCTCCGGCTCGGGGAAGTCCTCTCTGGCTTTCGATACCCTCTATGCGGAGGGGCAGAGAAGATACGTCGAGTCCCTGTCAGCCTATGCGAGACAGTTCCTAGGGGTTCAGAAAAAACCGGACGTGGACGACATCGACGGACTCTCACCTGCAATATCCATCGAACAGAAAGGGGTTTCCCACAACCCTCGGTCGACTGTGGGAACCGTAACAGAGATATACGATCATCTACGGCTCATCTTCGCCAGGATCGGCGTTCCCAGATGTCCGTCCTGCGGTGCCGAGCTTCACAGACACAGCGTAGACGAGATGGTGGATCTGCTCTTGAGGGAAAAAGAGGGCAAAAAGGCGGAGATCTTGGCGCCGGTGGTGAAGAGAAAAAAGGGAGCGTTTAAAAACCTCTTCGTCGACCTCAGAAAAAAAGGTTTTTTACGGGTTCGAGTGGACGGTGAGGTCTATTGGCTGGAAGAGGACCTGGAGTTGGATAAAAAACGTCCTCACGACGTCGAAGTCGTGGTCGATCGTCTGAAGATCGTGGAGGACCGTAAAAGCAGGATAGCCGAGGCCATCCAGGTTTGCCTGGATCTAAGCGACGGATTTGTCTCGGTAGAGACCGAGGACGGAGAGCCCCGTAGACTTACGGAAAGACACGTCTGTCCCGATTGCGACACCTCTTTTCCCGATCTCGAGCCAGCGCTCTTCTCGTTTAACAACCCTTCGGGAGCCTGTCCCGATTGCTCCGGCATAGGGAGCCATAGGGCTTTCTCCGAGGATCTGGCGGTAGTGGCCGATGCGCCTCTTTTGGACGGAGCTCTGCTTCCGTGGCGTAAAAACCACTACATGCTTCGTCGTCTCAGATCTCTGCTATCGTCGCTTGATATAGACGGGAAGAGGCTTTACCGTGATCTCTCGGAGGAAGAGCGATCCATCGTGCTTAACGGCTCCGATAGAAAACTTCGGCTCACCTTCGAGAGAAAAGGGGTTACATCCGAGTATATGGGACGCTATGAAGGTCTTCTTCCCTGGTTGGACAGACGTTGGCGCGAAAGCGACTCGGAGGCGGTAAGGGACGAACTGTCCCAGTATCTATCGGAGGATATCTGTCGTTCCTGCTCCGGTTTGAGACTTAGACCGGAGGGTCTCAGCGTATTCATAGGGGAGTGGAACATCGGCCAGCTGGTCTCCATGCCTGTGGACGAGCTGTTACAGGTGATCAAAAATCTTTCCTTAAACGACAGGGACAGCTCTATAATCGATCAGGTTCTTTCAGAGCTCATAAAGCGGTTGGAGTTTTTGGTGCAGGTGGGGGCGGGATATCTTTCGTTGAACAGAAGGGCTGATACCTTGAGCGGAGGGGAGAGCCAGAGGATAAGGCTGGCTACCCAGATAGGTTCGAAACTAACGGGAGTACTATACGTCCTGGACGAACCTACTATAGGCCTGCATCCAAGAGACACCGGCAAGCTCATTGAGACGCTTGCCACGATAAAGAGCATAGGCAATACCGTGGTGGTCGTGGAACACGACAGAGACGTGATGAACTCCGCCGACTATTTAGTTGAGATAGGACCGGAGGCAGGGGAACAGGGAGGACAGCTGATCCGTCAAGGATATAGAGATGAATTCGACGATTCGGTGGGTAAAACCGGTCCCTACATAAAAGGAAAGATTTCCGGCATATACAGAGAGGGAAGGCTCTCTCCCGGGGAAGATAAACTGAAGATCTTGGGGGCCTCGGAAAATAACCTTAAAGATATGGATGTAGAGATTCCTCTGGGCAACCTGGTCTGCCTGACCGGGGTTTCCGGCTCAGGGAAAAGCACGTTGCTGTACGACGTCATCTACAGAGGGATAAAGAGAAAGATGGATAAATCCTACAGGATAAGGCCGGGGTCTCATCGAAACATAGAGGGCTGGGAGAAAATCCGTAAGGTCGTCATGGTGGATCAGAGCCCTATCGGCCGTACTCCCAGGTCTAATCCAGCTACATATACCGGATTGTTCACCCATATCAGGGAGTTCTTCTCCCATATGCCAGAGGCCAAGATAAAGGGATTCGCTCCCGGGAGGTTCAGCTTCAACGTCAGAGGCGGACGCTGCGAGGCCTGCGGAGGTGCGGGCGTTCAGAAAGTATCGATGTTGTTCATGCCGGACGTCTACGTCGACTGCGAGGTCTGCGGAGGAAAAAGGTACAATAGAGAGACTTTGGAAGTGACATATAGAGGTAAAAACATAGCGGACGTGCTGGATATGACTGTGGACGAAGCCCTAGGGCATTTCAGCGAAATACCGGCCATCGCCTCCAGATTGGCCTTCATACAGGATGCCGGGTTGGGTTACATCAAACTCGGTCAATCCGCTTTGACCCTCAGTGGAGGAGAGGCCCAGAGGGTGAAGTTGGCAAAGGAACTCGGCCGCAGATCCGGCAAGGGAACCCTGTATCTCTTGGACGAGCCGACCACCGGTCTTTTCTATACCGACGTAGTAAAATTGATAAAGATACTGAGAAAATTGGTGGATCAGGGAAACAGCGTGGTGGTCATAGAGCACAATCTGGACGTCATATGTTCCGGAGATTACGTCGTAGACCTTGGACCGGAAGGCGGCGTCGGAGGCGGAAACTTGGTCGCTTCGGGAACACCCGAGGAGTTGGCTGAGAAAAAATCTGGATATACCGGTTATCATATAGACCGTTATCTTGAGGAAGGGAGATGGCTGACCTGAAGGAGAAAAGAAAAGTCCGATCGGATCGTTCCAAAGGGAGAACCACGAGCTCCCGTCGTTCAGAAGATAAGGATCTATGCTGGGGAAGAAACGCCGTAATATCGATGCTTGAGACGGTTCCCTCAGCCTGTAAAAAGATATATATGGCCACAGGTATCCAGATCTCATTCCGGGACGACCTGTTGCGGTTGGCCGGCAGGAGTGCAGTGGAGGTGACAGAGGCCAACGGATCCTATCTGGACGAGATCACCGGAGGAGAAAAACACCAGGGCATAGTGGCGAATATAGATTTGCCGAAGCCGAGGGATCTCTCACAGTTCTCACCGGAGAAAGGCCCTTCGCTTTTGTTGGCCATGGATCATGTGAAGGATCCTCATAATTTCGGAGCGATGATAAGAACGGCTGAGGCTGTAGGGGCACTCGGGGTGATATACCCCTCCAGAAGATCGGTAGGCGTAACGGGAACCGTGATAAAAACCAGCGCTGGCGCGGCTTTCAGGGTTCCTCTGTATGAGGTGACCAATTTGGTCCGCTCTATGGAAATCCTCAAGAAAGAAGGATATTGGGTGGTCGGTTTGGACCATGAGGCATCTCGAGATATATGGTGCACTTCCCTACCCGATAAACTTGTGCTTGTGGTGGGTTCAGAGGGGGAGGGGCTGTCCAGGCTTTCTTCGGAGAGATGCGACGATCTTCGCAGAATTCCCATGGTCGGAGAGACTGGGTCTCTGAACGCCAGCGTCGCTGCGGCTTTGGGTATGTTTGAATGGCGCAGATTAAACCCATTGATGGAATAGAACGAGAGGAGCTGTCCAGGTTGAACGATGTGAGACGTAAAATCGCTGTAGTCGGAGCCGGTGCTCTAGGAGGTGCCGTCGCCGAGGGACTCTACCTTAAGGGGCAGGACGTCATGGTCTACGATACTAGCGCCGAAAGACGTCTGGACATGGGGGACAAAGGCATCTCCGTAGCCGATGAAATGGACGAGGCCTTGGCGTACGGTGAAATTGTATTCTGGGCCTTGAAGCCCCATCTCGTTTTGTCGGTGATAGAGAGCAACTCCGACAAACTCTCAGGAAAACTCTGTTGTTCTCTGGCGGCCTGCGTGGATTTGGAACTTTTGAAGAAGAGCGCTTCCGATGCCCGTTGGACTAGGGCCATGACCAATATATGTGCGTCGGTATGCAAGGCTTTCACCGGATATAGCCTATCGACTGAGGTTACCGAAAAAGACAAAAAGTTTCTTAGCGAGGTTTTATCCTGTATCGGGCTGGCTAGGGAAGTCTCCGAAGGCGACCTGGACGGCATTACCGGAATATCCGGTTCCGGTCCGGCCTATGTCTTCACTATCCTGGAGTCCTTCATTCAGGGCGGACTGGCCTCCGGTCTGAAAGCGGATGTCTCCTTCGAGGCCGCGGCGATGACCCTGATAGGATCCGCCGAGCTTGCCCTGAGGGGAGGGGAACACCCTGCGGCTTATAAAGACAGGGTCTGCACTCCCGCTGGTACGACCATAGATGCCTTGAGAGTTCTCGAATCCGGTGGTCTTAGGACGTCTATTATCGAGGCGGTCGTCACTGCCAGCGAGAAGGGACGTTCCGGATCTCGTGCTTTGAGGGAAAAGCTATCGAGTAGCTAGAAGCTCTTTATGCCGGAGTAGTGGAGATCGGAGATTGACAAGAAGCTCTATCCCATGTAAAATTCTCTGGCGTTGGCGGGTGGTTAGTTCAGGGGTAGAACGCTTCCTTGACGCGGAAGAGGTCAGAGGTTCGATTCCTCTACCACCCACCATTAAGAGGTAAAAGCTTCGACTACGGTCGGAGCTTTTTTTGTGACTTTAAACAGTGAATTTATTTATGCGAGTATTGTTTGATTATAGAAAAGCATGGTTATCCATAAAGATACTTCTCCAGAAGATCTGTTTTTACATCTTTTTTCTTCGGGGGAATTGTGATTTCTCAAAAATAGAGTATAGTATTGTTCTGTACGGGGGAGGGGAATTTATGGTTCTCGGTATAGGCGTCGATCTCTGTCGAGTATCTCGACTGGCGAAGTGTATAAAAAACGATCGTTTTCTCAAGAGGGTCTTCTCTCCTGAGGAAATAAACTATGCCATGTCCCGTCCGGTTCCTGCCAGACATTTGGCTGCTTCTTTCGCTGCCAGAGAGGCATTCTCCAAGGCTTCCGGAGTTCATCTAGCTAAGGTGGTCTTTCAAGGAGTTTGTGTTTCTCGAACGGAGAAAGGACCTTTCATCAGGTTGGACGGACTTCCTCCGAAAATCGGACAAGATTTGGGAAAGAATCGTTTTCATCTTTCGTTGAGCCATGACGGCGACTACGCATTAGCTTTTGTGGTTATGGAGGAGGGGCCATACCATGAAAACCTTAAATAAGATTTATCCTTCTGAGGTCATACAGTCCGCAGATAGGTACGCCATGGATCATCTGGGCATACCATCTGAGATACTCATGGAAAACGCCGGTATCGCATGTGCCGATATGGCAGCATCCATGTCCGCAGTCGGGGACGATGTGGCCGTATTGGCAGGTACCGGAAGCAATGGAGGCGACGGATTCGTAGTGGCCAGGCATCTTGCCAGAATGGGCCGACGTGTCTCCGTCTTTCTTTCAGGGGACGAGTCCCGTCTGTCCGGTGCCGCTTTTGCAAACTATTCCATCCTGACCAAACTTCACATACCGTGTGTAAAAACAGAGGATCTTTCCGATCCGGAATTGGCTGACTCGGTCGGTCGAGCTTCCCTGGTAGTCGACGCATTGCTCGGTACCGGTGCAAAGGGAGCTCCCAGAGGGGAGGTCCTCCGTGCCGTATGCTCTGCCCGAAAGGCTAGACAGATCTTAGCTATAGACGGCCCGTCAGGTGTCGACCTGAGCGACGGTACCGTTCTCGGAGAGGCGATAAAGGCAGACGTGACGGTGACCATGATTGCCGGAAAGATCGGCCATTTCGTTTCCCCAGGGCGACTTTATTCGGGGGATCTCGTTATAGCTCATATAGGCGTGGACGGCGACGTCATCATCAGAGACGACGAAGAGCTGTCTATGGACCTGATAGACAGACGGTGGGTAGAGGAGAGATACCCTTCTACCCGTCTGGACGCCCACAAGGGAAGCCGCGGAGGCGTGTTGATAGTCGCCGGGTCTCTCAGATATCCAGGAGCTGCAGCTTTGGCCTCCATGGGGGCTCTCAGAGGAGGCGCAGGGCTCTGCGTCTTAGCGGCTCCAAAGATCGTAAGACCCTATATTTCCTCCATCCCGGAGGTCATTTTCGAGCCGATGAACTCTTCCGACGAGCTGAGCGTTATTCTCGACAGATGGAGAGAGAGATGTTCCGTTGCCGTGGTGGGGCCTGGTCTGGACAGGAACGGCCTTTCCGAGGAGATCTTTTCCTGCTTTTGGGGGTATGGAGGCTATAAAACCGTCGTAGACGGAGACGGGCTTTTCTTCTTGGCTTCTCGAAAGGATCGTCGGGAAAACCTATTGATAACCCCCCACGAGGGAGAGGCCGCTAGGCTTTTAGGTTGGACTCCATCCGATGTGGCTTCCCGGAGGTTGTCCGCAGCGACCGAGCTAGGGGAAAAATACGGCCTCTGTCTGTTGAAGGGGTATGGGACATTGATAAGCGATGGTCGGAGGCGTTCTGTCATATCCTCGGGTAACCAGGCCCTGTCCATTCCGGGTTCGGGAGACGTTCTCTCAGGGTTGGTCGGAGCGATGTGGGCTAGAGGTCTCTCTTCCATGGAGGCTGGAGCCATTGCCTCGTGGATCCATGGAGTTTCCGGAGAAAATCTCTCTGAGAAAAGCGTGGATGGACTAAGAGCTTCAGAGATAGCCGACGAGATTCCATCGGTGATGGGAGAGGTTCTATGAGAGGAAGAGAGCCGGTCGATTGGGATAAAGAGCTGCTTAAAACAAAGAAAATACAGCGTAGAGGTCTGGGGATATCGGCTTTATCCCTGTTGTTTGCCTTGGCTATGATAGGGGGAGTCAAGTTTTATCGTCCGGAGGCCTCCGTCTCCAAGGTCCTACTGCCTGCCATAGCGATGTTTTTCGCCATGGGGGTCATCTTTCTCGTATTGATGAAAAGGTGGAAAAAATGACTTTTTCGATTACAACTACGTCGTCGGAAGAGACCGAGTCTTTCGGTGCCGCCTTCGCGAAAGTCCTGACTCCGGGATCGATAATCCTGTTGAACGGTACTCTGGGTATGGGAAAGACTACCTTTGTCAGAGGGATGCTCAAAGCACTTGAATGGAGGGAAGTGAGAAGCCCTTCTTTTACCTTGGTTAACGAGTATTATTCGACCATCCCAGTAGCTCATGCCGACCTCTATCGTCTGAAAAAAGTCGATTTCAGGGAGTTGGGATTGGACGAATACAGCGACGATGGTTGGGTTGTCGTGATCGAATGGCCCGATAGGTTGACCTCCGTTCCTAAGCTGGAGGGTTTTTCCGTCTTGTTCAAAGGAAACGAGAACGATGCTTTCCTCAGAACCATAGAGGTCCATCCTCTGGACGATGTCAGTCGAGATATTTGTGATTCCTTGGACTTAGAGAATTGGAGGCCTTGATACATGGATAGAATTCTGGCCCTGGACTGTTGTAATCGCTGGACCTGTGGGGGAATCGTCTCCGAGGGAATCCCGGTTTCCGAGATCAATGTGGATCTCGGAAGGTCACAGGCAGCCCGCCTTCCGTCTGTCGTGGATTCACTCCTCTCTTTTTCCGGGATGTCCTTGCAAGATATAGATGCGATATCGATTACGGTAGGTCCCGGGTATTTTACCGGAATACGCATAGCCGTTGCATATGGTGTCTCTCTCGCCAAGGGGCTGGGGCTCCCGGTTATACCGATAAGCTCCCTCGAAGCCCTGGCTCGGGGGGCTAACCCTATCGTCGGGGATCTGATCGTACCCTGCATAAGGGCTGGCAGAGACGCGGTCTATTCCGCCGCTTTTTATCTAGCCGACGACGGATTCGAGGAAATCATGGCCGAAAAAGAGAGATCTTTATCCGATCTATCGTTGGCCTTGAACGATTTAGACGGTTTTCCCAAGATCGTGGTGACGGAAGACCGTACATGTCGAGATATGCAATATGGTGGTTCCATAAACCTTATTCCGAGGATCGGTGGTATCGCCACGGCTTTGACGGCTTGGCACCGCAAGGACTATGCGGTAGACCCTGAGGCCGTAAAGGCTAGATACCATAGAGACCCCGGCATAGGTGGTTTTTCAAGATAAATTTACATGTGCACCAACCGTTCCTGGGGGGAACGGAAAACCTTTGGAGGTGAATTTTTTGGCGAAGAAGTTTGAGGTAATCATCAACAAGACCTGGTGCAAAGGATGTTCACTCTGTGTGGAGATCTGTCCTAAGAAGGTCCTCGGCATCGACGACAGGCAAAAAGCCGAGCCTTTCGAGCCCGAAAAGTGCATAGGGTGTCGCCAGTGCGAGAATATCTGTCCCGACTTGGCTATAACGATTAGGGAGGCGGAAAAAAATGGGTAAAGTAGCGTTTTGGCAGGGTAACGAGGCTTTGGCTATGGGGGCCTTGGCTGCCGGCTGTCGTTTCTTCGGCGGTTATCCCATAACCCCCTCCACCGAGATAGCTGAAAAGATGGCGGAAGAACTTCCCAAACTGGACGGTCGTTTCATCCAGATGGAGGACGAGATTTCCGCTATAGCAGCGACCATTGGCGCTTCCATCGCCGGTTCTAAAGCTCTTACCGCGACCTCCGGGCCTGGCTTTTCCCTTAAACAGGAGAACCTGGGTCTTGCTTACGAGGCGGAGATACCGATAGTCGTAGTCGACGTTATGAGAGGCGGCCCCTCCACGGGACTTCCCACTAAGGCGGGACAGCAGGACGTCATGCAGGCTCGTTGGGGAACCCACGGGGATCACGGCACCATAGCCTATGCCCCTTCCTCGGTGGAGGAGTGCTACACCATGGCTATCGATGCCTTCAACGCCGCCGAGAAATATCGTCAGCCGGTGCTGATAATGAGCGACGCCGAGATCGGTCATATGAGAGAGAAGATAGAGATTCCCGATCCCGAGGACGTCAGGATCTCGAGCAGGAAAAAGCCGACCGTGGAGATGGACAAGTTCGTCCCGTATAAAGCCGACCCAGAGGACGATATCCCTCCGATGGCGTCCTTCGGCGACGGCTATCGTTGGCACGTCACCGGTCTTACCCATAACGATTGGGGTTTCCCGACCAATAACGCCGACGAGATAGAGAAGAAGATGACCCGTCTGATGAGAAAGATAGACCGGTTCAGAGACGATATAGTCCGTTACGATACCGAGTCCGTAGAGGATGCCGATATCCTGGTGGTCTCTTACGGCAGCGTGGCCCGTTCCAGTTCCAGAGCCGTCAAGGATGCCAGAGCCAGGGGAATGAAGGTAGGACACTTCCGTCCTGTGACCCTGTGGCCCTTCCCCGATAAGGAGCTGGAGAAGCTAGCCCGAAAGGTCAAGACCATCATAGTCCCCGAGCTGAACTGCGGCCAGATGGTATTGGAAGTGGAGCGTGCGGTTCACGGAAAATCCAGGGTAGTACCCATGGAGTTGGTCAACGGGGATCTGTTCCACCCCAAGGATATTCTCGAAAAAATCTCCCAGGAGGTCAGATAAGATGCCCTCGAAAGAAGTATACAGCTGGCTCAGAACGCGGTTTTTCCCCCATATGTGGTGCCCTGGATGCGGCCACGGAATAATCATGCACTCGCTGCTTCGGGCATTGGTGGACCTTAAGAAAGACCAGAGCAACACGGTCATCGCCTCCGGAATCGGATGCTCCAGCCGTATGCCCGGTTACATCGACGCCTGCACCCTTCACACGACCCACGGTCGTTCTCTGGGATTCGCCACAGGTATCAAGATGGTCAAACCGGAGATGACCGTTATAGACGTAATGGGCGACGGAGACTGCTCCGCGATAGGAGGCAACCATTTTATCCACGCCTGCCGACGTAACATCGACATAACGGCCATCGTGATGAACAACAACATATACGGCATGACCGGAGGACAGGCATCTCCAACCACTCCCGGCGGAGCTTTGGCCACCACCGCTCCTTACGGTGCAGTCGATCCCACCTTCGATCTATGTCGTTTGGCCGAGGGAGCTGGAGCGACTTTCGTGGCAAGATCGACCATCGCCAACCCCAAGCAGGCGGAGAAGTATATCGTCGATGGCATAAAGCACAAGGGATTCTCCGTGGTGGAGATAATCTCCAGCTGTCACACCCAGTTCGGCCGTAAGAACAACAGGCGTACTCCCATATCCAACATAGAGTTCCTCAAGTCCGCCACCGTCACCAAGGAAAAGGCAAAGGATATGTCTCCGGAGGAGCTTTACGGCAGGATAGTCGTAGGAGAGTTCGTCAACAAGACCGCTCCCGAGTACACCGAACAATACCTTGCCATGACCAAGAAAGTGAGGGAAGGCTAATGAGCGATCGTTTCGAAATTCGTTTCGCCGGCTCCGGCGGACAGGGCGTCATCTTGGCATCGGTCGTGGTCGGGGAGGCCGTCTCTCTTTACGCCGACGGGCTGTTCGCAGTTCAGACCCAGAGCTATGGTCCCGAAGCCAGAGGAGGCAGCTCCAAGGCAGAGGTGGTTATCTCCAGCGAGCCTATAGACTACCCCATGCCGGTTCAGCCTAATCTACAGGTCATCCTGACTTCCCAGGCTTGCGAGAAGTACGCTGCGGATACGAAGCCCGGAGGACGGCTGATAATAGACGATTTCTACGTCAAGGACATACCTGAGGTGGACGCCAACATCTATCATCTTCCCATCGTGAAGACGGCGAGAGACGTCATCGGACGAGAGCTTGTCACCAACATGGTCTCTCTCGGGATGGTGGCCAGAGTGCTCGAGCTTGAAAAGGTGGCGGAACCCGAAGCGATAAGGAAAGCCATCCTCTCCAGGGTTCCCAAAGGGACGGAGGAGATGAACGGCAAGGCTTTCGACGAGGGCTATAAAGTCTTCAAGAACAGCCAGTCGCTTCACTTTTAGTGTAGAATAAAGATATATCGTGCCGGGGAGAGATAAAAACTCTACCCCGGCATATTTTTGGGGGGATCTCCGTGGGCAAAGAAATCACTCTTACAGTCAGAGACGTGAATTCCAGAGGACAAGGGGTGGCAGTCGGAGAGGAAGGCAAGATAGTCTTCCTTGACGGGGGGCTGCCTTCCGAGGTAGTAAGGGTTTCCCTGGAGACGGAGAAAAAAAACTACGCTACTGCTAAGGTCCTTAATATCGAGGTTCCGTCGGAACATAGGATAACCCCTAGATGTCCCTGGTACGGTCTCTGCGGAGGATGTCAGCTCCAACACGGAAGTTACGATCTACAGCTGGAGATAAAGACCAAGAGCGTGAAAGACGCCATGGAGAGGATCGGAAGGATGAAGGTAGAGAGACCCATCTGTCACCCGAGTCCTATTCAATGGGGCTATCGTAACAAGGCCTCGTTTCCCGTAAGGTCCGAAAACGGCGGAGAAATAGGTTTTTTTAAATCCGGCAGCCATAAATTAGCACCTATCGATGGATGCCCCGTTCTCATGCCCCACGTGGAAAAACTCTACGTCGATTTCAGGAATAGGGTGATGCCGGAGTTGAAAAGGAACGGAGTTCCCTTTTACGACGAAAGACGACATAAAGGCCTGTTGCGACACATGGTTTTCAGGGGCAACAGAGAGGGTTCTCTTTTGGCTCTCGCAGTTGTTACATCCCTCAGAAACTGCCGTGGAAAAGAGCTTCTCGAGCGATCTCTAGCTAGACTTAAGGGTACGACTCAGGCGTCGTTTTCCGGAATCTGGAACGAAAACTCCTCCAGAGGAAACAGGATACTTGGAGACAGATCGTCGACGATATGGGGAGATGGGGTCATAACGGAAAAGATCTCAAACTACGATCTATCCTATGATGGTACGGCTTTCTTTCAGGTAAATCCGTTTCAGGCGGAAAGGCTTTTCCTCAGAGCGTCCTCTATCGTTGCCGAAAGGGGAGGGGCGGTCGTGGAACTCTACGCCGGAGTGGGAGCTCTGACCGTCTTTTTAGCCAAAGCTGCGAAAACGGTATTGGCAGTTGAGGAGTGGGCACCTGCGATCGAAAGGCTTTTGGAAAACGTCTCCCGTAACGGATTGGACAACGTCAAGGGGATATGCAATAGAGCGGAGGATACCGTCAGGACCATGGTGGAGGCCAAGCCTGACGTGATCGTCGTCGATCCTCCGAGAGGTGGCTGTGCCTCGGAGGTCCTGGATGCCGTCACGGAGAGCTCTGCCGATATGTTGGTTTACGTCTCCTGTAACCCCTCTACACTGGCGAGAGACGGCGCTAAGCTGGTCTCCGACGGTTGGGAGTTGGCCACATCGGAGTGTTTCGACCTTTTTCCTCAGACCGTTCACGTCGAAACCCTGGCCTCGTTCAAACGCATCGCAAGAGGTTGACATATCTGCATGAATCGCTATAATTACGGGCGTCGATCGATTTCAGACGTAAAAGTGCGGACATAGCTCAGTCGGTAGAGCATTAGCTTCCCAAGCTAAGGGTCGCGGGTTCGAATCCCGTTGTCCGCTCCATATAAAAAATAAAAGAGCCTAGCTGTCAATTAAAGACAGCTAGGCTCTTTTATTTTTTATAGCTCTTTTTAGAGGATAATTCGCTTTCATCCATTTGTTTTGATTGACACGACTATCCTCGATCACTAAAATTGAGTGGTGTCCCGGTCTGTACACGAGAGTACAGATCTTTTGAAGGATTTTGTTCCTCGAAAGGAGGTGAGCGGAATGGCGACCAGTCTTACCGAAGAGATCAAAAAGGTCGAAGCTCAGGCTAAACAACAGGTGGCTGAAGCCAGATCCGAGGCAGCTAAGATAGTCTCCAAGGCAAGGGACGAGGCGGATCTTATGCGCAAGGAATCGAAGCAGGAGGCCTACAAGAGGTACAAAAGCCGATTGACCGAGGTAGAGGCGGAGGCGGAGAAGAAAGCCGACTCCATCGTTGCGGAGGGCGAAAAAGAGGCTCAAAAGTTTATCGAGGCCGGTAGAAAAGGTGTCGATGCTGTGTCCTCCTGGGTTGCGGAAGAGGTGATGGCTAGATATGGGCGTAGCTAGTGTCAAAAAGCTGGAGCTATACGCTCACAACACCGTGGTCGACACGGTTCTCGCCACGCTTCAGAAATTAGGGTGTTGTGAGATCGTCCTTCCCGATGGAGACGAGGATGGACAGAAGTCTCCGGCAATTCTGGCGGATTTGGACGATAAGATCAGCGAAGCCCGATATCTCCTAAGGATACTGGAGCCCCATTATGTAGACGAGATCAGCTCTATAGCTAGATCCTTTGGGGAAAGGCCGGAGTTCCCACTTCGGCATCTGGCTTCCGCATCCGATTCGTTCGAGGTCAAGGAGAGGGCGGAGGAAGTTCGCGCCCTGGAGAGAAAACTCGTCGAGATTCGATCTGATATATCTCAGACGGACGGATATCTGACTTTTCTCGACGAGTTGAAGGATATGCCCTATCCGATGAGCCTCATGTCATCCGGAACCGAAATAGTATCCGGCATCATGGGAACCATCCCGGTCGAAAAGATAGACCAGTGGAATCGGTCCATCTTAGACGCTTTGGGAGAGGACATCGAGACCTATTATGTGCCATTCGGCCCCAAGGATAAAGAGACCTGGGTCGTTATGGTGGGACTAAGAGCCTTGGAATCGAGGGCTATGGAGATAGCCGGTGGTTTCGGCTTTTCAAAGATCGACGTTTCGAAAGACCTGTCCCTGTCCCCGCAGGAGGAGATAAAACGCCTCGTCGACAAGAGGGAGCGGCTTCTAAAAGAGGCCGAGGATCTGGACGTTAAGATGCATCAAAAGGCGGAGGAGCTGGTCCCTGATGTCCGGAGATTCAGCGACTACTGGGCTGTTCTTGCCGATCGCGCGAGAGCACTGGAAGGCGGAGAGTACACCGACGAAGTCGTTTTAATCCGCTCCTGGGTTCCGGCGGAAGAAGAGGACGAACTGGTTAAGGCTCTTTCTCCTGTGTCCGATCTTACCGAACTTTGTTTTTACGATCCGGAGGAGTCCGACATGCCTCCGACTATGCTTCAAAATCCCGAGTGGTCTCTTCCGTTCGAGACCTTGACCAAGCTTTACGGAGCTCCCAAATACGGTGGTATAGATCCGACTCCTCTGTTGGCGCCGTTTTTCTTCATATTCTTCGGGATGTGTCTGGGAGACGGTGGGTACGGTCTCATCATGGTCGGTTTCTTCATGGCCTTCCTTAAAAAATTCAAGAAAATGCCCTCGGGAACCAAGCAATTCTTCTCTCTTTTCGTTCTGTCCGGCATTGCCGCCACCTTGGTCGGCGCCTTAACCGGAAGTTGGATGGGAGACATGATAGACGTAGTACCGTTCCTTCGTTTCCTTAAGCCCATCAAGGATATCCCGGTCCTCCTGATTCCCATGAACGATCCTATGGCCTTTTTGGGGATCTCTCTGGTTTTCGGCATAGTCCAAATATTCTTCGGGATGGCCGTCGCCATGAAGGATTGCCTGAGAAAAGGCGATTATATGGGTGCTTTTGCGGATCAACTCGGATGGATGGTTTTCCTTACCGGACTTCTCCTCCTAGGCGCTTCCACTAAGTTGCCTGCGATCTCCTGGTTGGGCAAGCTCGTCACCGCAGCTGGAGCGATAACCTTGGTGGCGACGCAGGGCAGAGATAAAGACGGCATGATCCAAAAAGCGATCTCTGGACTACTGAGTCTGTATAACGTGACAGCCTACCTGGGGGACGTCCTCAGTTACAGTCGTCTCCTGGCCTTGGGATTGGCTACTTCGGCCATAGCTATGATAATAAACATGTTGGCCGGTCTTTCCTCGACCATTCCTTACGTAGGATGGCTGATAGCCATCGTTATTTTCCTGGGAGGTCACCTTTTCAGCGTGGCAGTCAACGTCCTGGGAGCGTTCGTCCATTCTCTGCGTCTACAGTACGTGGAGTTCTTCAGTAAGTTCTACGCCGGAGGAGGCCGTCTTTTCGAACCTCTTCGGTATAACACGAAGTACGTCGCCATATCAGAAGAGGGCGGCGAAGGCTAGTAGATTGGTCTATCCCGCAATAGGGAGTCACCATTTATTTTTGTGAGGGGAGTGTCGTACTTTATGGAACATCTCGGTGTGATGCTGACGATTCTTGGTGCAGCTTTGGCCGCCGGTTTCGCCGGTGCTGGATCGGCTATCGGAGTTGGTATTGCCGGTGAATCCGGCGCTGGAGTCATGACGGAGGATCCCGGTAAATTCGGTTTAGTGCTTTTGCTTCAGGCCCTTCCGGGAACTCAGGGAATATACGGTCTTTTAATTGCTTTCTTTGCCATGCTCAAGGCTGGCCTCATCGGAGGAGAGCCCACGATGGCGATAACTTGGCTCAACGGACTAGGTGTCCTTTTCGCCTGCCTTCCTATAGCCATAGCCGGGTATTTTTCCGGAATAGCTCAGGGAAAGACTTCCGCTTCCTGTATTCAGATGATCGCCAAGCGTCCGGAGGAGACCGGTAAAGCCGTTATCCTTCCCGCTATGGTCGAGACCTACGCCGTTCTTGCCCTTTTGGTGAGTATCCTCCTGCTCAACGGGATATCCTAGGCTTAGGCCTGAAGAGTTGGAGTGATCGGCATGTCTTTATCCGACATAAAGAAAAAAATCGAGGCTGATGCCAGAGCAGAGGCCGGAAAAATCCTGGATAAAGCTCGAGAACAGGCTGGAGAAGTAACGGCCGATTTAAGGCGAGAGATGGAGTCGATGAAGGACTCCTATGAATCTCGATTCGAGAGCGAAAAACCGGAAATTTTGCGACGCCGCGAGATAGTGGCGAAGCTGGACGTCAAGAAGCTTGAGCTCGGTGCCAGACAGCAGCTTGTCGACGAGGTTTACAAGGGATCTCTGGAGAAACTCAGAGCCCTTTCTGCCGCTAAGTATATTTCTTTCGTCGAATCCCTCTTGGGGAAAGCGGTTCAGACAGGCGACGAGGATATAATAATAGGCAAAGAGGACAAGCACCTCAACGAAACCTGGCTCAAGGGATACAACGAAAAGCACAAGACCAACCTGACTATGTCGGGAGAAAAGGCTTCTATAACCGGAGGCTTTATACTCAAGAGGGATAAGATAAGCGAAAACGCTTCCTTCGATATGTTGGTCCGCTGGCTTCGGGACGATCTTGAGGCAGACGTTGTAAAACGGCTGTTCTCAGAGTAGTTGGGCGGTGAACACATGGCCCCGGCGGAACGATATGGATATTTGGTCGCGCGTCTGAGGGCGATGGAGAATCGGTTGCTCGACGAGTCCCTCTTCCAGAGACTTATCGAGTGTGACGGTCTGGACGGAGCCATAAAGGTACTTGGGGAGACCGTTTACGCCCCATGGATCATGGAGATGAAGTCCAACGAGGAGTTTGACTCGGCCATCGAGGCGGAGCTTCATCTCGCTTACGATGAGATCAGCCGATTCACCCCGGACGAGGAGTTGGTTCAGCTTTGCCGACTGCCTTACGATTTTCACAACGTCAAGGTTCTGGTGAAGAGCCTGATCCTCTCCAAAGAAGGTGGAGATCGTCGCTTCGATCTCCTGACGTCTCTGGGGACCATCGACACCGATTCTTTGGTCATGGCAGTGGAGAGCGAGGAGTACCGTCTGTTGCCATTCGGCCTGCATCGCACTATCCCGCAGGTATTGACTCATTGGGATCAGAATCACGATATGCTGGCGGTCGAGTGCGCCTTGGACAGGTGCCTCTTCAAGGCCATGTCCGATTTGGTCGGCAAGCTCTCGATGCCTCAGGTGAACCTTTGGTTCAAGAGGCGGGTAGATGCGGAGAACGTCCGTACTCTCATTAGGTTAAGTCGAGCCCAGGTGGAGCCCTCGGCAGCGGTGGACTTTTTACATAAAGGCGGGGATATATCGATAGACCGTCTTATATCCACTCTAGCAGAGCCGATCGAAAGCTGGGGAAGGCTTCTAGCCTTCGCCGACGTCGGAACGGTCTTCGATTACATCCAGGATGCCTCCGATATGGAGACTCTCCTGATGGTCTTCGACAAAATTCTCGATGATTACGTAACCGACGTGCTAGAAGAGGCGAAGTACGGTTGCTTTGAGCCGGAAAACGTACTCCGTTTTTCCTGGTTGAAAGAGTTGGAAGCCAAAAACCTGAGGGTTATATTGGTTTCCATCGCCAACGGAGCCGATCGAGATATGGTGAGGAGGCTGATGCGTCGTGTCGGATAAAAGCTCTCGCCCTATGGCCGCGGTCGGACAATACGATACAGTATTGCCATTTCAGGCAGTAGGCGTAAAGCCCTTCCCTGTCGGAGAGAAATCCGATGAGGTCAAGAAACTTCTGGAACGACTGGCCAGAGAGAACTACGCGGTCGTTTTCGTGGAGGAGGCCCTCTTCGTCGAGAATCAGGACCTCATCTCGGAGCTCAACCAGGAGTATCCCGCCAGCATGATCCCCATCCCAGGCATAAGAGGGTCTCTCAACGTCGGACTCTCCGCAATTCGCGGAAACGTGGAGCGAGCCGTGGGAATGGATATCTTTGCTGAAAAATAGTTAAGGCTGGAGGCGATTCATAGTGGCCACGGATAAGGTCATAAAAGGCAGCATAGAAAGAATATCCGGACCCCTGGTAGTCGCTAAGGGAATGATCGGTGCCAGCATGTACGACGTGGTCCGTATCGGGGAAATAGGTCTTGTCGGCGAAATCATTGAGCTGAAGGACGAATATGCCTCGATTCAGGCCTACGAGGAGACGTCGGGGCTAAAACCCGGCGAACCAGTCGTAAGCACCGGAGAACCCCTTAGCGTCGAGCTTGGGCCCGGACTGATAGAGCAGTTTTACGATGGCGTTCAGAGACCTCTTAAGAGCATCGAGGACGCTGCTCAGAGTCCCTATATAGCTAAGGGAATCGATGTTCCCGCTTTGGATCACTCGAGAAAGTGGGATTTTGAGCCTCGTCTTAAGGAAGGGGATCAGGTCTCCCAGGGAGATGTTTTAGGAATCGTACAGGAGACCGTGCTGGTCGAACATCGTATAATGGTGCCTATCGGTATATCCGGAAAGATAAAGAAGATATCGAAGGGAAGCTTTACCGTCGACGACGTGGTCGCAGTAATAGAGAGCGACGACAAGGAGAAGCACGAGGTCAGGATGGCCCAGAAATGGCCTGTCCGTAAAACCCGTCCGGTAGCGAAGAGGCTTCCTCCCGTTACGCCCTTGACCACCGGTCAGAGGGTAGTCGACACATTCTTCCCCATAGCCAAGGGAGGAACGGCCTGTGTGCCCGGTCCCTTCGGCTCCGGGAAGACTGTTATACAGCACCAGCTGGCCAAGTGGGCGGAGGCTCAGATAGTCGTATACATCGGCTGTGGAGAAAGAGGAAATGAGATGACCGACGTTCTCCTCGAGTTCCCCCATCTGGAGGACCCCAGATCAGGAGAGCCTCTGATGAAGAGGACGGTTCTCATAGCCAATACATCCAACATGCCAGTTGCGGCACGAGAGGCCAGCGTATACACCGGGATAACCATGGCGGAGTACTACAGGGATATGGGGTACTCGGTAGCTCTGATGGCCGACTCCACGAGCCGTTGGGCAGAGGCCCTCAGAGAGATGTCCGGACGACTTGAAGAGATGCCAGGAGAGGAAGGTTACCCTGCATATCTGGGAACCCGTCTTGCATCCTTCTACGAGAGGGCTGGACGGGCTATCTGTTACGGCAGAGAGGGTGCCGAGGGATCGGTATCGGTCATCGGGGCCGTGTCTCCTCCCGGAGGAGACCTCTCCGAGCCGGTAACCCAGAATACCCTTCGGGTCACCAAGGTATTCTGGGGACTGGACGCCCAGTTAGCCTATCAGCGCCATTTTCCGGCAATCAACTGGCTCCAGAGTTACTCTCTCTACACCAATAAGCTGGACGAATACTGGGACGGGGAATTCGACGACGAGTGGACCCACACCAGAGTCGATGCCATGGGTCTGCTTGAGGAGGAGGATAAGCTCCGAGAGATAGTGAGGCTGGTCGGAATAGACGCTCTCTCCAGAAACGAGAGGATGATACTAGAGACGGCCAAGTCCCTCAGGGAGGATTTTTTGCATCAGAACGCCTTCCACGAGACCGACACCTATACATCGATGAAAAAGCAGTTTAAGATGCTCTCTATGATCATGAATTTTCACCGTTACGGCATGGAAGCCCTAAAAAATGGAGCTCCCATGAACGAGCTGTTCAACCTCCCAGTCAGGGAGAAGATAGCCAGGATGGGGCTCGTTTCCGAGGATTCGCTTCAGAAGATCGACGATCTGGAGAACGTCATGAAGGAAGAGATCGCCAAACTGGTTCCGACGGGAGGCGAAGCCGATGTTGCCTAGAGAATATAAGACCATCAGCAGCCTTCAGGGACCGCTACTCGTGGTCGAGAAGGTCCAAGACGTCAAATACGACGAGTTGGTCGAGATCGAGCTTTCCAACGGCGAAAACCGCCGTGGAAGGGTCCTGGAGATAGACTCCAATAGAGCGTTGGTACAGGTCTTCGAGGGAACCGACGGGATCGATATAGAGGATACCAAGGTCCGATTCGTCGGGAAGGTCCTAACTTTACCGGTCAGCGAAGACATGTTGGGACGGGTCTTCAACGGCAGGGGAGAGCCCATAGACGGAGGGGCTCACATAATCGCCGACAAAAATATCGACGTCAACGGACTGCCTATCAACCCCTATTCCCGAGATTATCCAGAGGAATTCATCCAGACCGGCATATCGACCATCGACGGTATGAATCCCATGGTTAGAGGCCAGAAGCTGCCCATCTTCTCAGGAGCTGGGCTTCCCCATAACAGGATGGCAGCCCAGCTGGCTCGTCAGGCGAACGTCATAAGCGGTCACGAGGCTTTCGCCGTCGTATTTGCCGCCATGGGTATAACCTTCGAGGAGGCCTCCTTCTTCATGGAGGACTTCAGGCGAACCGGTGCTCTGGAGCGAACCGTAATGTACGTCAACCTGGCCGACGACCCGGCTATCGAGCGAATCACCACTCCTCGTCTGGCTTTGACCGCGGCGGAGTATCTCGCCTTTGAGAAGAACATGCACGTCTTGGTCATCCTTACCGATCTCACCAACTACTGCGAGGCTCTTCGTGAGATCTCTGCGGCCAGGAAAGAGGTCCCGGGGAGACGTGGCTATCCCGGCTATCTTTACACCGACCTCGCAACTATGTACGAGCGGGCCGGCAAAATAAAGGGACGCAGCGGATCAATAACCCAGGTCCCCATACTTACCATGCCGGAAAACGACAAGACCCATCCGATTCCGGACCTCACGGGGTACATCACCGAGGGCCAGATAATACTCAGTCCCAGTCTTCACCGTAAGGGCATATATCCCCCGGTGGACGTTATGCCTTCTCTGTCCAGACTCAAGGACAAGGGTATCGGCAAGGGAAAGACCAGAGAGGACCATGCGGACCTGATGAATCAGCTCTTCGCAGCTTACGCCAGGGGCAAGGAGGCCAAGGAGTTGGCCGTCATATTGGGAGAGGGGGCTCTGTCCGAGGACGACAAAGCTTTCGCCTCTTTCGCCGACCGTTTCGAGGACGAGTACGTCCGTCAGGGAGAGTATAAAAACCGGACGGTGGAGGAAACCCTCCAGCTTGGCTGGGAGCTCCTCACAATGGTCCCAGTCAAGGAACTCAAACGTGTCCACGACGAGTATATAGAGAGGTATCTGCTGCCTCTCAAAGAGGATCAGAAGTCCGCAGAAGAAGTCAAGGCTTAGCGGGGTGATGTCATGGCTCGTCTGAACGTCAACCCGAACCGAATGGAGCTCTCCAGGCTCAAGAAGAACCTGGTGGTGGCCAAGAGGGGCCACAAGCTCCTGAAGGACAAACAGGACGCCCTGATCAAGGCCTTTCTGGAAAAGGCCCGCAAGGTCAAGGAGCAACGCGAAGCGGTGGAGGAAGAGCTCCGTAAATGTTACGAAAGCTTCCTTCTCGCCAGAGCTCAGACCTTGCCCGCCATGTTGGAACAGGCCCTTATGATACCCGGGGCGAAGTGCCGTATTTCAGTGGAGCACCGTAACGTCATGAGCGTGGTGGTCCCAGAATACGGTATAGACCAGGAAGGCAAAGCCCTAAACTATGGTTTTGCAACAACCCTGGGCAGTCTCGACGTCGCTCTCGAGCGTTTTTCCTCCATAATGCCGAAACTCATAGAGCTTGCGGCGGAGGAAAAGGCCATAGCTCTCATGTCGACCGAGATAGAGAAGACCCGAAGAAGGGTCAACGCGTTGGAACACGTTCTGATTCCAGCTAATATAGAGACCATAAAGTACATCACCATGAAGCTGGAGGAACAGGAACGATCGACTCTCAGCCGCATAATGAAGATCAAGGATATCGTCAGATCTCACTAAACAAAAAGCGGAGGTGGGGGGTTTAAACCCCCCCACCTCCGCTTTTTTGGTCTTTCCTTCTATTTAAGGGGTTTTCTGTAAAGAAAGGGCTTTGCAGCCTCGAATCCGTAGGATTTGTACTCGAAAATCTGTTCCGTCGATCCCACTAGAAGATACCCTCCCGGTCTGAGTGCATCGAAAAACTTCTGATAAAGGACCGCCTTCGTCTCCGGCCTGAAGTATATGACCACGTTCCTGCACAGTATGAGATCGTAATCTTTTTCAAACCTATCCTCTATTAGGTTCAATCTGGCAAAATCGACTCTCTTTTTGAGATCGTCCTTAACCTGATAGGTCTGCTCGTCTACGACCTTGAAATACTTTGTTATCCAATCTGGAGGAACGTTTACCAGCTGTCTCTTGTGATAGATCCCCCTTTGAGCTATGGCGATTGCGCCAGCGTCGATATCTCTGGCATGGACCGGAGTAGCGGAGGATAGACCGCATTCGCTGGACAACATCGCAAGAGAGTAGGGTTCCTCTCCGGTTGCTGATCCGGCACTCCAAAGACGAAGTTTTTTACTGCCTTTGGTCTTGATGAGATCGGGTATTACATGATCTCTCAAATCCCACCATCGTGGAGGATTTCTTAGGAACTCCGATACGTTTATCGTAAGATAATCGAGAAAATCCCTCAGTTTATCCTCGTTTTTGTTGATCATGGTAAAGTACTGGTCGTAATCGGTCAAATTCCATCTGCTCATGAGCATATGAGCACGGCGATGTATTTGGTTTTTGTACGAATTTAAATCTAGACCAGTTAGTTTTTGGACCTGTTGTTTAAAACGCGTGTATTCCGGTGAATCATAGTCCTTCTCGTTAGCGACCAAGGGAATCCCTCCTTTATAGTGTTATCGTCTACAATCATACCATGTCGGCGAATTACTTGAAATGTGATATACTGCCTCCTGAGAGTCTTCCAGGTAGTCGCTGCCGATAAATATCGGGAGAGGAAAGTCCGGGCTCCAAAGGGCAGGACGCTGGGTAACGCCCAGTTGGCGTAAGCCACAGGCCAGTGCCACAGAGACATACCGCCTCCTTGAGAGGTAAGGGTGAAAAGGTGGGGTAAGAGCCCACCGGACGGCAGGTGACTGTCGTGCCAGGTAAACCCCGTCCGGAGCAAGACCGAATAGGGAGGGATGAGGCGGCCCGCCGACCTCCGGGTACGGTCGCTCGAGATGTCTCGTGAGGGATGTCCTAGATAAATGACTACCCACGACAAAACCCGGCTTACAGGAAGGCTCTCCAGCACCGTTTTTTCGGGACCTACGGCCTAGTAAAAAAAAGGCCTAGGTCCTTTTTTTTGCCCTTTTATCCGATGAGAGCCCATGATCCTCTTGACTCTTTCACCTTTAAGTTCTACTGTTTACTTGGTGTATCGTGGAGAGAAATGGGAAGTTGTGGAGGACAAGCCATGTTCTTGGGGAGCTATGACCATAAAATAGATGATAAGGGACGGATGATCCTCCCTTCCCGTTTTCGGCATGCCCTCGGATCTCCCATTGTATGTACCGTAGGAATAGAGAGATGCATGGCGATATATCCACTTGATAGCTGGCAGACTTTCGTAGCTCGCTTCGATGAACTGCCTTTTTCTAAAGAAAAATCCAGGAACTTCAAGAGAGTCCTTTTTTCCATGGCCGACGAAATCACACCGGATAAAACCGGACGTATTCTTATATCTCCCTCTCTTCGTCGTTATGGAGGACTGGAAGAGGATGTTTCGGTTATAGGGGTCGAGGACCACATAGAGATATGGGATCGTGTCCGTTGGAACGATAGAAGGTCTACCTTGCTTGGAGATCTGGGAAAGATGATCGAGGAAGTGATGCAGTGAAGGTTGAACATGTCCCCGTTATGTTGGAGGAAGTACTTGAGTATCTGAAAAAAACGAGCTCCTCAGGTCCTATAGTAGACGCCACCTTAGGGTTGGGGGGATATTCGGAAGCGATCCTGAATCGTATAGAAGGAGTAAATGTCTTCGGCATAGATAGAGACCCTCAGGCTTTGACAATAGCCTCGGAAAGACTGGGGCCATTCGGAGAGAGATTCATTCCCATAAAGGGCAATTTTTCCGATCTAAAGGGTTTACTCGAAGACGTGGAGGCCATCCCCGTGGGAGGAGTCGTCTTTGATCTAGGAATCTCCAATATGCAGATATCCCTACCGGAAAGGGGCTTTTCCTTCAGAGAGAACGGGCCTTTGGATATGAGGATGAATCGCGAAGACGGAGGCGAAAGCGCAGCCGATATGGTCAGAGAACTGTCCGCTCCCGAGCTGAGCGAGGTTTTCAGGAAATACGGAGAGGAACGATTTGCCTGGCCGATCGCCAAATCCATAGTTCGTTATCGTGAAAAGACCGGTCCTATAGAGGACACGGATACCCTGGTAGAGGTTATACGTAAGGCTCTTCCCGCTCCGGTAATGAGAAAGGCTAAAGGACATCCTGCCAGGAAGGTCTTTCAGGCTCTTAGAATTGCTGTAAACAAGGAGATGGATGCCTTGGACGAGGGACTGAACTCCGCCCTAGATGTTATATCTCCCGGTGGGGTTGTGGTGGTGGTATCATATCACTCCCTTGAGGACAGAATAGTCAAATGGAAGTTCAGAGGATGGAAGGATCAGGGGGAAGGAACTATTTTGACTAAAAAGGCCCTGTTACCATCGGATCTGGAGATAGAGAACAATCCCAAATCCAGAAGCGCTAAGCTTAGAGCTTTCGCCAAAGGATAGACGTACACAGGAGGGCTGTCGTGCTTTTCAACGATAAAACCAGAGAAGACCGTTATCGATCTGATGACGTCCGTGTCGGAAGGAAAAAAATCAAGATAAGCCCTGTCTTTGTCCTCTTCCTCGTTCTGGCTATGATGCTATGTTCTTCTTTGGTGTGTCTGAGAATGTATGGTCTAGTTCTTGAATCCGAACTGGACGAACTCACCGCGAAGGTAAGCGACTTGGAGACTCAGGTCACGTCGATCCATAAGAAATGCCTCGCCATGGAATCGCCGTCGACGGTATATGGATATGCCAGCACAAAGCTGGGTATGACGGAGGAGTCCTACGCGGGGATAATAAGGGTTCAGTTCTCAGGAAAGGCTGCATCCTCGATGTCCGATCCCAAAAGATGGAGTGGCTCTCTGCCGGACAAGCACTATAGATGAAAAAGAATTTTCCATGGGTGCTTCTTTTTCTGGTTATAGCAGGTTTGATAGGCAGGATCATCGTCCTTCAGATAAAGCCGGACGAGAGGGTCGTAGAGAGGCTTGGAAATCAGAGCAATAGGTTCGGTAGAACCTGCTCAACTAGAGGACCTATCTTGGATAGAAGAGGCGAGCCTTTAGCGATCTCCGTCCCTACCGCGAGCCTGTATGTCGACCCCAGAGATTGGAACACCGATAACGCCGATAAACTCAGCGAGTGGGTCTCGAAAGAGAAGACGGCTATCCTGTCGTCGCTCAAAAGAGGCCGTTTTTATTGGGTCCTGAGACAGCTGGATGACGAAAAAGCTAAGAAAATACTCGATATGGGCCTGGATGGACTCCACGTTCTCCAGGAGACGAAGAGAATATATCCTAATGAGACCCTTCTGTCCCACGTTTTGGGATATTGCGACATAGATGGGATAGGGTTGGCTGGCCTGGAACTGATGTGGAACGATGTACTTTACACTCCCTCCGGTTGGACTATGAAAACCAGAGGACGAAGAGATTCCACGATCAGTGGTTCTGAAGGTAAGGTTTTCTTGACAGTGGATCGTCGTATACAATATATTCTCGAAAAGCGACTTTCGGATATATCAATCAAGGAAAAGGTTAAATGGGGTGCTGCTCTCTGTCTGGAAAGCGATACGGGAAGAATAGTTGGGATGGCCAGTTGGCCCAGCTTCAACGCCAACAAGAGGACAACCCTGAATAACGATAGCATGACTAACAACTGTATCAGCAGGGTTTACGAACCTGGGTCTACCTTGAAGCCTGTTATTGTGGCCATGGCGCTTCAGTCCAAGATAGTAGGAAGAAACTCCTGGTTTATAGATAACGGCAGAATCAAGGTGGCCGACGGTTGGATTTCCAACTCTCATGGGCGCGGAAAAGGCAAGATAGACCTTTCCGACGTTCTCATATATTCCTCCAACGTCGGTATGGCTCAGATCGGCATTAAACTCAATCCCTACGAAGCCTACAGAGATCTGGAAGCCTGGGGATTTGGAAAGAAAACCGGAGTAGAGTTGAACGGAGAGGAAAACGGGTTATTGCTACCTCCAGAAAGATGGTACGGAGTAATCCCCGCTAACATAGCGATAGGACAGGGAATAGCTGTTACGCCTATCCAACTGATAACAGCCTTCAACGCCGTCATAAACGGAGGAAAGCTGTTACTCCCTCATATAGTCGACAGAGTAGAGGATGGAGAGAGGAAGCCCATATATCGATCTAAAACGGTTGTCCTGAGAGATTTGCTTCCTCCACATTACGTCGATTGGTTTAGAAAAACGCTTCGAAGAGTGATAGTCGAGGGAACGGGCAAAAAAGCCGACTGCAAAGAGGTTAAGATAGGTGGAAAGACCGGCACCGCCCAGGTGGCTGTAAAAGGCGAATACTCAAAGGAACGTATGGTGGCATCGTTCATAGGGTTTTGGCCTTACGATTCCCCGAAATACACCTTATTGGTTGTCCTTGGTGAGCCTGGTCAAGGTCGATATTACGGAGGAGCTATAGCCGCTCCGGTCTTTAAGGCTATAGTCGAGGATATAGAGAGATTGAATTCTGGAGAGTGATTACTCTGAGATGAAAAAAATTAATGAACTAATCGAAGATCTTAAATCCTCCGGGATGGTATCGGCGATCGTAGGCCAACTTAGCGATGAGATCGTTCGTTCTATCGAGTTCGATTCCCGTAAGGTCACATCGGGAAGTCTCTTCTGTTGCGTGCCCGGAGTCCATAACGACGGACATAAATTCGCCGTCGCTGCCGTAAAATCGGGAGCGACGGCTCTGTTGTGTGAACATATTCCCGACGAAGTGGAAAAAGACGTACCGATCATCTTGACCCCAGATGCCAGAAGCGCCTTAGGAGCGATAGCCTCTTCTTTTCACGACCATCCTTCGGAATCTCTCTCGATGATCGGAGTTACCGGAACCAACGGTAAAAGCACGACCACCTATATGATTCGGTCCATCATGAGAGGAAGAGGCAAGGTCGGTTTGCTGGGGACAATCACCTATGACGACGGGAACAAGGAAATCGAGGCCGATAGGACTACCCCGGAGGGATCGGAGATACAGTCTTTCCTATCCGAGATGGTCCGGTCCTGCTGTAACGGTTGCATCATGGAGACATCCTCTCATGGTCTTGTCCAGGGACGGTTGTCGGGATGTCTATTCGACGTGGCGGTCTTTACAAATCTAACTCCTGAACATCTCGACTTTCACGGAGATATGGAGCGCTATTTCGAGGCTAAAAAGTCGCTTTTCACACGATACATGAAACCCGATTGCAAAAAAATTTTTAACTTGGACGACCCCTATGGGAAAAGATTGTTGAGAGAATGCGCCGGATCCGATGTCGTAACCTATTCCTCCAAGTCTAGCTCGGCTACGGTTACGGGGTCCGATATAGCTCTGGACGTAGGGGGGGTTCTCTTCGACCTCACCATAGAGGGACGGACCAATCGGGTGCGTCTGCCCTTGATAGGGGGGTATAACGTCAGCAACGCCTTAGCAGCAGCCGCTGCCTGCTATTCTATGGGTTTTTCATATGATGAGATCCAGCACGGCCTCGAAAACATGCCTCAGGTGCCGGGCAGAATGGAACGTTACATTTTCGAAAAGAAAGGCTGTGCCATCGTGGATTACGCTCATACACCAGATGCATTGAGCAATCTTCTCTCAGCCGCCAGGGAAATATGTAAAGGGCGTCTTATCGGGGTGTTCGGTTTAGGTGGAGAGAGATTCAGAGGAAATCGTTGGGCGATGGGCGAGATAGCGGCGCAAAAGGCGGACCATCTGGTGCTGACCATGGATAACCCCAGAGGAGAGGATCCGCTGTCGATCGTCGGGGACATATTGGAAGGCGTCCGTAAGGTAGAGGGCAATAGCTACGATGTCGTAATCGATAGAAAAGACGCTATCTACAAGGCCCTGGATATGTCTAAAGAGGGAGATTTGGTGGTAATCTCAGGCAAGGGACCGGAAAAATATATTCTGATAAAGGGGAAAAAGACCCCCTATAGCGACTCCGAGTCGGTACGAAGCTGGGGGAAAGATCGAGGGATCCCATGGAAATGAGCCAAAAAAGCCAATCATGGTCTAAATATGCCTCGTTGGCGGAGGGAACTCTCAAGGGTGACGACGGCGAATTTTCCGGCCTTATCCGAGTGGACAGTCGAAAGATAGAAGAGGGAGATCTATTCGTGGCTTTGCCGGGTAATAACGTGGATGGCCATGATTTCATCCTGAACGCAGTTTCCCGGGGAGCTCATTGCGCTCTGGTGAGTCCCTCTTGGAGGGAGAAAATAAAGGATCTCCCCCTGGGATTTCGAGTGATAGAGGTGGATGACCCAGAGCAAGGACTGATAAGAATAGCCCAGCATCGGCTCAAAGACCTGAAAAACGTTATAGCCGTAACCGGAAGCGTAGGTAAGACGTCCACCAGAGAGATGATATTTCTCGCTTTGGGAGGGACTTCGTCAGGAGTCTACAGGGCCAGAAGCAGCCACAATACGAGAATCGGTTGTGCTCTTACCGCAGCGGAGATGCCGGAGAATACATCTGTCCTAGTCTTGGAGATGGGGACCAACCATCCAGGGGAGATCTCCGAGATGGTCGATCTATATCCTGTAGATACGGCTGTTATAACCGAGGTAGTCCCGGCTCACCTGGAGGGGCTAGGCACCCTGGAAGGAGTGCTAGAGGCAAAGCTTGAAATACTCGAGTCCAAGAAGTTAAGGAAAGTCATCTTCAACGGTGACAACTCTATATTGTCCTCCGCTGTGGAGAAGAGATCCTTATGTGAGAATTGGCAAGCCTTATCGGTAGGGTCTTCCGGAAACTATGTTTTAAGGGATATACGGCTCGACTGGAAGGAACGGCCTGTTCTTTCTATGAGTATCGGGAGAGACCTAGATCGGAGCTTTTACGGAATCAAGGCAAATGTCGCCGGGATACATAACGCAAGCCTACTGGGCATGGCATGGGCTACCGCGGTGGAATCGGGAATATCGCCGGAGGAAGCCTCTATCAGGTTGTCATCGATAAAGCCCTACCATGGAAGAGGGGTCTTGAAAGATAGAGGTGGGGTTTGGGTTTTGGATGAAAGCTACAACGCCAACCCAAAGTCCATGGAAGCCATGCTAGATCTGGTGGCACAGAGTCCCTTCCCCAGGGAAAAAAGGATCCTCGTTCTAGGAGAGATGGGAGAACTTGGAAAAGGGGCCCTGTCTTTCCATGAGGATATCCTTAAAAAAGCTCTGCCATTGGGAAGGGTCTTGCTTTTAGGGCCTATTTGGGCCCGGCTAAAGCCATCGATAAAGGTGTACGAGGATATCGAATCGTTGTCTTCCGATTTAAAGGGTTTTCTGTCGGAGGGATATTTCGTCGCCATAAAGGGATCCAGATCCAACGGGCTAGAACGTCTGATGGAGATCTTTCCATGACGATAGGTCTTTTGATATGGGGGTTGGTCCTGTTTTTTTTCTCCATTCTAGCTCAGTCTAGATGGATAGTATGGCTGAAACGTCGTGATTTTAAGTTGGCTCAGAAGAGCTACGGACCGGCGAGGGGAGAAGAAAAAAGCAAGACACCGTCCCTCGGAGGGGCGGTTTTCATGATAACGGCGCTACCGTCCATTTTGATAGGCTGGGCTTTAGGAGATGGTTCTTTAATATTTCAAATCCTTTTATGGTCCTTGCCTCTGGCGTCGGGCGGAATCGGTCTATGGGACGATATACTGAAATACTCGAGATCCTCCAGTGAAGGACTATCCAGCCTGCAGAAACTTTCAGCTCAGGTATTGATATCCCTGATATGGTCCGTGGTAGTCCAAAGATATTTAGGAATTGCCGTTTTGCCCGGAGTTTATCTGTCTCCGATGCTGTCGGTTCTCATATGTTCTTTTCTCGTCGTGTCCATGCTCAACGGGGTCAATGTTACAGACGGATTGGATGGACTCGCCGCGGGAGCCTCGTCGATCTCGTTGATATTCATCTGTACAGTAGCATCAGCCGGAATAAGCGGGGTGGCAGCGGGGTTAGCCATGACGCTCGGTTTTCTGTGGTACAATTCCTTCCCCGCCAGGATATTCATGGGAGATTGTGGTTCTCATTTTCTCGGAGGGCTTTTAGTCTCCATATCGGTCTGCGGGGGAGGGCTGCTGTATGTCGTCCCTGCTGGGGCTCTTTTCGGTGTCGAGATATTATCCGTGGCGATTCAAATAGTAGCCATAAGGGTTTTCTCCAAAAAGGTGTTCAAAATGAGCCCTATCCATCATCATTTCGAACTATCCGGATGGAGCGAGGTTCAGATAGTTCTGAGGTTCTGGATTGTGCATTTGGTCGGTATCGTAACCCTTTTTCTGTTTGGAATGGGCCTTGGACTTCACTTTTAACGAGAGGTGGCAGTCGTAGTGAAAGATTTATTCGGTAAAAAAATTACCGTATTGGGAGCCGGTATCAGCGGCGAGGCTTTGGCCTCCTGTGCGGTCAGGTCGGGAGCCTCGGTCTTTGTAACCGAAAGCAAAGCCGATATACCGGAGGAGAGACGGCTTGGCCTAAAGGATATGGGAGTCGACTTCGAGATAGGAGGTCATTCCTCCAAGGCCTTGGAGTGTGACCTCATGCTGGTTAGTTCTGGAGTTTCCCCTACGGCTCCCTTGCTTCTGGAAGCAAGGGATGCCGGAATCGAGGTGATGGGCGAGGTCGATTTCGTGTTGCCCAACCTGGACGGGAAGGTTATCGCCGTAACGGGTACTAACGGAAAGACCACCACAACTTCTCTGATAGCTCATTTGCTTAAAGTCTCCGGTGTCGACGCCCTGACATTGGGAAACATAGGTTCGCCTTTAGGTGATTTCGCATGTAAAAGAAGAGGCGTTTTCGTGATAGAGCTGAGCAGTTTTCAACTCCACTGGACCGAGAAGGCCGAGTTCGATATCTCTGTAGTCACCAACATCGCACCGGACCATATCGATTGGCATAGGTCCTACGAAAACTATATTTCAGCCAAGAAAAAAGCCATCTCCCACAGAAGGGATACAGGGTGGTCCATCGTTCAGGAAAGGGATCGTTCCCTCCTAGGTGGGCAGGGCGATCCAAGGACCATAGGCTTGACATTTGAGAACGATTTAAAGAAGGACGGTATATATATAGGCGATGAAAAGGCGACCGCCGTCATAGAGGGAATTCGCCACGATCTTTTCAAGTCGGGGCAGGTTCCTCTGCTGGGAGGACACAACATAGAGAACGCCGCCATGGCTGCAACCGCCTGTATATTGACCTCTTGCAAGGAAACGGATTGGTCCATAGGGCTAGCCTCCTATAAAGCACCACCCCATAGATGTCAGTTCATAGTGGAGAAGAACGGAATATCCTACGTTGATGACTCCAAGGGAACCAACGTTGCCTCCACCTGCACAGCTCTTAGGTCAATTCCTGGCGGAAAGGTCGTTATCCTGGGAGGAAAGGGTAAGGGAGAAAGTTACCGCGATTTGGCCCTAGCGGTGAAGGATAACTGTAGATATGCCATATTACTGGGAGAAGAGCGTTTTGCCATAGCCGAGGCCCTGAAAGAACAAAATGTAAACGACTGGGAGATAGTTCAGTCCATGGAAGAGGCCGTTATCGAAGCGTCCGGAAGGGCCAAAAGAGGGGACACTGTGCTGCTATCCCCTGCCTGTACTAGCTGGGATATGTATGGAAGCTACAAGGAGAGAGGCGACCATTTCAGTGGGTTGGCGAAAGCGATAGAGGGGACAGACGTCGAGTCGTGAGGTCGGGAAGGGACCCTGTCGTATGGATCGTGCCCCTTATCCTTTCCGCTCTCGGAATAGTGGTAATACTTTCCTTGACCACGGTTAGGCTAGGTAACGGTTCCGTATCGTTCGTGTTAGGACAAAGACAGACTCAGTGGTTAGCGGTGGCCTTGATTTGTATGTTGATATCTAGCGCCTTGCCATTGGATTTCTGGTGGAATCGAAGCGGGCTCTTTCTGTTATCATCCTGGATTCTTACCTGGCTGACATTGATCCCAGGCATAGGAACCGGCGGAGGCGGTGCTTCAAGATGGATCAAGATAGGCTCCATCAGCTTTCAGCCCCTGGAATTGCTCGTTTTTTTCCTGATGATCCACCTGTGTAAAATCTATACAAGAAAGAAGCTGAAATCCTTCAGGGCCTTCTCCTTGACGTTATTGCTGATATTCATCGCAGCCGTACCGGTATTGCTGCAACCCGACCTTGGTGGAACTTTGTTATTGTTTTTCCTTGCCATGGGAATCTACGTGCAGGCTTACGGTTTTCTTCTGCCCCTTACATCTGCTATTCTGCTGTCGCCTGTTTTCGTTTTTCTCTCTCAAAAAGGCTACAGACAGAGGCGAATCGTCGCCTGGCTTGACCCTTGGTCCGATCCATCCGACGTCGGATACCAGACGATTCAAGGGTTGATAGCCTTCGCTAACGGCGGTTTCTGGGGTACCGGTTTGGGAAAGGCTGTACAGAGAAGTCGTTTTCTGCCGGCGGCTCACACGGATTTTATCTTTGCCGCTATCGCAGAAACCCTGGGGGTAATAGGAAGCGTAACCGTCCTATCCCTGTTCTCGCTTTGGTTTTTTCGGATTTACTGTCATTTTCGTCAGGCCGAGGATTCCTCGATAGCCTTGTTGCTGTGGGCAGGAGCTCTATCCATAGCGATCCCTCTGATCGTAAATATCGGGGGGATATCGAATGCCATACCGATGACTGGGATGCCTTTGCCCTTTTTGAGTTACGGTGGAAGCTCTCTGGTAATATCTTGGCTTAAGATAGGTCTTATCCTTCGAGCGTTGAGAGAGTTATACGATGGAAAAAGGTGGGTGGGAGATTGAAAATACTTTTAGTTGCAGGAGGAACCGGTGGGCATATAACCCCGGCTATAGCGTTCGGAAACTCGAGAAGAGAAGCAGGAGATCGAGTCTATTATGTATGTGGATCCAGATCGATGGAAAAAGCCATATACGAAAACCATAACGTTAGTCCTTTTGTCCTGCCGATAGAGGGATCACCATTGGGTATCAAGACCTTAAAAAGCATATTTAAAAGGTCCTGGAATATGATAAGGTCCATCGCAATCATGTACGAAAGGGTCAATGAGATAAAACCCGATTGTCTGATCCTTTTCGGAGGTTATATCTCTTTTCCCGCCCTCGTCGTGAGCAAGTTTATGAAGATCCCCGTTTTTATGCATGAACAAAACGTCGTAGCAGGAAAGGTATCTCGTATCGCATCAAGATGGAAAGTACCTGTGGCTACTGGCTGGCGCAAATGCAAGGGGATAAAAGGAGCGTATACGGGGATACCCGTCAGAAAATTTAGAAAGCTATCCAGAGAAGCGGCTCTCGACGAACTGTGGTTAAGCGATAAAGTCGACAGAGAAGATCGTGTTATAGTACTCCTTGGCGGCTCTCTTGGAAGCTCTAGCCTGATCGACTTGGTATCGATCACCTTATCTATGGTAGAATTTGCAAGGTGCTTTTTCATCGTCCTAGGTATCGACGAGGATAGAGTTGAGAATAAAGTGGCGTATCTTTCCAATAGATGGGATATGTCGCCGATTTACGGGGTGGCAGATATGGTTATCTGTCGGGCCGGAGCAGCCACACTGGCCGAAGTAAGCCAGCTGGGAATCCCCGCAGTGATAGTGCCCTGGGAGAAAGCTTCCGATGGACACCAATATGAAAATGCCCTGTCTTTTTTGGACGATAGGAACCCGGGACGGATCTGGACTCCCGAAATGGGCGTTACAGAGCTGATCAAGAAGATAGACGAGTTGGAGAACGATATTTCTCGAAAATCGAATAGAGAAGATAGTGAATTGAAAAATTCGACCGACGACGATAAGGCAGTCTCGGCGTTGTGGCGATTGATTCTTTCGCATATTTGAAGGGAGAGTCCGGCTTTGGAAATAAAGGAGATAAACTTGGATGAGGTTCGCCATATACATCTGATGGGGATCGGCGGTGCCGGAATGAGCGGTCTAGCCCTTCTTTTAAAAGAACTTGGCTTCGATGTCAGTGGCTGCGACATGTCCTATGGATTCTACGTTGAGAAAGTGGCCCAAGCCGACATAGATTTCAATATAGGTCATAGTTCGGACCACCTATCCCAGTTCTCTCCCGACCTTTTAGTCTATAGCAGTGCGATTCCCGAGGATAACGAAGAGCTGGTAGTCGCCAGAGAAAGCGGTATAGCCGTCGCTCAGAGGGCTCAGGTATTGAGCGCCATATTCGACGTTAGATACGGAATAGGAGTGGCAGGTACCCACGGAAAGACCACTACATCTTCAATGATAGGCCTAATTCTAAGCGGCGCTGGGCTTGAGCCTACCGTCGCTATAGGTGGCGAGCTGTGCGACATAGGTTGCAATGCCAGACTCGGATCGGGTCCTCACATGGTCGCCGAACTCGACGAAAGCGACGGTTCCTTTCTATGTTTTCATCCCACCATATCGGTTATAACGAACGTCGATTGGGATCACGTAAACCACTATCCCGATTTTGACTCCGTCCTTAATACCTTCGAGTCTTTCTCCCAAAATCTTAGGAAGGGTGGCTTGTCCGTACTCTGCGGAGAGGACGGGGGAGTACAATCTTTGCTGAAAATGATGGAAAAAGATAGTCCTAAAGTCACCTACGGCTGGGGAGACAGATGGGATTGGGGAGCCACGGACATAGAGTATAATCATGGTGGCGGCGTTTCCTTTTCCGTCAGAAAACACGGTAGATCTATAGGCAGAATAGAGCTCTCCGTTTCGGGCGACCACAACGTGTTGAACGCCTTGGCATCCTGTATAGTGGCAGACATGTTGTCAGTCCCGTTCGACGTGATAAAGAGAACCTTACGTCAGTTTAAAGGTGCGAAAAGACGGTTGCAGTTCAAGGGCGGAGTCGAGCATATAGATGTATACGACGATTACGGCCATCATCCACGGGAGGTGGAGGCGACCTTGAAGGCCATAAGTCAGATCTTTCCTGAGAGAAAGATCCTGGTGGCCTTTCAGCCTCATCGATTTACAAGGACGGCAGCCATGGCGGAGAACTTTGCCGAAGTCCTGACATATGCCGATAAGGTCGTCGTATTGCCTATTTACCCAGCCGACGAACCACCTGTAGACGGTGTGACATCTCACATGATAGGGGATCATCTATCGAAGAAAAATCACCCGTCATTTTTCGTGACGGACAGAAAAAAGGACGCCATAGATAAAGTCATGTCCCTGGTTGAGGAGGGAGATGTGATCTTGACTCTAGGGGCGGGAGATATAGCGGATCTAGGGGATATACTTGTAAAAGAGATAGGTCGTAAGAATATAGTCCCTCGTTCAATAGCTGTAGGGGTTTGAGTGAGGCGATAGAGGCGAGTGTTCTCTCATGCAGGAAAATCGTCTAGGGATGTTTTTTTCCCTTCTATTGGTATCGTTTCTCGCGGCATTTCCGTTTAAGCTGGAGAGGAACTATCAGTTTTTGAGATTGAGGTCCATAGTCTTGGATTCCTGTCCATCGTTAAGGATAGAGAAAAAGATCCTATCGTACATATCTCCGGATGCCATACGTTTTTGGCCTCTCTCGTTTACACTATTAGGTGATCTGGACGAAGCCATCGAGAAGAGCGAGCCTCTATCCATAGATACTCAGATGGGATGGGGCACCCTGTCTTGCAGGATAAAACCCTTGACCGTTTTGAGTACCTTTTCCTGGGGGAAGACCTCTTGGTATCTTTCCAGAGAAGGTAAGGTCTGGTCCGAAGACCACCCTATGAACGAAGAGATCTACGGAAAGCCGGACGATCCTTTGGTGGTTATAGATGAGTCTATGCCTCCTCCTATAAAAGCTTCATCGAAGAACCAAGGATCGGTAATGGATTTCAATTACGACCTTGATGATTATTCGTCGATGATAAAAGAGCTCACAGAAATAGAGTTGCCTGGAGAAGTACAGTCATTAAGGGTCTACAGAGAAGGCGGTATGGGATTGGCATCTCTGTACATAAAAAAAGAGAATAAGGGATTCTTAACTGTTATAATCGATAGAGATAAGAACTTGCACTCTCAGATATCTGCTGTAAACGAGCTACTGAGTTCCGGAGTCAAGTTCAGAAGCGGTGAAATCGTGGATGCCTCCTACGGTGATAAGATAGTTGTAAAAGGGCTGAGCGATTAAACCATGCGCGAAGGGAGCGATGGGTTTGTGAAAAGAGAGCCTGACATTTTCGTAGGTCTTGATCTCGGCACCTCCAAGGTGTCCGTCGTCGTGGCGGAAAGAGACGTCCGTTCCGACGAGGCCCAGATCATAGGGGTGGGGCAGGCTCCCTCCGCAGGGATAAGAAAAGGCATGATAGTCAACCTGGAACAGGCCGTTTTAGCCGTAAGAAGGGCTTTGAAGGAAGCGGAAACCATGGTCGGTTTCACCCTGGACGATGTCACAGTTGCTTTTAGCGGAGTAGAGGTCGACAGCGTGATGTCTCACGGTATGGTCTCTCTGGGAAGGACGCCCCGACAGATCGAGATAGACGATGTAGAGAGAGTTATCGAGACGGCGCAAAGCGAGCTTTCCGTGTCATCCAACAGGAGTGTACTTCATACAATTCCGGTGAAATACTCTATAGATGGAAACTCCGGAATAGATGATCCTCTAGGGATGACGGGGATCCGCCTTGAGATAGAGCTTCAATCGGTGGTGGTGCCCACCACCGCACTTCAAAACGTGGTAAATTGCGTGGAGAAAGCTGGCGCCCGAGTTAACGGACTGGTCGTAAAACCTCTCGTAGCGGCCCTAGGATCTCTATCCTCAGAAGAGAGGACCGCCGGAGCGGTGGTGGTCTCCATAGGTGGAGGGACTACCGGGGTAGCCATATTCGTGGATGGCCGTCCTATACGACTATCCGTAATTCCCATAGGAGGAGACCACATTACCAACGACCTTGCCTATGTAGCCAAGATTCCAATAAGCGTAGCGGAGGAGTTGAAGAAACGTCTGTCTCTAGAGCCTCCGGAAGAGGACGAGGAGTTCGAGGTCGTGATAAGAGGCAAGGCAAAAACCATGCCTATAGACGCCTTGGTAGAGGTCGTTTCCTGTCGGTTGGAGGAACTGTTTTCTCACCACGTGAAAGAGATCCTGGACGGCATGAACTACCACGCTTTCCCATCGGGGATCATCCTTACAGGGGGAGTCGCATTGACTGAAGGTCTGGAGGGATTTGTATCCGATGTCATGTCATTGCCGGTGAGAGTTGGGGTTCCCATAGTATCCCACCAGATGCCTCCTGGCATGAGCTCATGTCAATACTCTTCCTTGGCGGGAATCGTGCGCTATCTAGTGGAAAGAGACAGGCATCGATATCGCTATATAGAGACCTCGATTGGAGTATTGAGAGGCGGAGGATACACGTCAAGAGAACCGTCAACTAGACGTGTGCCAAGCTTCGGAGAGGCAAGAGGGGTCTTCGATTCTATAAAGAGGGCCTTCAAAGATCTGTTTTAAAGAACCAGCCGCTGGGAGGTTGTGATATGGACATGAATGGTGTCTTTAAAGTCACCTCGGAGAGCAGTCCGCACAGAGAGGTGATCAAGGTCGTCGGTGTCGGAGGAGGCGGAGGCAACGCCCTCAACAACATTATCCGAAGCGGCGTGACCGGAGTAGAGTTTTTAGCCGTCAATACCGATATGGCATCCTTAAGTCTATCGGAAGCTCCGACCCGTCTGATACTGGGGAAGGAGCTCACCAAAGGACACGGGGCCGGAGCAGACCCTCAGATAGGGCACGGAGCCGCCAAAGAGTCTTTCGACGAACTCAAGGAGGTCTTGGTCGGAGCCGATATGGTCTTTTTGACCGCGGGAATGGGCGGAGGAACCGGAACCGGTGCTAGCCCGGTCATAGCGGAGATAGCCAGGGAAACCGGGTCTCTCGTAGTTGCGGTAGTGACGACTCCTTTCTTCTGGGAGGGTAAAAGACGAAAATCTCAGGCCGATATGGGGATAAAGGCCCTTCAGGAAAAAGTCGATGCTCTGATAGTTATCGAGAACGACAAATTGATGGAGATTTCCGATAAAAACACCGTCCTGACCGATGCCTTTAGAATGGCAGACGACGTCCTTCGTCAGGCAGTTCAAGGGGTGACCGATCTGATCCTGAGGCCTGCACTCGTGAACGTCGACTTCGCCGATGTCCGATCGGTAATGCAGAATGCGGGATCAGCCATTATGGGCATAGGAGAGGGACGAGGCGACAACAGGGCGGTCATGGCAGCCCAGGCTGCCATAAACAGTCCTCTGATGTCAATACCAATGACCGGAGCAAAGGGAGTTCTCTTCAATATAACCGGAGGAGCGGACGTCGGCATATTCGAGATCCACGAGGCCGCCGGGATCATAAACGAAGCCTCCGACGGTGACGCCAACATCATATGGGGAAGCGCCATAGATGAGGAGATGGAGGACAGAATAAAGATAACTGTCATAGCGACAGGGTTCTCCGACTACGAACAGGCCAAATCCAAGGCGACTCCTTTTGGAAAGATAAACACCGGATCGGGGTCCAAGTCCACGACTCAGAGAAAAGAGAAGAAGACCTCCGGTATAAAATTAGAACCTACGGACCTCTCTCCCGATGAAGATGGTCCGGATATGTTCGAGCTCCCAGGGCTCCCGAAAGACTCATACGACGTTCCGTCCTACATAAGAAAGGTTCGTAGGACCCGCGATAAAGATAAAGACAACGGAGGAAGGTAGACATTTAGCGGGGCCGAACCTCTATAGGTTTGTCCCGCTTTTTTAAGGGAATGGTGTTGTTATGGCTAGGAAGGTAAAGCGGAAAAAGAGGAGCTTATTGCCCTTTGGAGATCTGATGCTACCGATACTTGGCCTGGTGGCGTTGGGGTTTTTAGTCTTCGGGATAAAGATTTTTTTTCTCCCCGATAAAGACGATCCTTATGGAAAATACGTCCAGGAGGCTAGTCCCGTCCCATCTCAGCCCCGAAATATAGACGTCCCTATAGAAGAAGAGCGTTCTTTGGACGAGAACGATGTCTCGGTGGAAGACGGTACAGTGATTGCCGTTCCCATATCCATGAAAGAGGCTGAGGACAAACCAAGAGAGACTTCTCATAAAAAAAGCGTATCTCAACCGAAGCCTACGAGCGCCCCTTCCAGGTCCTCTGCCACCGCAAAAAACTCCTCTTGGTATGTTCAGGTCGGTGCCTTCAAACAACGATCGATGGCTAAGGCCTTGGCGTCTAAGGTCGATTCCAAGGGGTACTCGACTATAATAGGCGAGGGGATAGTGAACGGAACCAGATATTACAGGGTTTGGATTCCCGGCGGGACCTCACGTAACCAGGCTACTGCCGTTGGAGAGAGGCTAAAAAAACTGGGATATCCTTATTTTGTGTTTCTCAGGAGGTAGGTGACTCTGTTGGGAATATACAATGTGAAGAAGCTGGTGGTGGTCACAGGACTCTCCGGCAGCGGTAAATCCAGTACCCTTAATATCCTGGAGGACCAAGGCTTATTCGCCGTGGACAACATCCCTGCGGCACTTCTTCCTCAGCTTCTGGAACTTTTGGGGACTCATGATTCCGCCGTCGTAAACGGCGTGGCCGTAGTTGTAGACGTGAGAGGAAAAGACCTGGATCGATTCGTGACGATCTCCAGAGAAATCAGAGCTAGGGTAGAGGATTTTTCCGTCGTCTTTCTGGACGCCACCGACGAAGTCCTCGTACAAAGATTCAACACCACCAGACGGAGCCACCCTTTGGGAGATGGCGTAACCATACTAGAGGGTATAAAAAGGGAAAGAGACCTTCTCGCATCCATAAGGCAGGAAGCGGATATCATCGTAGACACCTCCAATCTTGATATAAGATCGTTTAGGCCAGCACTTTTAAAAGCTCTGGGATCACCGGATCCTCAGCTCACGGTCCTTTTTTCCTCGTTTGGGTTTAAACACGGAATACCGAACGACAGCGACTACGTCATGGACGTCAGGTTCTTACCTAATCCCTACTACGTTCCCAGCCTTAGAGATCTTACAGGCACGGACGAACCGGTAAAACAGTATATAAAGGAACAATTCCCGGACTGGGAAGTTTTTTTAGACAAGACCGTCGATTTCTTTGAGTTCTTACTTCCTCAATATGGTAGGGTTGGAAAGAGCTCAATGCACATAGCTATAGGATGCACCGGAGGACGACACAGGTCCGTAGCCATGGTCGAATGGCTCGAGTTAATTTTCGAGGAACAGGGTTATCGTGTGACCTCTTCCCATAGAGACATCGATAAACATTGAGTTTTTTTACGATATCACGATACACTTCAGGGAGGAGATGACTCTATGAGGCATCTATGGCCCTTTTTATGGGGACTTTCAGTAGGTGTTATCGCTGGAGCACTCTTTAAGAGGGGAAGGACAGGAGTCCGATCGTCCCCTCCGACGAAAGACTCCGGTGTCTCCTTTCGTCTTTCATCTGGACCTTATGTGGTGGCTGTAGGCGGAGGTACCGGTCTATCCGCCTTTCTGATGGGGTTGAAAGGATTCACGAAAAACATAACGGCGGTCGTAACCGTCACCGATGAAGGCGGTAGCTCGGGACGTATCACCAGGGACTGGGGAGTCCTTCCCCCCGGAGATATCCGAAACTGCATCGTGGCTTTGAGCGAGAACGACGACGTATTGAGATCCTTTATGGACTTTCGCTTCGACAAAGGAGACCTAGCTGGACATAGTCTGGGGAATCTCATGTTGTTGGCCTCGGCTGAGATGACAGGAGACTTTAAGCTGGCGGTGGAGAGGATCAATCAACTTCTAGCGATAAGAGGCCGCGTTCTTCCGGTCTCCACTGAAAACATCGTTCTTCGGGGAAAGACAAGCGACGGGAAGCAATTCAAAGGAGAGCTCGAGATTTCAAATTTCGGCACGGACCTGGACGAGATATGGCTGGAACCGTCGGACGCAAAGCCTATCAAAGAGGTTATGGCTGCTGTAGACACGGCAGATCTTATCGTATTAGGCCCCGGAAGTCTCTTTACAAGCGTGATCCCCAACCTTCTCATAAGAAATTTTAGAGAAAGGATAAAAAAGGGATTGGCTCCCACCGTATACGTGGCCAATATAATGACACAGCCTAGAGAGACCGAGGGAATGTCGGTAACGGAACATCTAAATTGGATAGAGAAAGTCCTAGGGAAACTACCTGACTACGTCATAGTGAACGATCAGGAGGTCCCACGGGGACTGTTGGAACGATACAAAGCGGAGGGTGCGGAACCTCTCTATCTGAACGACGACGAAGAGGTCAAACTTTACGAAAAAGGCTGCAAGGTCCTGCGGGGCTCTTTTCTAAGGGTAGATCGAGTAAAGGGAGAACCGGTCATAAGACATGACGGAGGACATCTATCGGAGGCCATTTTCTCCTTGATACAGAAGAAGGACGGTGGAACTTTCTAAGTGGACTCTCTAAGCAGTGAGATATGGGATGAATGGATATCGTCCCATATTCCGGATCGGATATCGGCCGACTCGGAAATAGCGGGTACATTTTCCTGCATGAGACGCAAGATCACGAAAGCAGATAGGGTGATTCTCTCCTCCAGAAGACTGTGGATTTTTCATCGTATGAGACGTTTGTGGAAGAAAACCTCCTGGGGAGGCTATTTTGACCTGGGAAAAATGTTGCACGTTCCAGAGAGACACAGAGGTACCGTGCAACTGGAGATGCCCATAGACCTATTCAGAACCATTCAGTCGAAAGAGCTTAGCGGCTCCTTCATTCGTTGGGCCTGGGTCAGAGGGATATTCGGCGCCGTAGGCTCTGTATTTTTCCCTAAACGAGGATATTACTTTCTATTTCGAGTTCCTTACGACGAAATACTCACGGGCCTAAAGGATCATCTTCAGAAAAACGACCTCTCCGTCTCGTATCGGAGGGGATCCGGTTGTGTCGAAGCCATGGTGAGAGGTCAAAACGACATTGTAGATCTAATGATAGGCATGGGATTACCCGATGCAGCTTTGAAGATGGAGGAAAAGGCCATCGTCAGATCCATGAGAGACAGGGCTAATCGTCTGGTAAATTGTGATGCCTCCAATATAAGAAAGACCGTCGATGCCGCTAGGCGTCAGATAGCCCTTGCGACATTCCTTAAGAAAAACGGCCATGAAGATGAGCTACCTCCCGATTTGGCCGAACTTATCGATCTGAGAATCGCCAATCCAAGCGCCAGCCTGAACGAACTGGGATCTGCAATGAACTCTCCCGTAAGCAAGAGTACCGTAACTTATCGGTGGAAAAAGATCCTGTCCATCGCCGAGACCTACGGTTTTAGCTACGATGATTAAAAACTCGAAAGGAGCGTCATACGCCATGTCTAAGGTTAAAGTCGCAATTAACGGTTTTGGTAGAATAGGAAGATTGGTCCTCAGAGCCCTTCATGAGTACGACCAGGAGGGGTTGATAGACATAGTGGCGACAAACAGTCGCTCGACTTCGGAGCAGAGAGCCTACCTTTTCAAGTACGATTCGGTTCATCGCAGGTATCAGGGAAAAGTCGACTACGACGACGAAAATATCTTCGTGGACGGCAAGGCCATAGCCACTCTTCGACATTCGACCCCGGACCAGTTTAACTGGGGCGACCTTGGAGTTGATATCGTAATCGAGGCATCTGGAATATACAAGGATACGGAAAAAGCCCAAGCACACCTCGACTCAGGGGCTAAGAAGGTGGTAATCACGGCACCTGGCAGCGGAGAAGGGCTGGGAACCTTTGTGATGGGGGTCAACGAGGAGTCTTACGATCCCTCGGTGCATCACATCGTCTCCAACGCTTCCTGTACTACCAACTGTCTAGCTCCTGTGGCGAAGATCCTGAACGACGAGTTCAACATCGTAAAAGGGGTTATGACAACCGTCCACGCCTATACAGGAGACCAAAAAACGGTCGACTCATCTCATAAAAAGTTCCACAGGGGAAGAGCGGCCGCCGTCTCCATGGTCCCTACCTCAACCGGAGCTGCCAAGGCTGTAGGCTTGGTAATTCCGGAACTCAAGGGCAGACTGAACGGAATGGCCCTGAGGGTCCCCACTCCTAACGTCTCCGTAGTCGATCTCGTCGTCGAGCTTCCCAAATCGGTTACGGCAGAGGAAATCAACTCTACGGTTAAAAAATACTCCGAGGGATCCATGTCCAGATATCTGGGATACGAGACGGACGACTGCGTGTCCATGGACTTCGTCCATGACAGTCGATCCTCTATCTTCGCCCCAAACCATACTATGGCTATAGACAACATGGTCAAGGTACTGTCTTGGTACGATAACGAATGGGGATATTCGTGCCGTTGTCTGGACCTGGTCAATCACATGATCAGAAAGGGGCTGTAGGACTTGAACCTAAGGACTCCCGACTACGGTTCTCTTAGGGGCAAGAAAGTCCTGGTGAGGGTGGACTTCAACGTTCCGTTGAAAGACGGTCTCGTATCGGACGACACGAGGATAAGAGCCCACCTGCCGACCTTGAAGGCCTTGAAGGACGTTGGAGCTATCGTAGCTTTGGCCTCCCATCTAGGTCGTCCGAAAGGCAAAATAAATCCAGAGTTCAGCCTGAAGGCGGTAGTGCCGGCAGTGGAAAAGCTGCTTGGCCCCGTAGACTTCGTCGAGGACTGCGTCGGTCCCAAAGTGGAGAAAGCCCTGAGAAACTCGACGGGAAAGATCCTCCTGTTGGAGAACACCAGATTCCACAAGGAAGAAGAGGCCAACGACCCCGACTTTTCCCTTTCCATGGCGGCTCCTTTCGATGTCTTCCTGTTGGATGCCTTCAGTGCATCCCACAGGGCTCATGCTTCCACCGTAGGAGTTCAGGAACACCTCGATTCCTACGCCGGCTACCTTTTGGACGAGGAGATATCCGCATTGTCAAAGGTGAGAGACCATTCCGAACCACCTTTCGTGCTCGTATTGGGAGGAGCGAAGGTCTCGGATAAGATAGGGGTCATAGACAACCTCATGTCCAAGGTGTCCTCCATAGTGATAGGAGGAGGAATGGCCTTCACGTTCCTCAAGGCAAAAGGTGGTACGGTGGGCAAATCCCTTCTCGACGAGGGGCACCTCGAATTTGCCGCTTCCATGCTGGAGAAGGCGGAAAAATCGGGCGTGACGGTGGAGTTACCTGTCGACGTCGTAGCGGCTACATCTATAGAGGATTTATCGGGACTTACTTCCTGTGCTGCCGACGAAATCCCCGACGACTTGATGGGACTGGATATAGGTCCCGAATCCGTAAGGGCATTCTCTAAGATCATCGAAGGAGCAAAGACCATACTCTGGAATGGCCCGTCCGGAGTTTTCGAGGTCGAGACTTTCTCCAGGGGAACCAAGGGCCTATGCGATGCAGTGGCTAAAGCTACATCGCAAGGGGCTTTCTCCGTAGTAGGTGGAGGAGATACTGCCTCGGCGGTATCCTCTATGGGGTACAGGTCGAAGGTTTCCCATGTGTCTACCGGAGGAGGAGCCAGTCTCGAGTTCTGCGAGGGGAAAGTCCTTCCCGGCATAGCTCCTCTTTTGCTCGATTAAGGCGGTAGGAGCCATGAAAAACTATCTTTTCGGGAACTGGAAGATGAACATGAACGGAGCTGAGATAGATCGTTTTTTTCATGATCTAGCCTCAAGTTTTCCTGAAAAATCGGAAACGGTAATGGCGATATTTCCCCCTTTCGTCTATCTGGAGAGAACCGTCAGACTTGCGAAATCGATGGGCGTGGCGGACAAGCTTTCCATAGGGGTTCAAAACGTTCACGAGGCCGACAAGGGTGCCTATACGGGCGAGATCTCGGTGGAAATGGCCCTAGACTGTGGAGCCGAATACAGCCTGATCGGTCATAGCGAGAGACGTCACGTCTTTGGAGAATCGGAAGAACGTATAGCAGCCAAGGTGAATGCCTGTTGTAGCCGAGGGCTGAGGACCGTTTTATGCGTAGGAGAGACGTTGGAGGAGCGGGATAGGGGAGTTACCTGGGAGACGGTCGAGAGGCAGTTGAAATCCGGACTCTCAGGAGATAAGATCCAGTCCGATTCGCTCGTAGTGGCCTACGAGCCCGTATGGGCTATAGGAACGGGACGTTCCGCCTCTCCCGAGGACGCCCAGGAAGTATGCGGGGCCATAAGAAAATGGCTCTCAGGTCGCTTCGCCGGTGCCACGGTTCCTATCCTATACGGAGGAAGCGTAAAACCGGACAACTCGGAAAGTCTGTTCTCCATGACCGATATAGACGGCGGACTCGTAGGAGGAGCTTCCTTAGATCCTGGATCTTTCCTATATATGGTTCGATAAAAGAGACAGGGGCACAACTTTATGTGTGCCCCTGTCTCTTTTTGTCATAAAAGCAACATAAGATATATTATAGGACATGGATTCTATAAAAGAATGGCCCGGTATTCCGAGGTCCGGGCCATTCTAGAATCAGTCTTGATTTTCCAACCTCACGTGAGGATGATCTCCCCATATCCTCTCCAGATCGTAGAACTCTCTACCCTTGGAGCTGAAGACGTGAACCAGCAGGTATCCCGCATCTATCAAACGCCACATTGAACTGGTCTGGCCCTCGACGGCATGAGATAGCCCCAACTCTTCTAAAGCGTCCGATGCCGCTTCGCAGAGCGTCTTCATGTGAACGTCCGAATTGGCGGTGACGACCACGAATTCCTCCGCAATGGTAGACCCCTCTCTGACGTCCATTATCGTGACGTCGTTTCCCCTTTTGTCGGAAACGGCTCTTGCTACCGAATCGGCTTGTTTGCTGTATTCCACGAAGATATCCCTCCCCTATCTGTCTAAATTAGCGATTATCCTGTCTTTGTCATGTCCTAATATCAAAGTTGCACTATAGGAGGCCCCTCGGTCCTCTTTGACCAGATTTTCCGGTATCCCGGAAAGCCTAGCCAAGGCAAGGGCGACATCTTTGGAGTCCTCGCCGGGTTTATAGTTTATAGTGCTGTAGTGAAAGTCAAAATGCTTGGCGTTGCCTACGTAAGCGACCTCTATACCGTGTTTTTCAAGTCTGGAGGATATCTCTTTTCCAAGCCCAGAGGTCCCATCTCCGTTTAAAACTGCGATAGGGCGGTTTATCTCGGACACGAGACCCTCTACGAGTCCTGCCTTTGCTTCATCCTGACCGCTTAGGTCCATCGCACCAGACAGGTCCTGACTGGACGTCAACAAAGTAGAGGTCTGGAGCAGATCCGGCGACCAATAGCTGGCTCCGTTTATCATCGCGGCCTTTCCTGGCATGGTGAAAAAAGAGATCCTCTCGGGAGAGATGTCCTTTAGATAGCTTATCAACTGTAAGGCCTGACTCGGAGGTATGTCGGTCTCCACCACGGAGAGAATTTCCTCTGTTATCTCCGGCAAATGGGACATGGTAGAAGGATCGTAAAGCTTTTTAAGCAGAGCCTTCAGGAATCTCTGTTGCCTTTTGATACGTCCTATATCGCCGAGAGCATCGTGACGAAATCGAACGTACTCGAGGGCGGTCTTGCCGTCCAGATGACGCCATCCCTTTTTGATGTTTATGTATAATCCACCGGCGTTATCCCTATAATGAAGATTTTTCTGAACGTCTACGTCGATACCGCCGAGAGAGTCCACTATTTTAGGGAAACTCTCATAGTTTACCGCCAAAGTATAATGTATCGGCATTCCTATCAGGTTAACGACAGTTTCCTTGAGAAGGTCTACCCCACCGTAAGCGTAGGAATGATTTATCTTTTGAGTTCCATGGTCTCTTATGGTCGTCCTGGTATCCCTCGGAAGAGACATCACCTTTATCCTCTTGTTGTCTATATCCAGGGTGATGAAGGCTATAGTATCCGACCTATGCACCCCTTCTACGTCGTCGACCCCCAGGGCCAGTATGTTTATACTTCCGGTTTTTTCGTCGAACTGGATTTTTTGCTTTATATCCTGCGCCTCCGGAGAGACCAATCCCTTCAATCGCCAGGCTCCTCCAGCGACAGTGGCGACGAGAGCGACGAATATTAGGAAAAGGATCCTCGTCTTTCGTACCATCGATTTCACCTCTTTTATGCTCTATGTCCCGATCCGTCCTTCCTGTAAAGCCCTTTCTTATCTATAAACTTTTCCACCAGAGGAGGAACTAAATACCTTATGTTTTCCCCTTTTGCAACCCGTTTCCTTATGTCGGTGCTCGATATGGACAGAGATGGAATGGAGAGAGGAACGACCGAGTTCCCTAGAAAGCCGGGGAAGGGGATTTCTACCTGGCTTTCATCACGGTCGTAACCAGGACGACTTACCGCCACGATGGTGCATAATCCGGGAAGATATTCGTGTTCATGCCAGTTCTCCATCGTCATAACCGCATCCACCCCGGTGATAAAGTAGAAGGAGGCGGTACCCTCGGGATACCAATGGCTCATCTCTCTCATGGTCTCCACTGTATAGCTAGGTTCATGTCTGTCTATCTCGATCCGAGAGACCCTAAAATGATCGTTTTCCAAGGTAGCCAGACAGGTCATCATGTATCTGTCTTCCGGAGACGTGACTCGCCTGTCTTTTTTATGAAAAGAATCTCCAGTGGGGATGAATATAACCCTCTCCAGGCCTAAGGCGTGGTAGGCTTCTTCCGCCGCTACTAGATGTCCGTGATGTATAGGATCGAAGGTTCCTCCCATCACGCCGATCTTACGGACAGAGGCCATGACGGTTCTCAGTAAGCCCGTTCCGGCTGGAACTCGAACGCGACGTCGCCTATATATATGGTGTCTCCCTCCTGAGCTCCGCTTGCCTCCAGGAGTTCCTCCACCTTATATTGTCTAAGTATCCTCATAAACCTCACAGCAGCCTCTTCTTGACCGAAATCGTATCTGGCAGAAGCTGCCTCTATCCTGGGGTGAATAACCCTGAAGCAGCCGGATTCGTGAAGCCTGAGGATCTGAACCTTATCCCTGGTTCTTCTTTCCGGAAGATCCTCCTCCACCGTCGCGAACAGCCTAGTGGTCCCAGTAGGTCTTGGATGTTCTCTGGACAGTGAGACTATATGATCCATGAATTCCTGGACCCCTTCTCCACTCAAAGCGCTTGTAGCGATAAAGCGGATACCCTTTTGGGAGAAGAATTCACCTGTCTGATCGATCAAATTCCTGGCCGAGTCTATGTCGATCTTGTTCCCCACGACTATATAAGGTCGCTCCAGCAGATCGGCATTGTATGCCCGGAACTCATCCAAAACGGTCTTCCATTGATTCACGACGTTCTCAAGGGACCCGGAGCTGAGATCCAGGACGTGGACGATGACCCTCGTCCTCTCTATGTGACGAAGAAAGTAATGACCTAGTCCTTTATTCTGATGAGCTCCTTCTATAAGTCCCGGTATGTCGGCTACGACAATTTTATCCTGGTCGATCTTCATGACTCCGAGGTTAGGGGATAAAGTGGTAAAGGGATAATCGGCTATCTTAGGTGTGGCGTTTGATATCGCCGCCAAAAGGGACGATTTTCCCGCGTTAGGAACCCCTACCAGAGCTACATCGGCGATCAGTTTGAGCTCCATGGTTATCTTTCGTTTTTCCCCATCCTCGCCTTTTTCGGAAAAACGGGGCGCACGCCTCCTGGAGTTGGCGAAATGGGCGTTGCCCTTCCCGCCTCTCCCACCTTTGGCCACCAGACAACGGTCGCCGGGTTCCACCAAGTCCGCCAGGGGCTCGCCCGTCTCCTTGTCGAAAACGATGGTACCACATGGCACCTTTATCACCACGTCAGATGCGTTGGCACCGAATTTTCTGGCTCCCTGTCCGTGAGCTCCGTTGTTGGACGAAATATGTCTAGAGTACTCGAAGTCCGCCAGGGTATGCAGATCCGTGGTGGCCTCGAGAAAAATATGGCCGCCCCTTCCGCCGTTTCCGCCGTCGGGACCTCCTTTGGGAACGAATTTTTCCCTGCGAAAACTCATACATCCGTTACCGCCTCTACCGGCAGCCACCTGTATGGTTACTATATCTACAAATTTCATAGTTGTACCTACCCTCCAGGGTGAGAATGACAAAAAACGGGCCAAGGATTACCTAGGCCCGCTAGAAAGCTGGATAAAAGAACTTATGTTCCTGAGTAGATCACTCTCGACCAAGCAGGAAGTTCTCTTAAACGGCCGGGGTGAGTTCTTCTATGGTGACGTACTTTCTAGTACCCTTGTTCTTGAAACGGACTATACCGTCCTTCAAAGCGAACAGGGTATAATCCTTGCCAAGTCCGACGTTGACGCCAGGATGAAAGGACGTTCCCCTCTGACGAACGATAATATTGCCGGCCTTGGCTATCTGACCGTCGCTGAGCTTGAGGCCAAGCCTCTGTCCACGAGAGTCTCTTCCGTTCGAGCTACTCCCCTGTCCCTTTTTATGGGCGAAAAACTGAAGACTTAATAGATTACGAAGCATCTTCCTGCACCTCCACCAATTGTACATTTTCCGGATAGGTTTCCGCAAGAGCCCTGAAGCTCTCGCAGATCGTTGCGGCTATCGCCTGAACCTCCGACGACATACCGTGCCATTCAAGGGCTATCTTTGTGCTTTCCTGGTCTACACAGGTATCCACGGGTTTACCGAGGACGTCGGAAAGACCTATATGGAGAGCCTGGACAAGCGTGGTGACCGCGGCACAGACGATATCCTCCCCCGAAGGGGCATATCCTGAATGTCCCTCCACCGACAGAGCGTGTATAAAACCATTCCGTCGGGAGATCACCACCTTGGTCATCAGCCGTCGATAGAGTCGATTCTGACCAGACTGAAGGGCTGTCTGTGCCCTCTGAATCTTCTGTATTTAGTCTTGTTCTTGTACTTGAAGACGATCAGTTTCTTGTTCTTGCCATTGGAGAGAACGGTTCCTTTTACCGAGACTCCCTCTACATGGGGGGTACCGACCTTAACGTCGTTCTCCGAGCCTACAAGAAGGACCTTGTCGAAGGAGACCTGATCGTTCTCCTCGATCGCCAACTTCTCGATCTTGAGCTCGTCTCCTGGCTGAACTCGATATTGCTTTCCACCGGTTTCGATTATTGCGTACATTATATTTCCTCCTCTCGCTGAGCACGGGTAGCTTAGCTTTTAAAGACCCGTCTCACGCGGTATATCAACAGCCTTTGCATTTTAAGGGAAAGGTCCACACAAGTCAAGGAGATACGATTTTCACCGAGGGCTTGCGCTTTTAGGCATCTCTATCTACTCCACGGATGCGGGCACATCCCCTCGTCTCAAGAGCATGGAGGCATGGGATCTGGCCTCGTCCATATCCAGATCGCCGGAGAGCATCCTAGCTATCTCGGACACCCTCTCTTCGTCCTCTAGTTCGGATATATCACTGTCCATCCCGTCTCTTTTGACGACCAGATGTCTGTCCGCCAGGGCCGCGATAGATGCCTCATGGGTAATCATTATCACCTGGCACCTGCGGGACAGGTCTCTCAGCTTCAGACCGGCCAACACCGCTGCTCTACCTCCCAAACCGGCCTCCACCTCGTCGAAAACGACGGTAGGGGGTCGATCTTCCTCCGGAAGGGATAGCCTTATGGCCAAAAGGATGCGGCTTAATTCACCTCCGGATGCCATCTTAGAGACCGGTCCTGGCTCGTTCCTTCCCCATGCAAGTCGGAACTCGACCAAGTCCGCCCCGTTGGGTCTGAGTTTTGTCTCCTCTATCAGCCCCACCGAAAAGCGAGCGTCCTCCATAGCCATCTCGGTCAGGCATCGGTTTACCCTGGCCTCAAGCCATAAAGCCGCCTCTTTTCTCAGCTTTCTAAGAGCCAAGGCCATCCTGGACGCGATTTTCCTGTGCTCCTCCACGTCCTTCTCCAGGCCCTGTCTAAGATCGTTACTCTTGGACAGCCAATCCAGCTCCTGGTCCGCCTCTCTACAGTAAAGGATAAGCTCTTTCAGAGATGTCACACCGGCCGTTCTTTTAAGTTTCCTGAGGTGGCCTATCTTTGACTCAAGCTCTTCGACGCTTTCCTCTACGGCGGATCGACGATCCTCGTCGGAATCGCTTTCGAGTTCGTTTAGGAGAGCCCCGTACCCCTCAACTATAGCTTCCATATGCGGGGATAGCTCATCGCATCTATCCCTGGGGAGAAGCTGAGATAGACGATGGATCAAATCGTCCAACTCTTCCTTGACGCTTCCCGGTTCGTCGTTTTTCATCCTTATGACGATTTTACGAAGGTCGTTCAGACGGCCAAGTTCCTCCGACAGCCTTCTGTACTCCTCTTCCCAGAGGGCCTCGCTTTCCTCGGAGATATCCATCTTTCTCCAGCGGTGGACTACTTCCTCGGCGCTTTTAAATCGATCCGTGACGGATCTCTGTCGTTGTCGGAGGCTCTGAAGCTCCTTCTCTATGGATATGGTCGCCTTGACCTGCTCCCTCAGATTTTCCCGAAGTTTTTTCAGTTCCTCCCCACCGCAGAGATCCAGGATAAGCAGCTGTTTATCCTGATCCAGCAGCTCTAACTGAGCGAACTGACTCTGTATAGTTATCAGCCTTTGAGATACCTCCGAAAGGACTCCTACAGGAGCCTGTCTGTTTTGAAGGAGCACCTTTCCTCGTCCGTTTTTTACGATCTCCCTTCTTACGAACAGACGCCCGTCCTCCGAACCGTAGAGAAAATCGGGGTCTTCCTCGTCGAAAAGATAAACGGCCTCCACCTCTGCCGAGTCGCTACCGGACCTTATTATGGAGGAAGAGGCCCTCTTTCCGGACGCAAGCTCCAAGGCTCTGACCACGCTGCTTTTGCCAGCTCCGCTTTCGCCTGTTATGGCTGTCAGACCGGAGGAAAATTGAAGGTGACTCTCCCTTATACCTCCTATATGACGTATATGAAGTTCCTCTATCAAGAGATCACTCCTCGTCGTCGGAGACGTAGAAGGTCTGTCCCCACATGAGTTTTTTACTTAAAAGATCGTAGTAGTCCCTTCCCGGCAGCCAAAGGGTGTCCACCGCTTTGTTTTTTGCCAGACTTATATCGATCCTATCTCCCGGAAGTATCTCGTATCCGAGTTGGCCGTCTTGGGTGAGGGTTATATCTCGGCTCTCCCCCTTGGGAGAGAGGGTAAGGACGTCCTCCGGTCCGAGAACCATGGGCCTGGCATAGAGAGTATGGGCACAGATGGGGGCCATGATCATGCAGGGTACGTGAGGAGGTACTATCGGTCCTCCCGCCGATAGAGCGTATGCCGTCGACCCGGTCGGAGTCGAGGCTATTATGCCGTCCGCCCTGAGTACGCTGGTCGGCTTGCCGCAGACCTTGATATCGACCTCCATGACCCTTGCGAGAGCTCCCTTGGTCAGAACCAGATCGTTGAGAGCATATAGGACGTGTTCCCTGTGGTTCGATCGGTAAAGTTCGCCTAGCATGAGCTGTCTTCTTTGGATCTGATAGTCTCCCGCGACTATTTTGAGGACATCGTCTTCCACGTTTTCCCTGTCGCCGGCGGCTAGAAAACCGAGACGTCCCAGGTTTACTCCATAAAGAGCTATATGATCGTCCAAGACATAACGAGCGGCCCTGAGAAACGTGCCGTCTCCGCCTATGACGATCGCCACGGATATGCCGTCCTTCCAGCCTCTGTCGTTCACCGGCATCCCCAAAACGGAGGCCTCCATAGGCGGAAGTCTGAACGTTATCCCGTTTTCCGGTGCCCAACGCAAAAGCTTAAGAGCCGTCTCTATAGCCTTCGGCTTCTGGGTGTTGACGATAAGTCCCAAGACCTTATTCAGAGTCATCCATCCATTTCCCCCTCGTGGGCTTTCTCAACCTCGGCTGCCAGGTCGATGGAGAGCGACGAGTCCCCCTTAACGAGATAAAAGAGAAATTCTACGTTCCCCTTGGGGCCCTTTATGGGAGAGGGGACACAGCCACGAAGCCCCAGGTTCGTATCGGAAGAGATAAAATCGTTCAGCTCTCTCAGGATATCCAAATGTAGCTTGGACGATTTCACCACTCCACCCTTCCCGATCCTATCTCGCCCCGCCTCGAATTGAGGCTTGACCAAGGTTAATATCTCTCCGCCGTCGGGAAGAATCCTCTCAAGAGCAGGGAGCAAGAGCCTTATCGAGATAAAAGAGGCGTCCATGACGGCAAGTGACGGCAGAGGCGAGAAATCCTCCGGGACGATATACCTGGCATTCGTCCTCTCCATAATGACGACCCTGGGATCGGTCCTCAATCTCCAATGAAGCTGCCCGTACCCCACGTCCACGGCATAGACCTTTTCCGCCCCTCTGGACAGTAGGACATCGGTAAAGCCTCCGGTGGAGGCCCCCACATCCAGACAGACCCTGCCCTCCGGCGACACGGGAAAGGAATCCAATCCTCCAAGAAGTTTGTAAGCTCCACGACTGGCCCATTCCGTACGCCCTTTGGCTTTAAGTTCGACCAGATCATCCAGGCCGACAGGAGTACCGGCCTTATCCGCGACCTCGCCGTTCAACAGAACCTCGCCGCTCATGATAACTGCCTGAGCTCGACTTCTCGTCTCGGAGAGCCCCAGCTCGACCATTCTTTTATCCAGTCTTTCTTTCCGTTTTTTCACCGCAAAAAGACACCGCTTTCTCCAGGGTCATGCCGCATATCTCCCATTGATCCTCAACCGTTCCATGAGGAAGGAAGGCTTTTTTTACTCCCATACGATGAATGGATACGTCGGCGTTGAGCTCTGCGGCTCTGGCCGCTATAGCCTCTCCTATGCCTCCGTCCAGATAGCCGTCCTCGGCGGTTACTAAGGTGCCGCCTCTCAGAAGTATGGGGTCCAGGGTCTCATAGTCCAGAGGGGCGATGGTCCTCAGATCAACTAGGCCGGGAGAAGGACAAAGCCTCCTAATGGCCTCGTCTCTGGCTTGGGCTAAGAAGTTCACTGTCTTCCCTATGCCCATATAGGTAACATCTCCCAGCGAGGGATAGAGTATTTCCGCCCTAAGCCCCTGCACCGATCTCGATCCCTCTCGACAAAGAGAGGTAACCACCGCTCCTCTGGGGTACCTTATAGCGGTAGGCCCATCTCTATTCATCGCCTCGGCGATCATTGCTTTAAGATCCACCAGATCTCTGGGAGCCTGAACGACCAGGTTCGGAATCATTCGACACCATCCGATATCGAAGAGTCCCTGATGGGTCTCTCCGTCCTCTCCGACCATGCCGGCTCGGTCTATAGCGAATAATACAGGTAGATTTTGGAGGCAGACGTCCAGGGCCATCTGATCCATCGCCCTTTGAAGAAAGGTGGAATATATGAAAGCGACCGGTTTAAGCCCCCCTGCCGCCATCCCGGCGGCCATGGTAACCATGTGTTCTTCGGCTATTCCCACGTCGAAAAAACGATCGGGAAAGCTTTCCGCAAAACCGTTGAGCTTAGATCCTTCTTTCATAGCAGGCGTGAGGGCCACGACACTGAGATCCCTTTCCGCCAGATCTCCTATTTCGTCCGCTACGGCCTGGCTCCAGCTTTTCGAGGCCTTTTTCAACCGGGATAAAGCGGAAGGGACTCCGTGGTAAACGCTCGGTTCTCTCTCCGCCATCTCGAGACCTCTTCCCTTTTGGGTTATAAGATGGATCAGGACAGATTTATCGAACTTCCTTGCGAGGGAGAATATCAAGTCCATCTCCTCCACCGAATGCCCGTCGAAGGGGCCCCAGTAATCTATATCGAGGGAGTCGAAGAGGTTTTCCGGCTTCACCAGACTCTTTATCTGATCCTTAGCCTTCCCCAATATGTGCTCGATGGTCTCCCCTTTAGGGATGCCTTTGCAACATTCCTTGATGGCCTTTTTGAGCTTGCGGTAATAGGGGTTGGCGCTGAGGTGAGCGAAATGATTCGCTGCACCGCCGATTCTCGGGCTTATTGCCATGTCGTTGTCGTTCAGGACGAATATTACCTTCGTATCCGCTTCCTTGAGGTGGTTCAAAGCCTCGAAGGCCATCCCGTTTATTATGGAGCCGTCACCTATTATCGCCACGACTTCGTGATCTTTTTTCAGGAGATCTCTGGCCTTTGCGTAGCCTAAAGCAGCGGACAGGGACGTGCTGCTGTGTCCGACGTCGAAATGATCGCAGGGACTCTCGGATCTTTTGGGGAAGCCGCTGATTCCCCCCAGGCTTCTCACCGAGTGGAAACGATCTCTTCTGTCGGTCAGTATCTTGTAGGGGTAGGTCTGATGTCCCACGTCGAATACGATTCGATCGCTATAAGGATCGAAGTTCCTCAATATCGATACCGTTAGCTCAACCGCTCCGAGAGACGAGGCAAGATGTCCACCGTTTTCGAATACCACGTCGGTTATCATATCCCTGACGTCCTGACAGAGGACGTCTACATCCGCGTAGTTTAACCTCTCCAGTTCATCCGGTCCTTCCATGTTTTCGAGTATAGACATGACCGATCTCCTTTCATCTGGTCCGGTGTTCCAGATAGAGGGCCAGTTCCCTGAGAAAAGCGCTACTCTCTCCAAACCGATCCAGAGACGAAATAGCCCGTTCGGTCCTCTCCTTCAGGTTCCTCATAGCGTCTTCCATGCCGGAATCGCTTACGAACGTCCTCTTGCCGTGAGCTTCGTCTTTCCCCAGAGATTTGCCAAGCTCTTCTTGATCGCCCTTCACGTCCAGTATATCGTCGGCTATCTGAAAAGCCACTCCGAGTTCCAGACCGTAACTCTCCAAAGCCTCCAGATCCTCAGAACTTCCTCCCGACAGGATGGCCCCTGTGATCAGGGACGTCCTGATCAAAGCAGCCGTCTTCAAGGTCGATATCTCCGTAGGAGAACTACAGTCCTTCTCGGATCCCTCCGACTCCATATCCAGAACCTGTCCCCCACAGATACCGCCGGGACCTATAGATCTGGCAAAGTGTGCGATCGCCTTGACGACGTTCTCCCTGGAGATCTCCGAGGAAAGCTCTGTCAGAGGGAGCTCGAAGGCCTGACACAGAAGGGCGTCTCCTGCCAATATAGCCAAGGCCTCGCCGTAGACGACGTGATTGGTAGGCTGTCCTCTTCTGAGGACATCGTCGTCCATAGCGGGGAGATCGTCGTGTATCAAAGATGCGGTGTGGACCATCTCCAAGGCCATGGCCATGGGCAGAACCAGGTCGGACCTTCCTCCTAAAAGCTCCGCAGCCGCCATGCAGAGCACGGGACGAAGCCTCTTGCCTCCAACCTTGAGAGAGTAGACCATGGCATCCCACATAAGAGGGGGAACGCCCTCTGGACGAGATCCCACCCAATCTTCCATATACTTCTCAAAGATCTCTTTTTTATCTTTCAGCTCTCTTTTCAGGATATCAGCGTCCGCCATCTTCCGTTACCCCTTCCAATACGACTGGTTCCTGTCCTTTATCGGTAACCATGGATATGCGCTGTTCAGCTTCGGAAAGAAACCCCTTGGCCTCGGAGACCAAGGATACCCCTCGTTCGAAAAGCTCCAGAGAATCCTCCAAAGGAAGTTTTTCCGTCTCCAATTTATGTACGATTTCCTCTAAAAGGGTCATCTTTTCGGAAAATCTCATATTCACACTCCCCTAGCTGTAAAGAATCGTTGTCCCTTTCGGCTCTTATATGGTACAATGCTCCAGTCGATTTGAACCTATGTAAGGAGGCCACTATATCATGTCTAAGGTGTGCGACTGTTGCGGAAAGGGGCCGGTAACGGGCAACTCCGTAAGTCACTCCCACAGGAAGACCCGCAGGCGCTGGCTTCCCAACCTTCATTCCGTTAGGGTTGATCTCGGTGCCGGCGAAACGAGAAAGCTTCGTATATGCTCTCGCTGTCTTCGTTCCGGTAAGGTTAAGCGGGCCCTCTAGGGGCCCGCTTCCTTTTTAGGAAAAATCCCCTTCCGTCTCCCAAGTAACGTAGATTCCTAGAGCGCCCTTCTCGAGGCTTACCGGTATTTCCTCTACATCGGGCAAGATCACGTTGCTTACGGCATAGGGGTTCTCTCGCCTCAGGGAAGCCCCCGAGAGAGGCCACTTCACCCCGGAGACCGATACTCCCTCAGCCTTGTCGGACAGGGCCAGCAGAGATAGGGCCTTAGGCTCATTTTTGTCTTTCAGGGAGATCGTGCAGGAGTCCCCTCCCTTCAAGAAAAACATCAACTCTCTGTGATCGGCTAAGACGATCGGACCATGTGGGAATATATCCGCCTCAAAGGCAGACATCACCAGACTCCAAAGATGATCGAACCGACCTCCCCAACATCCGGTTATTATCAGATATCCTGACGGATCTTGCCTGTCTCTCTCTATGGACAACTGAAGATCCGTAAAATCCTTGTCAGCGGGATGCCGTTCCAAAGGAACGGCATTTTTTTGCAGCCAATCGAAGGAGGAACGAGATAAACTGTCGAAATCACCTAGACATAGATCGGGGACGATACCTGCCTTCATGCAGGAGTCGGCACCGGAATCCACCGCCCATAGCTCTCGGCCGCGACAGAGGTCTGTGAGCCAGGAAGATATCGGTTTTCTACCTCCCGCGACCATGACCCTTCCTCTCTTCCCTTCGTTAAGACCCTCTAAAGACAGGCTTACACGGGGCAGTTCGACAGCTTTTCTGGCTTCGTCGTCAGAGATATTCCTCAAGTATTTCCTCCGCCCTTTCTTCGTCGACGTAGATCTCCCTGGGTTTAGATCCATCTTGAGGACCTATGATCCCCATCTGCTCCATAGTATCTATCATCCTGGCGGCCCTGGTAAATCCTACCCGCATCTGTCTTTGCAATCTGCTGGCCGAGGCGATGCCACTGCCGAGGACGAACCTGATAGCCTCTTCCAGTCTATCGTCGTAGGAGAAATCAACGTTACGTCCTCCTTTGCCGTTTTGTTGGTCCTCGAGCTCGACGTATTCGGGATCCCCAAAAGAACGTCGAAGAGAGTCTATGACCTGTAAGGTGGTATCCTCGTCTATAAAAGGAGACTGGATCCTTATGGGTCTTGGGAATTTAGTGCTGGAAAAAAGCATATCGCCTTTACCTAAAAGTTGCTGTGCTCCCGTTACGTCGATTATCGTCCTGGAATCGGTCTGTGACGGAAGGGTGAAAGCCACTCTGGCGGGGACGTTGGCTTTTATCAACCCCGTGATGACGTTGACGGATGGTCTCTGAGTGGCCAATATCAGATGGATACCGGTAGCTCGAGCCATCTGAGCCAGACGACAGATAAAATCCTCCACCTCTTTGGATGCGGTGAACATCAGATCGGCCAACTCGTCCACCACTATCACTATATGGGGCAGCCTGTCTTTCGGGAGTACTTTTTGATTGTATCCCGACAGCTGACGCACCCTTGTCCTGGCAAAGACCTCGTATCGTCTCTCCATCTCACGGACAGCCCAACCTAAAGCGTGTATCGCCTTTTGGGGATCTACGATCGGTTTTGCCAAGACATGAGGAAGTTTTTCGTATATAGCCATCTCGACTCGCTTGGGATCGACCAGTATAAAACGCAGCTCCGCAGGTGTTCTGGTTGCGCACATGGCGGTTATACAGCTTGTAACGAAGACGCTTTTACCCGAACCGGTCGTCCCAGCTACCAGGAGATGAGGAAGTTCCTCTAATCCCACAACCAAGGGGGATCCGTCTACGCGAAATCCCAGTGGAAGAGGGAGGATCACGTCGGAATCCGAAAATTCTTCGGATTCCATCACGGAACGGAGCGTCACAGGGCGCCTTTTCTTGTTGGGGACCTCGATGCCTACGTAGGATGTCCCGGGGATGGGGGCCTCCACCCTCAAAGACGGGACAGCCAAGGCCACGGCAATATCCTTGCTCAACCCCGCGACCTTGCTGACTTTAACCCCCGGAGCCAATTGGATCTGATACTGTATGACAGTAGGTCCCTCGACGGTACGGGCCAGCTCGGCGTCCACTCCGAAACTGGAAAGAGCGCTCACGATGTCCAAACCTTTTTGGCGGAGTATCATCGGATCGTTTCTAGGATCTCCGGTCTCTCCTGGGCCGAAAAGATCCATCGGCGGAGGAAATGGACCGGTAGGATCAGTCTCCTCCTCCGGGAGATCTTCCTCGTCGATTTCGTCATCGTCCAACTCGTGGTTCTCCTCGCGGGAGACGGTAGATGCGTCGGAAAAGGACCGTTTTTCCTCGTCATTTTCCTCGTCAGAGAAGCAAGATTCCTCCTCGTTATCGTCGGAGAGAACCTCCTCCCGATAATCCTCTACGGGAAAACTCTCTTCCTCCTGGTCCTCATATAGGTCGCCATCGAGAAGTTCGTCCGAATTCTCGGGGGACACCGTCCTTATGGATATCTCTGGAACCGGCTCGTCTTCCCAGTCCAATGAGACGTCCTCGGAGGAGTCGTATTCATCGGCAAGCGGCCTCCTTGGCAACCTGGCCCTGAACCGAAGTACCATGCCCTGAATCCAGCCGAGGACGGCCTCGGGCCTAATTGCAGAGATACCGTAGAGATAGGCCGATAACGCCGTCAAGGAAATGCCTACTATCAGCGTGCCCAAAGCCCCTATCCACTCTACCGACAACCCTGCCAGCATGGTTCCCATGATACCCGGGGTCAGAACTCTGGGCTGGGGGCCAGTCATGGACATTATCCCGGTCAAGATTGCCCCACAGATAAAGAGAAGCCCAGTCCCTCCGATCTGTCTGAGAGGGGAAGTTATCTTTCTGCCGGTTCCTAGGGCAAAAAGAGAATAGGCCAGAAAGAACAAGGGAATAACAGTAGCTCCTCCGGAAAGACCTAGAATGAAGTCTCCTAAAGACCGTCCCCAAAGTCCGGTCCAAGGACAGACGAGGGCCCCGACCAAGTAGACGACGAGGAAAAAGGAAAGCATGAAAAACAGACGGAGGGCCAAGATTCCTCCGGTTTTCTCGTCTTTTCTCCCCGATCTTCTTTTCTTCCTTCTTATAATCACGCGATCTTGATCCTGTTCGTTATTCAAGGGCATTAATCTGTCGAACTCCCTCCCACGGTTATATTTTCAACTAAAAGGGCCGGTTGTCCGTCCGTTACGGGGACACTCTGACCACCCTTCCCGCACATACCGGGAAGGAATCGAAGATCCGTTCCGACTCCGACTACACGTCGAAGAACATCAGGACCGTTGCCGGTCAATATGGCACCTCTTACCGGAACGGTCACCTTGCCACCTTTGACCAGATACCCCTCCGTAACGTGGAAGACGAAGTCACCGGAAGTAGGGTTTACCTCTCCTCCGCCCATCTGTCTGACCAGCAAGCCGTTGTCCACCGATCCCAGTAGTTCATTCATAGTGGTCTCTCCCGGTTCGACGAAGGTATTGCTCATCCTGGTCTGAGGGGGCACTCTGTAGGACGATCTCCTGCCGTTTCCCGTCAAGGGGAAGCCTGTTCTCTCTGAAGTCTCCCTATCGGTCATATAGGCCTTGAGCACCCCTTTATCGACCAGTAAGTTTCTTCTCGAAGGAGTCCCCTCATCGTCGACCTCGAAACTTCCATATAGACCGGGTATAGAGCCATCGTCGACGATAGTAACTGAAGGAGACGCTATAACCTCTCCGATTCTGTCTCTGTAAACGGAGAAATCCTTTTCGACTATATCGGCTTCCATGCCGTGTCCGCAGGCTTCGTGGATCATGGTACCCCCGGCCTCTCCTGCGAAGACGACATCCATGGCCCCGGCAGGACACAGAGTGGCCTCCAGCATGGTTTCGGCTGTCCGCAAGGCATCCGAGGCGATCTCGTCAAAATCGTATTTCCTTAAAAGGCCGTCGATATCGGTCATCTGGGCTACTACCCTCGATCCGGTCTGAAGATCTCCGTCCTTCTCGGCCACTATGTTGACGCTGTACATGGAATAACGTCTTTTATCTCTACAGACGGAACCGTCCTCTCTAATTATGAGAACGTTTTTCTCCGAAGACGAAAAAGCCAGACTTACCTGAGCCACCTTGGACGACAGAGACCGAATTTTCCTATTAAGCCTGATAAGCTCGTCCCCCATCGAGATAGGAGGCAACACGGGGGTTACCAGTATAGAGTCACCTTCTGGGACCCTCCCTGACTTGTCCCCCCTGAGGATGGATATCTCTTCCATGGCCGTCCTTAGGGCGTTTCCATCGGTGCCGTTCCTGCTGGTGTAAATCGTCTCCTCTCCTCTTAGAAGCCTCACACCTACGCCGGAGGAGCTGGAGGAGCCTATGTCCTCCAGCCGTCCATCGTCCAAAGTCATATGATGCCCTGAAGAGCTCTGTAGGTAAAGATCCCCTAGAACTATTTCAGATCGGGAGCATAGGGAGGACCAATAATCCCTCAGTGAATCCATAAAGACTGTCATCGAGATTGGCCTTTTCTGTCCTTTTGACTCGGGACGAGTACGGGCCTCAGTATAGGAGAGATTCCCTTCGGGAGGTAAAATCGACCGTTCCCGTAACCGCTCCGTACGGAAAACCAGCCACATCCAGGCAAGACTATGTCGAGCCCGACGTGAAAATCCTCCATGTATTCGACGTAGTCCGGGCCCTCCAGGGAGGCCCAACAGCTCGAACAGGGAAGAGAGAAAAGGTCCTCCCTGTAGGGAGCCAGAAGTTCATGCAATCGATCTTCGGTGGTCCGATGGAAGATCATCTCGTCGGCGGCAAAGGCCTCCACCTTTATCCATCCTCGTTCTCCCGCATCGTCTACGACAAACCAGCCGATAGCACCTAAAGACAGACATTGTCCCGGTTTGAGCACGGTGGAATAACTCTGAAGTTTTTTCTGTGGTATCAGCCCGGTCAGACAGTCAGCACACAGCTTCCCTAGCCATGGGTTGACCTCCTTCAGTCCCGGCACGTCTACGTAGGTGATGGCGCTATGGCGACTCTTTACCTGGGTTATCCCTAAAGTAGTTCCAGGGAGCCGGGAGATAGTGGGAGTATCGTCCCCCGTCAGTCCGCTCAGAAGGGTGCTTTTCCCTACATTAGTGGTTCCGAGAAGCAATATTTTACTTCCCGGAGGAAAGGCATCCTCTATCCTATTTCTAAGATCTCTGACTGATTTCCGGTTCAAGGCGGACAGAGGGTGTATTCTATGGAGCGGCACCGATAGCCTTTCGGAAGCCCAGGAGGCTATTTCCCCTGGAGTGATCCACTTGGATAATACGTCACATTTATTTATAACGACGAAAACCGGCTTGTTGAGATCGGCCACCCAATCCAAGGCACTGGAGGATATCTCGAACTGGCATATGTCCACTACGAGAAAGATCGCGGAACACCCAGAGACTTCCCTGGAGATGTCTCTTTTTATAGAGCTGTCCTTTATGGAGGCTTTTTTGAAAACCCCGTAGTGTTTCATCTGAAAGCATCTTTTGCATATTACGTTACCATCGGGGTCTTTACCCTCCGGGAGATAACCTGCCCCATCAGGATCGTTTCTCTGAAAACGGGCACCACACCCGGGACATCTCTTATCCTTTAAGTCTTCCATGAGGTTCCCCTCCTCGATCTCTCGGATCGTCAATTACGGACCTTTCTTATAGCCCTTCTATGCTGTTCATAGGTGCGGGAGAAGACATGACCTCCCGTACCGTCCGCCACATAGTAGAGATAACCGTGTTCATCCGGCGATAACACCGCTTTCCACGATGCAGCCGAGGGTATGCATATCGGAGAAGGCGGCAAGCCCGGTATCCTGTATGTATTGTAAGGGGAATCGACCTTCAGATCCTTATAGGAAACCCTCTTGACATCTCGTCCCTTAAGCTTCAAGGCATAGACGACGGTGGCGTCTATCTGTAAGGGCATTCCCCTTTTCAATCTGTTTTCTATAACTCCGGCGATTACGGGACGCTCCTCGTCTTTAAGGGATTCCCTCTCCACCAGAGATGCCTTTATGGCCAGATCGAAGACGTCTTTCGACGCTTTCGGCATGCGTTTCCCCAGCAGATTCCACCATAATCTCGAGGCCTGAGAGACAAGAGACTCCGGATTCAGTTCCGGTAGATGGTATGTCTCGGGGAGAAGATAGGCCGCTCTGTAAACAGGCACGGACGGCAGTAGGTCCACCATATCTTCGGGAAAAAAACTCTTGGAAAGCTGCATCTCGTTATCTCTAGATACGTAATTTTCCTCGAACGGAAAATAGTCGCCCAGTGGAGTTCCGGGGATCAAGGTTATCTTGAACTGTAACGGCTCCTGATTTAACAGTTGTTCCACGACCCTCCAGCTGGGCCCTGGGATTAGGCTGTAAAGTCCCGGCCTTAGTTTTCTGTCCAGTCCGGATCGGACCATAAAACGGATCAGATTTCCCCTGCTGACAGATATTCCTTCGTCGACGAGATCCTCCGCTATTCGAGATGCCCTTACTCCAGGAGAGATCCGAAAATCGACCGCAGGAGACGAACGAAAGGGCATAACACATACATCGTACCACCAATCGGGAAACATAAGCCACAACGTCGTCGCCGATATGGATACGATCAAGGAAATCATAAAAAAACACCTAAAGACCAACTTCTTTTTTACCTTCATCGGAGCCCTCAGTATATAAACATAGCATCGCCAAAGGAAAAAAAGCGGTACGCCATAGATACCGCCTCTTTATAGGCGTTCAATGTTCTCTCTCGTCCAGCGAAAGCTGATACCAACATCAACAGGGTGCTCTGAGGCAGGTGGAAATTGGTGATCATAGCGTCCACTATCTTAAACTCGAACCCAGGATATATAAACAAAGACGTATCCCTCTCCCCGGAAAGCAGGACTCCCGAATCCCCCATGGACTCCAAGGTCCTGACCGATGTGGTCCCTACGGCCACTATTCGTCGTCCTTGAGCCTTCGCTTCGTTTATACGATCGGCTGTATAGGAAGAGATCTGACATCTCTCCCGATGCATCGGATGATGCCTCAAGTCCTCTTCTTTCACTGGTCGAAAGGTCCCCAGTCCCACCTGGAGGGTTACATCCAGTATCTCGACACCTTTTTTTTCTATCCGCTCTATAAGCTCAGGGGTAAAGTGTAAACCGGCGGTAGGAGCCGCAGCAGAGCCTACTTTGTTGGCGAAGACTGTCTGATAGGCTTCGGGGGAGGCATTCGAATCGGTTATATAGGGAGGAAGCGGCACGGTTCCCACTTTATCTAAAAGAGATGGAACATCCACGTCATCAGGGAAGGTCACAGATCTCAGCCCCTCCGGCCTGATACCGTCCACCTTGACAATGGTCCCATCGGAAAGCTGAACAGAGATTCCCGGCTTCAGCCTTCTACCTGGGCGTACCATAGCTTCCCAGGTCTGACCGGATAATCTGGAGAGCACCAGAATCTCGACCTCAGCCTCTCCCTCGACCTTTTTGCCCTTCAGTCGAGCCGCCATAACCTTGGTATCGTTCCTCACCAAAACGTCGTCAGGCCTTAGATATTCTACAAGATCGGAAAAGACCCTGTGATCCAGGCTTCCATCCTCTCTGGAGAGGACCATCAATCGAGAGCTATCCCTGGGGTCCGCAGGGTTTTGAGCTATGAGTTCCTCCGGCAGTCGGTAATCGTAAGAGGATACCTTGAATATGTTTTCTTCCATGAAAAAGAACGAGCCTCCAATTTTTTTTACGTTGCTTCCTGTATGGGTAGATCCCTATCGGAGACCGTCCGACGAGACTACCGTACCGGGATAATAATACTCCACTATCCTCTTGGCATCCCATCCAGCCAACGCCAAGGCTCTAGCCCCCCACTGAGATAAACCTACTCCATGCCCCCAGCCCGTCCCCTCCAAAAGGAAGGTCCCGTTGGACCGTGAATAACCGCTATTGGGAAAAGAAGACGGCTTCTGAACTTTTCGAGTCACGGTTCCCCGCCTCTTATCCAGAAGTTCCCTTTTTTTAGCCGGATCGACCAACATGGCTATCAATTCTTCCGAGGAAAAAGCTCCCTGTTTGGTCAGAGTCATTATCAAAGACTCTTCCTCTAAGGTCAGCCCTTCGTCCGACCTTGCCGACTGGTTCCCTGATTCGATAGAATCGTAAGCCTGGCTTTGCGCCCCGGACACTATCTTGAATGCCGTGCTCTTTACGACCTTGCTTCCCACTACCATACGGAAACGATGACCGGACATTGTCTTGCTGCCCTTCGTTCCCCTCAGGGTCATCGATAGCACTCGGCCCGAACCGTCCAGCGAGTTTATCTTAATATCTGTGACGCTCCCGATGGAATAGCCGCCTCTGGCGAGTGCCTTGCCCAGCTGGGATCCGCTGAGGCTGATCGACCATCTGGAATGAGGAGAGTTGGAGGGAACAGGGTCCTTCACAGGCCGAAGGTAGGGAACGGAGCCTCCCCAGACGTTCTCCGACGCTGCGGTCATACCTCCACTGTCGGAGTGAAAGAAGGTCTTGGCCAGAGTCCCTCCGTATTTCACCACCATGCCCGTCGTCTCTCTTACGGCTCGGTCCGTCACAGGATCATGGGCGTTTATTCCCCTGTAGGCCTGACAGTGAGGGGTGGCACATACATCGTACCCCTTGGCGCCATGACGGCCTATGGATCTCAAGGCGTAGGTTCTGGAGATGATGGCTTGCACCTTCAGAGCCTCCATGGGCCATTTGGGATTGGCCTCCATTTTAAGCACACCTCGAAGGTAACTCTCTATGTCGAGGACGTTCACCACCGATAGTCTGCCGCCTATCGATATCAGAGAAAAAGACCCTAGATAAGGTCTTTTTTCGTATACTATGGGCGACGAGGAGACGACCGTGACAGGAGAGACCATGGATCGCCCCTGGCACATCAGGCGATGCCCTGAAACGGAAAAAGAGAGCCCTTTTTTTCCGGAAAGGACCGTTCCGCTTTTATCCGACGCCTTTAACGGAGCGGAAGAATAGAGGGAAACGGTGGATTTCCCCTCGCCCAACCCCACTTTTATATTTCTGCTGGCAAGTATGGGAGAGGCAAAATAAAGGGAAACGAAGGAAATAACCGTCAAAAACAAGACGGTTATACTGTATCTATTCTGCTTCATTCTGTATCCTCCTCTGTAGGTATGGTCAACTGAGAAGAGCGAGGAGGTCGCCGTCCGAGGTATTCATAGGTCCTCGCGGTCGCCTTTCTTCCTCTGGGAGTCCTCTCCAGAAGTCCCAGCTGGAGCAGATAGGGTTCGTATATGTCCTCCACGGTTTGAGATTCCTCGTTTAACGACGCAGCAACGGTAGACAATCCGACTGGACCGCCGGAGAAAAGATCGACCAATGCCTCCAGTATCCTTCGATCCCCGTCGTCGAGACCGAAGCCGTCCAGACCCAACATGGACATGGCTCGTTCGGCAATAGCAGGAGTTATTACTCCGTCTCCCGCGACCTCCGCGACGTCTCTGACCCTCCTGAGGATCCTCAGAGCTATCCTGGGAGTCCCTCTGGATCGACCAGCGATAAGCAAGGCAGCCTCCCCCTCAATGGAGACATTGAGAACCCCGGCTCCTCTGGATATTATCGACGCAAGCTCTTCCGCGGAGTAGAGGCTCAATTGCTCCACTATCCCAAAGCGTGCCCGGAGCGGAGATGTCAACAATCCCAGTCTGGTGGTAGCTCCCACAAGGGTGAACTTTGGAAGAGAAAGACATATATTCCTAGCAAGAGGGCCCTTCCCCACTATGATATGCAAAGAGAAGTCCTCCATAGCCGAATAGAGAACCTCCTCGATACTGCTGTTCATCCTGTGAATTTCGTCGATGAAGAGGACATCGTTGTCCTGAAGGTTGGAGAGTATGGCTGCAAGATCCCCGGTTTTCTCCAGGGCAGGGCCTGTGGTTATCCTGAGATCTCCCCCCATCTCTCTGGCTATGATGCCCGCCAGGGTAGTCTTCCCGAGACCGGGGGGGCCGTAGAACAGAGAATGATCCAACGGTTCCCCTCTCTGTCTGGCGGCTTTGACGTAAATCCTGAGCTTGTTTTTTATGGATTCCTGGCCTGTAAAATCCTCGAGCGATAGAGGACGCAGCGATAGATCGTCGTCTTTTTCGGAGACATCCACTATTCTGTCTTCCATCCGTTCCAATCAACGCACCTCCTATGCTCTGGAATTCAGCTCCCTCAACGCCAGCATGATTAGGTCCTCCACTCCCAACCCCTCGACGGACCCCCTCTTTTTCGCTATTGAGGCCAATGCCTCCGAAGAGGATTGTCTCTGAAATCCCAGGGATTCAAGGGCCTCCATAACGGTTTCCGAGTCCGGAACGGATGTCTCTCGCAAGCCATCGGCAGAGCCTTCCGGAAGGCCTTCTGACATCTTTTCCTGAAGCTCGAAGCAGATCCTCTCCGCCGTTTTCTTGCCTATACCGGGAACTCCGGTCAGGCTGGAGGGGTCGCCGAAAGAGACTGCCTGTACGACCGCCTCGGCCGTCATCCCTTGCAGAACCTGAAGTGCCAGTTTGCCTCCTATCCCCCTCACAGAGAGCAACCTCAGAAAAACGGCCTTTTCCAGTCCATCTGCAAAGCCGAACAAAGTGGGGCCGGCGTCTGAGAACTGTACATGACAATGAAGAGAGACCTCTTTCCCCACGCTGCACAGGGAAGAGGCTTTTCTGCTGAGCTGCATCTCGAAACCGAGGCCGCAGACGTCGACGACGACAACTCGATGGGTAACATCCAATACGGTTCCGGTAACCATCGCCAACATGGAGTCATCTCCTCCCTATAGTGGATGTAGGCAAAAGAGCCAGTCCCGCCAAGGCGATGGCCAAGGCGTCGGCGGCATCGTCCGGTCGGGGAATCTCCTTGAGGCTCAATATAACCTGGACCATCCTCTGGACCTGAGATTTTTCCGCCCTACCGTCTCCGCAGACAGTTATTTTCGCCTCCGACGGTTTCGGTTCCAGGACGAAAAGGTCGTTTTGAGCTCCCACAAGCAGAGCGACTCCTCTGGCCTGCCATACGTTTTCAGCCGTAGTAGTATTTCTCCCGAAATACAGTTTTTCCACTGCCATAAAATGAGGGGAGCAGCCGTTTATCTGCTCCCTCAACCCTCTGTAAAGCTCGTCGAGCCTTTGAGGTACCGACATATCGGGAGGGGTTTCCAGACACCCGAAGGAACAGGCCCTGTATTTACTCCCGATTTGCTCAACTACCCCAAAGCCCATCCGACCTATTCCAGGGTCTATCCCTAGACAGCGAATCGGATCACTCGACCTGGTCCATGATTTCTTCGGGGATATCAAAATTCGAGGAGACGTTCTGAACGTCGTCGTGTCCTTCCAGAAGATCCATAAGCTTAAGGATCTTTCTGGCTTTGTCGGGGTTGGCTATCTTCACCGTGGTTTTCGGAACAAGCTGGCTTTCCGCCTCATCTATGGCGAATCCCTTGGACTCCAGACCTTCTTTGACTTCATCCACGACGGAAGGATCCGTATAGACCACGAAACCTCCGTCGTTTTCAACGTCTTCGGCTCCGGCCTCCAGGGCTGCTTCCATCAGATCCTCCTCGTTCAGGTCGTCCCCTCCGATGTTTATGACCCCTCTGCGCTCGAACATCCAAGCAACACAGCCGGTGGCTCCTAGAGATCCGCCGTTTCGATCGAAGATCATCCTTATTTCAGGAGTCGTACGATTTTTGTTATCGGTCAGGCACTCCACGATAACGGCTACTCCTTCGGGGCCGTATCCCTCGTAAGCCAGCTCTTCATAGGTAGCTCCCTCTATCTCTCCGGTGCCTCTTTTTATGGCTCTCTCTATGTTATTCGAGGGAACGCTTGCTGCTTTAGCCCTGTCGAGAGCGGCTTTCAGACGAATGTTGGTCGCCGGATCGCCTCCTCCCTCTTTAGCGGCTATTATGATGGCCTTGATGAGTTTCTGAAACAGGTTTCCTCTTTTGGCGTCCTGCGCGGCCTTCCTGTGTTTGATATTTGCCCATTTCGAGTGTCCTGACATACGATAAATCACCTCGTGCTTTGAAATTCCGTTTCTTTATATACTATCCTCGAAAACTGTACAAGCTTCGGGGAGCTTCCTCTTGTGCTCCGTCATCTTAAATCGCCTGTCGATCTCGTCGGAGACCTCGCATTTACCGCCTCTGACTATATACTCGTCTATCTGATCGTAGGAGAGTCCCATCTCTTTTTCGTCCGTCTGACCTTCCCATAGACCGGCAGAGGGCGCTTTCTCCACGATAATCGCAGGCACACCCAGAAAACGAGCTACCTCCCGGACCTCTCCTTTGGTGAGATCCGCCAAAGGGAGCAGATCTGCCCCTGAATCACCGTGTTTGGTGAAGTAACCTACCGTAAGCTCCGCCTTGTTGCCCGTACCACAGACCAAGAAATTTCTGTCCTGGGCCAAAGCGTAAAGAACGGTCATCCTCAGCCTCGGCTTTATGTTGGCGGAGGCAAGGCTATTTTTGTCCAAGCTCAATATTTCAGTAAAACGATCGTATATATCCGATAGATCCACCGCAGTCCAGGGCAGGTCGAAAGAATCGATCATCAGATCGGCATGGTCACCGTCCTCGGACAGACTGTGACAGGGCATCTTGACCGCCAGCATGTTCTCCCCAAAGACCCTTTTGAGAAGAGCGGCCACGACTGCCGAGTCTATTCCTCCACTCAGCCCGACGACTCCTCCAGCACATCCGGCATCGTCCATCTTCGACCTAAGCCAGTTCTCTATGATCCGCACCATCTCTTCTGCCTTTTTTCTCGTTTCCGCCATGGTGTCTCCTCCTTTTATATGGCCCCGTTATTGTATCACATGGCCCAAGACGGGAGTGAACGATCCGATACGGGACCTCTATCATTGTCACCGCTAGGCAGGAGAAAATGGCCCTTCCAAAGTACGAAGGCGCAGAGTGAATTTCACTCCGCGCCTTCGTACTTAAATTCCGTAATACCTATGTCTATTTTCCTAGGGTCGCGACCATAACCGCCTTTATGGTGTGAAGTCTATTCTCCGCCTCGTCGAACACCAGAGAACGGGAAGACTCGAACACTTCCTCCGTGACCTCCTGCCCCTTGTTGGCAGGAAGACAGTGGAGGAAGATGGTCTCGGAGTTTCCGGTAGCCGACATAAGCTCCGAGTTGACCTGATAGGGAGTCAGAAGGGCTATCCTATCCGCCACCTTGTCCTCCTCGCCCATGGAGGCCCAGACGTCGGTGTAGATGGCATCGGCGTCTTTTACGGCCTTCTTGGGATCGCTTTCCAAGACTATCTTAGCTCCTGTCTCGGCGGCGATGGCTCTTACCTCCTCTACCAGAGAAGCCTCGGGGAACAGGCTCTCGGGAGCGGCGATGGTGCAGTGCATTCCAACCTTGGCAGCTCCGATCATGAGGGAGTTGGCCATGTTGTTTCTTCCGTCTCCGATATAGACCAACTTCAGGCCTTTAAGCTTTCCGAAAGCCTCCTGGATGGTCAGGAAGTCGGCCAGTATCTGGGTAGGATGATAGGCGTCGGTAAGGCCGTTCCAGACTGGGACACCGCTATGCTTGGCGAGAGCCTCTACGAGGTCCTGGCTGAAACCACGGAACTGAATCCCGTCGAACATGCGGCCGAGAACCCTTGCCGTGTCCTGGACGTCCTCTTTTTTGCCGAGATGGATATCGTTCTTTCCCAAGAACTCGGGATGTGCTCCCTCGTCGATACAGGCGACGGTAAAGGCACATCTGGTCCTGGTGGACGATTTCTCGAATATAAGTGCCACGTTCTTATTCTCCAAAAGGTCTCCCTTTATGCCCGCTCTCTTTTTCCTTTTGAGATCCATCGAAAGATCGAGAAGATATGCGATTTCACGGGAGGTGAAATCCTTAAGGGTCAAGAAACTACGTCCTCTGAGGTTGATCGCCATTACAAAGCACTCCTTTCAATTTTATGGGCAACGATATTCTCGAAGACCCATCTAGGATTTTAGACGATATGGCTCGATAAGTAAACTCATCTCTTTTTCAAGTTTATATAGAGGGCACCTTCCTACGATCTCTCCTTTTCGGAAAAAGACTATCCCCGTAGGAGACCCGGCCACCCCTATATCGGCGTGGCGGGCTTCCTGAGGCCCGTTGACCTCACATCCCATCACCGCTACCTTGAAACCGTCGGGAAGGTCGACAAGGAGAGGCTTTATCTTGGACAACACCGCCACCACGTCGAGCTTCTTCCTTCCACATGTAGGACAGGATATAATCTCCACTCCTCTGTGCCTCAGATCCAGAGATCGCAGTATCTCATAGCCGGTCTCGACCTCCAGAACGGGAGAGTCGCTGAGGCTAACCCTGATGGTATCGCCTATTCCCTTGGATAACAGAAGCCCAAGTCCTACGGAGCTTTTCGTTATTCCTGGGATACCGGACCCCGATTCGGTCATACCGACGTGGAAGGGGTATTCTCCATATCGTTCATGGAGGATTCCGTTCGCCTCCAGGGTTTCTCCGACATCGGTCGACTTCGCCGAAAGGATGACATCGTGAAAATCGTGGTGCAGCAACATGAGAAATTGTTCTTCCACGGCGAGAGCGAGAGCCAACCCCCTGTTTCCTCCGGCATCCTTTACCTGTCTAGAACTGACGGAACCGCTGTTGGCACCTATCCGGATTGGGACCTTTCTTTCCCTCGCCATATGGACAATTCTCTCGAGCTTTCTCGGATCTCCCATGTTTCCCGGGTTGATTCTGATCGCAGGACAGCCCTGTTCGAGGGCTTTCTCCGCTAGAGCGGGATCAAAGTGTATATCGGCCATCAACGGGATAGGACTGAGCTCTACCAATTTTTTGAGATCGTCCCCTTGGTCCATAGACGGGAAAGCGACCCTGGCCATCTCGCATCCGGCCTCGGAGAGTCTCCGAAGCATATCGAGACACACCTCCCTGTCGCTAAGGGGGGTCTTCAGCATGCTCTCGACCCTTACCGGGTTATCCCCACCGATTCCGAGAGAGCCTACCGACACAGATCGCGACATAAAAAGACCACCTCTCTACCTGGTAAGCAACCTGAGGATATCCTGCCACGTTATAAAGGCGATCAACCCTATCAATATCACGAACCCCGTAAAATGAACGTAGCCCTCCACCTTCTCGGGTAATTTCTTCCCGGTCAGAATTTCCCCTAGGATAAACACTATCCGGCCTCCATCCAAGGCAGGAAAGGGAAATAGGTTTACGATCCCGAGGTTCAAACTGATTATGGCCAGGAAGGAGAGCAGAGCCCAACCACCTTGTTTTGCGGCCTGTCCCGCCATGGACGCGATGCCTACGGGACCGGATACGTCCACTTGGTTCTGACCGACTATCCAGGAAAACAGTCCTCTCACCATGGCCAAAGTCATGGCGAATGTGTAGGAAATAGATCTCCTCACGCTTTCCAGGGCAGAAAATCTGACCCTCCCGGGCTGGATACCCAGCAAGGGGTAACCGGTCGCGGGATCTTTAGGGACGGACAGCGAAAGGGAAAAGATCTCCTCTCCTCTCTCTATTCTCAGGACCAGAGGTTTTTCCACGTCGTGGGATCTTATCCTCTCCGCCATGGATGGCCAGTCCTCTATCGTTTCACCTCCGACGGATAGCACCAAGTCGCCGGGCATCAGCCCAGCCGACTGCGCTGGATATCCATCCATAATGGTTCCGATTTTAGGCCGTTCCATGTCGAGGATTCCGTGTCCCCACAACAACAGGGCAGTCAGAAAAAACGCCAATAACACGTTCGACAGGGGCCCTGCAAACAATATAGCAAGGCGGGAGAACGGAGACTTCTCGTTGAATCCCATTCCAGGGGTCACTATCTCGTCCTCGTTGTCCTCCTCCATGCCGGCAAGACGGACGAACCCTCCTATTGGGAAGGCCCTTACGGACCAAAGGTTCCTCTTTCCCTTAAAGCTATATATCGCCGGCCCCATACCGAAGGAGAACTCGTGGACCTGTACGCCGCAGGCTATAGCGGTCCTGTAATGGCCGTATTCGTGTATGACGACACATACGGCTATTATGAATACAAAAGCCAAAATATCTACGATCATCGTTTCACCTCCCGAAACAGATCGAACGGGCCTTATCCCTGGCCCAGTCAAGTATTTGCAGTTCGTCCTCGAGATCGGAGCCTTCCCTTCCGTCGTAGAGGTCTACGACTCTGGCTATCACCTGCCAGATATGGGTAAAGGCTATGGCCCCCTTAAGAAAGGCTTCGACTGCCACCTCGTCGGCCCCTACCAGCACCGTGGGGTAGCTTCCTCCCATACGAGATATATCCAAACACAGATGGTACCCGGGATATCTGTCTCTATCGGGAGAGAAGAAAACCAAATCCCTTCCGTTCATGGTCAAAGGCTCGATACCAAGCGGTTCCAGAGGAAGCCTCTTGGGGTATCCCAAGGTGTTCAACGCTGCCAACCTCATGTCGGGAGGGGCCATCACCATCTTCACCGCCCCGTCGACGAACCTGACGGCACCATGTACCGACGATCCAGGGTGGATATACCCCCTTACCCTGTCGTGAGGTAACGAAAAAAGCCTCATAGCCTCTATGATCTCTATACCTTTGTTTATCATGGTAGCGCTGTCTACGCTTATCTTCTTCCCCATATCCCAAACGGGATGGGCGACGGCATCGGCGGGAGTTATAAACTGCATCTCTTTCAGAGGCGTCTTGAGGAAGGGACCTCCCGAGGCCGTCAAGGACACCTCCGATACAGAAGATGGATCCTCCCCTGCCAGACATTGCCAAACGGCGTTATGTTCGCTGTCCAGTGGCCTTATCTGGTCTTGAGAGGCAGACGCCATAACCCACTTCCCCGCCACCAGGATGCTCTCTTTATTGGCTAGAGAGATAGTCTTGCCCTCCTTAAGGGCTTCCTGAAGCGCGGGGATACCGTCCGTTCCTGAAGACGCTACCACCACGTGATCGACCGTATCGGAACGGACCATCTCTATAAGAGCTCCCGGTCCCCCGAAGAACTTCGTATCGGCGGATGAGCTGGGAAGTCGGTCTCTCGGGATTTTCGACAGAACCGCCATTTCGGGGCAAAACTCTCCTGTCAATGCCTCAAGCTTGGAGATGTTTTCCCCGGCGGCAAGCCCTACAACGTTAAACTTATCGGGGTAACTCCTACAGACGTCCATCACGGAAGATCCAACGCTTCCGGTACAACCTATTATCGCCAGGTTCAACGGAGTCATATCGGTCATCTCCAAGCCACCTCGAAGACGAAGTAGACCAGGGTCAAGCTGATGAGAACGCTGTCAAATCTATCCAACATTCCTCCGTGTCCTGGAAGTATTTTTCCGGTGTCCTTGACGGAGGCCTCTCGTTTCAGTATGGATTCGCAAAGATCGCCCATTTGGCCCGCTATCCCGCATATCAACCCCACGATCAGGAGAGGGAGCGGAGGAAAGCTTCTGACATAGGCGATGGCGGCTGCCATCAGAAAACTACCGGCGACGCCACTGCAGAAACCCTCCCAGGTTTTGTTTGGACTTATGTTGTCGCATAGTTTATGCCTTCCCCATAGAGTTCCTACGACATAGGCGGACACGTCGCAAGCCCAGGTGCAAAGGAACACCGAGAGCAGGAGGACCTTACCGTAAGGACCTCCCCTAAGTATCACGGAAAAACTCCAGGGCAGGACTACGAAGACCAATCCCGCCAGGGTTCCGGCTCCATTTTCTATGGCGGTACTTATCCCTGAATATTGGCGTCTCAACATCTCTATGGACAGTACGGCTATAAAAGCCAAGGCCAGAGAGACCAAGATCACGTGGGATTCCACGTGTCCCAATCCTACCGCCATAAGGATGGCAGCACCGAAGATCAGTCCGATCCCCTTGGATATCTTCAATCTCTTGGCAGCCAACTGGTAAAACTCGTCCAAGGATATAACTCCCACGAGGGTGACCATAACTCCCCACAGCCACCCACCGTAGGAGACGCCACCCAATATGGCTATCACGATCAGAGCACCTGATAGACTTCGAGTTAGCAGCTCTCTGCCTTTCTTACTTAAGCCCGCCATAACGTCTTTCCCTCTTATTAAAAGTATTTAAAGCTTCGTCCAAAACCTCGGGAGTAAAATCCGGCCACAGAGAGGATGTGAAAAAAAACTCGCTATAACTGCTCTGCCACAGCCAAAAATTGCTCAATCGAAGCTCTCCGCTGGTACGAACGATAAGGTCTGGATCGGGAACCTCCGGCATATAAAGATTGGAACATATAGCATCCTCCGATATCGGTTCACCTGGATGTTCCTTCACAAAACGGTTCACGCTATCGACGATCTCCTGTCTTCCTCCATAGTTAAAACAAGCTATGAGGGTCATTTTTTCACAATCGGAGGTCTCTGTTTCGGCCACGTCCATAGCCTTGATTACCGAATCTGGCAACCCCTCTTTTCTACCGGCGAACCTAACCCTGATATCCGCTTTTACCAGATCTCGGAGTTTCTTACGGGCATAATAACTGAAAAGCTTCATCAATCCCTTTATCTCAACGGAAGGACGGTTCCAGTTCTCGTTAGAGAAGGCATAGACAGACAGATACCGAATCCCCCTGTCTTTTGCGGCATAGACGACTCTCTCGAGGGTATTTACCCCCGCTCTATGACCTAAAAGCCGAGGCAATCCTCTCTTCTTCGCCCACCGTCCATTTCCATCCATTATGATCGCTAGATGAGCGACCTTGTTGTCGATTTCAGTCATGGCGACCTCCAACCTTCAATTCGCCCAAACGACGACGAACTTCAAGGATATCTCTCCACGTCAGTGCCTTGGGGCTGTTTTTCTTCCGAGATTCATTCCTTAAAAGGTAGCTGGGATGGAACATCGGCATTACGTCTATACCCTTCCACGAAAACCACTGACCTCTTAACTTAGTTATACCCTCGGAGGTTCCCAAGAACCATTTCATGGGGGTGTTCCCCAGACATACTATTATTCGAGGATTTACCACAGCTATCTGAGCCTCCAGGAATCTTTGGCAGACCATGGTCTCCTCCACCATAGGAGTCCTGTTCTTAGGCGGCCTACATTTAACCACGTTGGTTATGTAGACCCCTCTTCTATCTATTTGCGCCGCCTCCAGTATTTTATCCAGGAGTCTACCGGCCCTGCCTACGAAGGGAATTCCCGAACGGTCCTCGTCCTCTCCAGGACCTTCCCCTACAAACATCAGGGCCGCATCCGGCGGCCCTTCTCCCAGAACTGGTTGAGTCCTCTCCTTGCATAGATCACACCTTCGACAGGAGGAAACCTCGTGGCTAAGTCGAGCCAAAAGCCTTTTCTGCAAGGGAAGAAGTTTCTGTAAATCAGACATCTTTCGACACCACCTTGTCGATATTAACATCAACCCTCCGGACCTCAAGACCGCATAGAAATTCGACGGTCAGCTTCACTCTTCTCGAGAGAAACCCGGCGATAGAGAGGAGTGGTTGGGAGCTCAATATGACCGAAAGGTTCATAACTATATCGACCGACGACCCATCCAGATCCTTTACCTGAACGTCATCGACACTGTGGACCTTGCTGTAGGAGGATAAAACGTGACGGGTTATCTGAACAACCGCATCGCTCTCTATTTTTATATCTCCGTAAAAACTGAAGGGAGGCCTTACTATAGTCTTTTCATAGTTATCCTTCAGCCTTAGTAGATTCTTCAGCCTTCCCACCAACTTACCGGTGTAGTTCTTCCTTATCTGGGCTTGCGACACCGGAATAACGTGTTGTTTTTTATGTTTACGCTCGTATTGGGCCCTAGCTATATCCTCCGGCGAGGCAATATCGGCTATATCTATGAAAAGCTCCGGAGACTTCATCCCCAAGGAACAACATATCTTCTCCGCCATCCCCTTAGATGTCGCTATAACCATCAAGGAACAGGGGGAATTTCGCTCGAGGAATTTAATCACTTCAGCCCTATGGTCGGGAAACAAAAACATCGCTCTACGAATTGCACGAACCATGTTCTTTTCCGTCTTGGCGCTCTTGCCCGCCACTATCCGTCCACGATGAATGACCAGTCCGTCGTCGATGATGAAGTCGATCTCCTTCTCCCTCGCGACAAACTGTGCTCTGAGACTTTTCCCTGTCCCTGCCGGACCTACGAAAGATATTACCCTTATGTCCTCAAGAATTCCCGCCATGACCAGCTTCCTTAACCGTCCTCGCCACCTATATCGCTCGCTATTTTGGCACCTACCGACGATAGATTGACCTCTATATTTTCGTAACCCCTCTCGACATGCCCCATACCATGGACCACCGTTTCACCCTCCGTGGCTAATCCAGCCAAGATCAAGGCGGCTCCTGCTCTCAGATCGGTTGCCATCACTTCCGAGCAGTTAAAATGGTTAACTCCCTTTACTATAGCCGTATTTCCCTGGAGCTCCACATCGGCTCCCATTTTTTTAAGCTCGCTGACATGTAGAAATCGTGATTCGAAGATGCTTTCCTTGATCACGCTCGTGCCCTGGGCCAAGGACATGACCGCCATCAACTGAGGTTGAACATCGGTTGGAAATCCCGGATATGGAAGGGTTTTCAAGGATATCGCCTTGAGTTTTTTTCTGGAAGGAGCTACCGACACACTGTTACTATCAAAAGTCACGTCCACAGAAGCCTCCTCCAATTTTGCGAGGAGCGAGTCAAAATGTTGAGGTATAACGTCCGAGACGGTAACCTCCCCATCGGAGATGACTCCGGCCAGAATATAGGTACAGGCGGCTATCCTATCAGGAATTATCCTGACGTTGCCGCCTTGAAGGTCCGGGGTACCCTGGATTCTGAGGACACCGGTGCCCTCCCCCTCTATCTTTGCTCCCATAGTCCTGAGGGAATCGGCGAGGTTGACTATCTCGGGCTCCCTAGCGACGTTTTCCAGGACAGTTTCTCCCTCAGCCAAGATGGCTGCCATGAGAAGATTTTCGGTAGCTCCTACGGAGGGGAAATCCAGGTAGATCCGGCACCCTTTAAGTCCCTTGGTGGAAGCGTGTACGGCACCGTGCTGAAGTTCTATAGAAGCCCCCATTTTAGCCAGACCCTTGAGATGAAGGTCTATAGGACGACTTCCTATTGAACATCCTCCCGGAAGGGGCATAACTGCCCTTCCCTCTCTCGCCAACAACGGTCCCAAGACGAGAGAAGAAGCCCGCATCTTCTGGACCAGAGAAGCTGGTGTCTCCCACGATATCGAGTCCGGAACCGATATAGAGACCTTATGATCGTGAAAAGAGATATCGGCACCCAAGACCTTTAGCAAGTCGACCATCGTGGTTATATCCTTTAATTTCGGCACGTTCTCCAGGGTCAATGTCGCGTCTTTAAGCAACAAAGACGCCGCCATGACGGGCAGTGCGGCGTTTTTAGCTCCCTGAGTTTTAATGGTTCCCTTCAGAGGCGTTCCTCCAACTATCCTTAGCTTATCTTCCACGGTACCACTCCTAGCCTATCTAATCGATATATCGGTAAAATCATCCGATCGAGGTCTTCAAAGATTATATCATCTCTCGAAGAGATCACAGGGAAAGTAGGAGGACACCAAGGCGAAAGAGAATCATCTGAAGAGAGGATAAAATCACGAGTATGACGGGAACCGGTAATCCCATATCTAAAAGACGATGGTGAATATGGCCCCGGTCTGGGGAAAAGGGAGATCTCCGGGATATCAACCTACGTAAGATAGTGACGAGAGTATCCAGAACTGGAACGCCTCCGAGAAGAACCATAACGGGGATGAGAGACGGTCCCGCTTCGGACAACATTTTCGCCCCCCATCGGAGAATCAGATTGGCCACCACGAACCCCAACAGGTAGACCCCGCCATCTCCCAGAAAGGTCCTAGCTCGGGGAAAATTCCAGAATAAGACTCCGGAGGAAAGACCTACGACCGGGAGAGCAAAGGTAGCCGCTCCATCCCAGGCAAGCGAAACCATCGCCACTATAGCCATTGACAGAGATAAGCCGTTCATTCCGTCGATGAGATTGTATGCGTTGGTGCAACCGGCTATCCATAAAACGGAAATCAAGATAAAAAAAGGAGAGCCCTGTTGGAACGGCAGGACCATCAATCCAGCAGCCAATAGATGAACGGATAGACGGATCATGGGATTCAAGGAAGACATATCGTCCATATAGCCGACGAGAAAAACCATCGAACCGCCGGTAGCCAATGCGGGGAAATACCAGCCGGCAGGAGCGAACATTAGACACCAAAAGAGGTATCCCACCCAGAGGATCAGACCAGCTCCCCTAGGTATGGGCTCATTATGGATCTTGCGGGGGTCCGGAAGATCCATAAGTCCGAAACGCCCCGCAAGTTTGATAGATAGTGGAGTAAGAGATACACCCCATATAAACATGAGGATCATCTCCAAGATAGTTTTCCCTTTTATCACGATATTATCTGTCACTTTGTTCCGAAAAGTCGATCCCCGGCGTCGCCTAGGCCTGGAACGATGTAACCGTGATCGTTGAGGTGACTGTCCAGGGAAGCACAGTACACGTTGACGTCCGGATGGGCCTGATGGACCCTTTCGACACCTTCCGGTGCTGCGATCAGACAAACCAGGGAGACCCTCTTCGCTCCTTTTTTCTTGATCATGTCGATGGCGGCGGCAGAGGACCCTCCGGTGGCCAACATCGGATCCAGGAGGAAGATCTCCCGATCCTCTATGTCTCCAGGCAGTTTACAGTAGTACTCCACCGGCTCGAGAGTTTCGGGATCCCTGTATAAGCCTATGAAACCGACCTTTGCGTTCGGTATCAGGTCTATTATTCCGTCGACCATACCGATACCCGCCCTAAGAATGGGAACTATAGCCAGCTTCTTCCCCGCCAAGGCGTAGGCTTTTGTGGTAGTGAGAGGTGTCTCGACGTCGATCATCTCGAGAGGAAGATCTCTGGTTATCTCGTAGACCATAAGGCTGGAGATCTCCTTTACCAGCTCCCTGAACTCCTTTACCGACGTCTTGACATCCCTTATGATGCTGACCTTATGTTGAACGAGAGGATGGTCGAAGATGACGATCTCCCCTCTTTTTTGCCCGAAAGACTTTGACAGACTGTGCTCGTAAGCCTTGATCTTCTGAGTGCGACGAACGTGTCTATCTCCGTCGAAATCGGTGACCAACCAGGTTTTCACAATCCCCTCCGCTACGGAGAAGTCGGTCGTACGTCCGCCTATGGCCAGCATATTGGAGTTGTTGTGCCTGCGGCTCATCTCCGCGTCCGAGACATCCCTGCACAGCGCACAATAAGCACCGGGAACCTTGTTAGCCGCGATGGACATACCTATGCCGCTTCCGCAGACCAAAATACCTTTTTCCGCCTCGCCGGTAGCCACGATTTTAGCGACCTGCAGGGCTATATCGGGGTAATCACAGGATACATCTCCGCTATCGGTGCCGAAGTCAGAGACTTCGGCACCGATAGCTTTCAAGACGGGGATGAGTTTCATTTTCAATTCATATCCTGCGTGATCCGAACCTATCACTATACGCATGTCACACACCCCCTAGTTATTTTCATCAACTCAGAAGAGTCAACATAACCGATGCTGCGACAGCGGTCCCTATGACGCCTGCGACGTTGGGTCCCATTGCGTGCATCAGCAGGAAATTCCCTGGGTTCTCCTTCTGGGAGACGTTCTGAACGACCCTGGCCGCCATAGGCACGGCGGAGACTCCGGCGGCACCGATCATCGGATTTATCTTTCCACCGCTCATCACCTTCATGAGCTGGCCGAAGAGGGTCCCTCCCATAGTGCTGGCGACAAAGGCAACCAGCCCAAGGAGTATGATCTTGATGGTGTCGACCGTGAGAAAATCGGCGGCACTCATGGTCGCACCGACGGAAAGGCCGAGAAAGATCGTGGTGGCGTTGAGGATCTCGTTTTGGGCGGCCTGGCTCAACCTCTCGGTGGCTCCACATTCCCTGAGAAGGTTACCGAACATCAGAATCCCGATCAGGGGAACGGACATGGGAAGCAACAACCCCGCCGCCACAGTACAGACTATCGGAAACAGGACCTTTTCCAGTTTGCTGACCGGTCTGAGGTTATCCATCCTGATAGCCCTATCGGCCTTGGTGGTGAACATCTTTATCACCGGAGGCTGAATTAGAGGTACCAGAGACATATAGCTGTAGGCCGCCACAGCCACGGCTCCCAAAATCTGAGGTGCCAGCTTCATGGTGAGATAGATGCTTGTGGGACCGTCGGCACCTCCGATGATGGCGATGGAGGCCGCCTCTTTTACGGAGAAACCCAGCATCATCGCTCCGAAAAGGGCGATAAAAACACCGAGCTGAGCGGCGGCACCGAGCAAAAAGGTTATCGGATTGGCCAGCAGAGGGGCAAAGTCAGTCAGGGCCCCTATACCCATGAAGATTATAACGGGATATATCTCATGCTGAGTACCGAAAAATATGTATCGGAGAAACCCGCCTTCGTCCATTATTCCCGAGAGGGGAAGGTTTACCAGGACACATCCGAAAGCGATAGGTACCAAAAGCAGAGGCTCGAAGCCCTTTACGATGGCCAGGTAAAGGAAGACGAAGGCCACCAGGAGCATCGCTATATTGCCCCAGGTCAAAGCGGCGAATCCGGACTCGCCTAAGACCTTCGCCAGAGACTGGAGATACAGCTCCATGGCCCGCTCCTCCGCTTTAGCCGATCACGGCCAGGACGTCGCCGCTATTGACAGATGCGCCTTCTTTGGCCGCCAGCTGGGTTACCGTTCCTCCGACGGGAGCAACGATCTCGTTCTCCATCTTCATGGCCTCTAGAATCATGAGCACATCTCCGGCAGAGACCGAGGATCCCTGTCCGGCCACTACCCTGAGGACCTTGCCCGGCATAGGTGCCGTCACCGTCTCTCCTCCAGCCGGAGCGGCAGGAGCGGGAGCGGGCGCAGGAGCAGCCGCTTTTGGAGCCGGAGCGGCGGCAGGAGCCGCCTTAGGGGCAGGAGAGGGTATCGCAGGGGCAGCCGCGCTCTGAGCACCGCCGCCAAGACTTTCTACCTCTACCTCGTAAGCAGTTCCATTCACCGTCACTCTGTACTTATCCGCCATAGTAATAGTCATCCTCTCGTGTTTTATATGTTATCTTCTTCCGCCGACATTCCAGGCGGAACGATCCAATCCCTGCATACCGTCAAAACGCCCCCAGTTGGACCACCCGTTGGCCCCGGTGTTTTCCTTACCGGCTGGCCTTACGTTGACGATCCGGACCCCTCGTCCCAGCTTGGCTATCAAAGCTCCTGTGATAGCAGCGACTATCTCCTCGGAGGAATCGTTGGACTGTACGGCCGAAGCGGTACTGGGCTGAGCCGCTTTACTCGGCGCACCTCCAGTCGAGACCTTGGAGGTCGGTGTAGCCCCCTTCTGTCCAGCGAAAAACCTTATCCCGTAGATAACACAGGTAAGTCCTATAAGGACGAAGAAAACGATGCTGAAAGCTATCAGAGACAGGCTGATGGCACCGTGTACCCCTTCAAATAACTGATTCATGCTGTGTCCCCTCCGCTTAGTGGGGCATCACGCCGTGTTTCTTTCGGGGAAGGGCCTGTCGCTTCGTTCCGTTGGACCGAAGGGCCAGGATGACCTCCTGTCGCGTTTCCTCAGGAAGTATGACCTTATCGACCAGCCCTCTGCTAGCGGCCTGATAGGGGTTGGCGAAGGCCTCCTCGTACTCGTCGATCTTCTTCTGCCTCATGGCCTGCTGGTCCTCGGCACCGGAGATCTCTTTTCTGAAGATGATGTTGGCAGCTCCCTCGGCTCCCATGACGGCTATCTGAGCCTGAGGCCAGGCCAAGACGGTGTCGGCACCCAGGGACTTGGCGCACATGCCCAAGTAGGCTCCTCCATAGGCCTTACGAAGTACCACCGACACGAGAGGCACGGTCGCCTCGCTGTAGGCATAGAGAAGCTTAGCTCCATGGCGTATTATACCGCCCCACTCCTGGCTCTTCCCAGGAAGATAGCCGGGAACGTCGATGAGGGTTACGATAGGAAGGTTGAAAGCGTCGCAATGACGGATAAAGCGGCTTGCCTTGTCGGAGTTGTCTATATCCAGACAGCCGGCCATCTTGTTGGCCTGATTCGCCACTATACCGACAGGCTGTCCGCCGAAAGAGCCGTAACCTATGACCATGTTAGTGGCCCACATCGGCTGCACCTCGACGAAACGTCCGTCATCCACGATCCTGGAGATGACATCTCTGACGTCGTAGGCTTTGTTGGGATTGGTGGGAACCACGTTCCTTAGGTCCATATCCATTCTGTTGGGGCTGTCCGAGGTTTCCTTGATGGGAGCATCGCACATGTTATTGCTAGGCAAAAAGCCCAAAACGTCCCTGACCTGCTTGAAACACTCGGCCTCGTCGTTGGCGAAGAAATGGGCGTTGCCGGACTTGCTGTTATGGGTCTTGGCTCCGCCGAGCTCCTCGCTGGTGACCTCCTCCCCGGTAACTGCCTTGATCACCGCGGGACCTGTGATATGCATAATTCCGGTTTTATCCACCATGAAGATATAGTCGGTCAAAGCAGGGCTGTAGACGGCTCCACCGGCAGTAGGACCGACTATAACGGAGATCTGGGGGACAACTCCGCTGGCGAGGGTGTTCCTGTAGAAGATCTCTCCGTAGCCGTTGAGAGAATCCACCGCCTCCTGTATCCTCGCTCCGCCGCTATCGTTGATCCCGACTACGGGGGCACCGTTCTGAAGTGCCAAATCCATGACCTTGCAGATCTTCTTTGCGTGCATCTCCCCGAGAGAACCTCCGAGGACGGTGAAATCCTGGCTGAAGACGTAAACCTTCCGTCCTTCCACCGTTCCCCATCCCGTTACGACACCGTCTCCGGGAAATTTCTTGGTCTCCATTCCGAAGTTATGGCAACGATGCTCCACGTATTCGTCTATCTCGACGAAAGACCCATCGTCGAGCAGAAGATCTATTCTCTCCCTCGCGGTCAGCTTGCCTTTCTCTTTCTGCTTAGCTACGGCCTTCTCGCCGCCTCCAAGACTAACCTTTTCTCTTTTCTCCAAAAGGCCGTTACAGAGCTCATCAATCGACTTTATAGCCATTCCCATTCCCTCCTAAACGTATTGACCGGATCGGACCTCGTCCAAAGCGCTCACGAGAACATCCTGAGCCACCCGATAGGGATCGGTTTCCTTTCGATAGAGACTTTCCAGCACGGACTCCTCCTGACGCCGTTCCCAGGCAGATTCTGTTGCCTTGGCGATACGACGACGGACAATTTCCTCCACCTCCCATTGAAGCCGTCTTTTTAAACGAAGCTCCCCCTCCTCCGATGTCTCGAGATAACGACGATGACGCTCTATCGTATCGGAGAGCTCCTCCAGTCCGCTACCGGTTTCAGCGGACGTAAGGGTAACCGGTTGATACCATCCTGTGCCATCGTGGAACATTTTAAGCATCAGCTGGACCTCGGCGGCGACCTTGTCGGCACCGTCTCGATCGGATTTGTTTATCACGAAAAGGTCGGCTATCTCCATGATTCCGGCCTTCATTATCTGCATATCGTCGCCCATTCCGGGGACCAACACCAGACATACGGTGTCGGCGATCTTAACCACATCTATCTCGGACTGACCGACTCCCACGGTCTCCACGATGACGATATCCTTGCCGCAGGCATCGAGAATGAGAGCACCTTCGTAGGTGGATTTGCTCAGTCCACCCAAGGAACCGCGGCTCCCCATACTTCTGATGTACACATCGGGATCGCCGCTGTGCTCCTGCATCCTTATACGGTCCGCAAGGATGGCTCCTCCACTGAAAGGGCTGGAGGGGTCCACCGCTATAATACCGACCGTCTTTCCCTGCCCGCGGAACGATGCGATCATCCTGTTGACCAGCGAGCTCTTACCCGATCCCGGACTTCCGGTCACACCGATTATATGGGCTTTCCCGGTATGAGGATATATCTCTCTCATGATCTTCTCGGACCTAGCCGTCTCGTTCTCCACCTCAGAGATCAGACGGGCCATGGCCCTGACGTTTCCGGACAGGGCTTTCTCTATCATCGATCTACTCGGCTTCCCGTTTCTTGGCGACCGCCTCTTTCAACCATGTGGCACAGGTTGACGTAGGCGTTCCGGGACCGAAAATGGCGCCGGCTCCCATCTCCATCAGAGAAGGGATATCGGCTTCCGGTATGACACCACCTCCGAAGACTATGATATCCTTTGCGTCTTTTTCGGCAAGACCCTCTATGATGGCCTTGAAATAATGGTGATGAGCTCCGGAGAGTATGCTTATTCCGATGGCGTCAACGTCCTCCTGGATCGCGGTGTCCACGATCTGATCGACGGTCTGACGAAGACCGGTGTAGATTACCTCCATGCCAGCATCCCTGAGAGCTCTGGCAATTACCTTGGCTCCTCGGTCATGACCGTCGAGACCAGGTTTCGCTACGACAACTCGAATTTTACGATCACTCATTGAACAGTCTCCCCCCAAATGGATGCGTCCTACAGGACGATATTTTCCTTGTACTCTCCGAACTCCTCCCGAAGGATCCCGCAGATCTCGCCCTCGGTGGTATAGCAGCGAACAGCGTCCAGGATGGCGGGCATCAAGTTTGCTCCCTCGTCCTTGGCCATCTCTCTTATCTTGTCGAGAGCGTTATTCACCGCTATGTTATCTCTGGACTCGCGAAGCTCCTTGAGTTTTTTGGCCTGATTGGAACCGACCGACTCGTCGACCTTTAGAAGCTGAAGAGTTCCTTTTTCCTCCTCGACGGTAAACTTATTCACCCCGACGACGATCCTGTCGTTCTCCTCGATGGATAGCTGATAGTCGTAGGCGGCGTCCTGAATCTGCTTCTGGACGTACCCTTTCTCTATGGCGCTCATCATCCCGCCCATCTCGTCTATCTTGGATATATAGGCCATAGCCTGATCCTCGATCTCGTTGGTGAGGTTCTCTATGGCGTAGGATCCTGCCACGGGATCCACCGTGTTACAGACTCCTGATTCATGAGCTATGATCTGCTGGGTCTTGAGGGCAATTCGGACGCTCTTCTCCGTGGGAAGGGCAAGAGCCTCGTCCATGCTGTTGGTGTGCAAAGACTGCGTCCCCCCCAGAACCGCGGCGAGGGCCTGTATGGTGACCCTGGCGATGTTGTTCTCCGGCTGCTGAGCAGTGAGGGTACAGCCGCCGGTCTGGGTGTGGAAACGAAGCGAGAGAGCCTTGGGATCGGTGACATCGAATCTATCTTTGAGGATCTTGGCCCAAAGTCTCCTGGCGGCCCGGAATTTGGCTATCTCCTCGATAAAATCGTTGTGAGCGTTAAAAAAGAAGGAGAGACGCTTACCGAAAACGTTGGGATCCAGCCCCGCTTTTATAGCGGCTTCCACGTAAGCGATGCCATCGGCAAGGGTAAAGGCTACCTCCTGAACGGCGGTGCTTCCCGCCTCACGGATATGATAGCCCGAGATGGATATGGTATTCCACTTAGGCACGTTTCTGCTGCAGAAATCGAAGATATTCGTTATCAACCTCATAGAAGGCTTAGGCGGAAATATATAGGTTCCCCTGGCGATATACTCCTTGAGGATGTCGTTCTGGATCGTACCGGAAAGCTGCTCCATCGAGATGCCCTGTTTTTCGGCAACCCCTATATACATCGCCAAGAGCACTGAAGAAGGAGCATTGATCGTCATGGAGGTTGAAACCTTGTCCAGAGGAATCTGGTTGAACAGGGTCTCCATATCAGCAAGACTGTCTATGGCTACTCCGACCTTGCCGACCTCGCCGGCCGCCATGGGATGATCCGAATCGTAACCTATCTGGGTGGGAAGGTCAAAGGCGACGGAAAGCCCCATCGTTCCCTGCTCCATGAGCATACGGTAACGACGATTGGAATCCTCGGCAGTGGCAAACCCGGCGTACTGTCTCATGGTCCAAAAACGACCTCTGTACTGAGTAGACTGGACTCCTCTCGTGTAGGGATAGGATCCCGGGACGCCCAGATCCCTCTCGTAGTCGACCCCTTCGATGTCTAGAGGTGTATACAGACGCTTCAATGGTATACCACCACTGGTGGTAAAACTCTCCCTTCGCTCCGGACGCTTGACGATGGTCTTCTCCACCGAAGCGTCGTAGCTTTCCTTCAGCCTACGAACTTCTTCCAAAATCTTTTTGTCAAACACGCTCTTTCCCCCTTAGTGTACGCTTATAGCCTATAAAAGGTCCGGCCAAACCGGAAGCCAGCCTCGATAAGAGATCATACCAAAATCTGCGATGGTTGATAACATGTTTTTGCTAGGATACCCCGAAGAATATACAGTATCCGGATAAAAAATCTTGACAAGGAAACTGTTTGTTTTTAAAGGGAAAATGTTTTTTCTCGACAGACTGTTGGAATAGTAAACCGTTCCTCCGGTGTTTTCAACCGCCAATATCAAATTATCTGAAGGTATTTTCGTGACCCAAGCCGATATTGAAACACCGTTCATAAGACAAAACCTTAAAATTCGAGAAATTTGTCGCTTACTCAGGTCTATGGATGAGTCGAGTATCAGCTGGGACACAGGAAGTCCTTCCTCCCAGATCATCCGGAGTCCTCTTTCCAGAGAATTATCCTCCTCGGATATCAGCAACACCTTGGCATCGCTTGTTCTATGCAGGTTTTTACCGGAAACCATTATGGCTTCGGAGCCCTCTTCGTCTTGAATAGAGAGAATCCGACCGGGCTTCATGGTATCCTGCCATACCGTCGACAGAACCCCGCTCTGACCTTTGGTGTAGCTTATCAGAGGACCGTTTATGGACATCCTAACCGATATCGCCGTACCTTGATCCTCGTTTATCCCCTCGAGAAGGGGTTCATACAGGATCATGTCTTTCGTCAACCCCTTTTTCTTCGACGGAACTGGGGTCAAAGCGGTTATAGATCTACCGTCGGCTTTGACTATGTAGACTTGGTCTTTCATCCTGGCCATGGAAAAACCCTCTTCCACCTCTATTTCGTCGGAGATTTTCCAGCTCCCGTCCTCTTCGGGAGAGAAGATCGACATCGTCCCATAATCGGAAAGAGACAGCAGATCACCACCCACCCCCCACAGAAGAGAACGAGGAGCCTCTTTAGCCAGTTCAACGTAGTTTTGATCACCCCATGAAAAGATAAAGATCTTATCACCGTTCCTGTCGGATACAGCGACTGAAGCCCCCCTTACGGCTAAGCCCCTCGGCTCGAAGATACCGGCTTGGGGAGGAGACCATTCGGATATTCGCTTTAAGGACGGATAGTCATAGAGCCCCACTTTCCTGGCGTCGGGAAGAGCGGCTACCATCCTGGTATCAGACAGAAAAGCTATGCTTTCTAGGGATTCTCCAAGATCTCCGCTCCTGACGACCTTGAAGAGATTATCGTTCTCTTCGTACTCGAAGACTATTCCCTTTTCCGACGCCACGACAAAGCGATTCAAACTCAGAGGGACCAGGCCCACAGGAGATTCAAAAGACAGCTCCCTGTATTCCATAGGAGAAAAAAACTGGACTCTGTCGGAAATTCGATCGCATACAGCCAGACTATCTCCGAAAAAACCGGTTCCGGCAAGACCCAAGGTACCGGTAGCGTTCTGGGGAGGCAGCTTGAAAAAAGTCTTCAACGATTGTGAGTATCCCTGATACTTAACCGGAATTCTCCCAAAGGGATCGTCGTCGTTATCGGAGACCCCCTCGAAAAACGCCTTAGCTGTAGCGTCTCTGGGACGAACCTCCAGATAGGAGTTCAAATCTGATAGAGCCTTTTCCGAAAGCCCCATGGCTCTCTCCACTATAGCCTTTAAAAGGTAGCAATCCACGTTATACGGGTCTGCCTTGAGACTTTCGTCTATGCTCTCCAAAGAGCTCCAATACTTTCTCTGAACCAATTTTCTATAAGAGTCGATAAAAAACCGCTCAGAGATCACTCGGTCTCCCTTTATCGGTTGAATAGGTTCTTGAGCTTTTAAGGACCCGATCGACATAAAAATCAAGATAGATGTCATTAAACAGATTTTTTTAATCATGCAAAAAAATCCCTCCCTTAAGGACGTCGATACCGGCAAAAGAAGCCAGCCCGAGAGCGATGGAAGCTGCAAAGAGAAAACCTATCAAAGTTCTAAGGTAGAGAATAGACCCAGCTCCTCCCGGTATCGCCCCCTCCGATATTCTCCTCACTACCCTTGCAAAAAACAGACACAGGCCGAAACATCCTAAAGCCAACAACGCCTGAAGGTTTACCGCCGGTATGGACTTAAAAATGCTCATTCGGAACCCTCCCCTACAGTTATTGAAACCGCCATAAAAAAAAGGAAGAGGCAGGCCTCTTCCCTTCATTTTACACTACTTGAAGTCATACAGTAGGGCTATACAGCCTCTTCCGCATGAGCCGACAGTGAGTTATTTCGATGTATCTGTTTCAATACCTCCACCGCGATCTCCAGAGCTCTCTTACCATCGGAAATGCCCACCAACGGCTGTTTGCCGTCCCTGACGCAGCTCACGAAATGTTGAAGTTCCAGTTTCAGAGGCTCGCTCTTGGGAAATATAGGGTGCTCTATGACCTCGACTAATCCGGTACCACTTTGGTTTACACAGCGGTGTATGGATACATCCTGAGTCTCATAGTTTATGGAAAGGTATCTCTCCGGCTCCATTATCTCCATCTGACGAAGTCGTCTCTCCGAGACTCGACTCACGAGAATATGGGCCATCGACCCATTTTCGAAGGAAAGTTGGGCGGAGGCTATGTCCTCGTAGTCGGAACGAATCTTTCTACCGGTAGCGGAGATGTTCTCTATAGAGGAATTCACCAAGGATAGTACGATGTCTATATCGTGAATCATAAGATCCAAAACTACTCCCACGTCGCTGATCCTGGATGAGAAAGGACCGAGTCGCCTGGATTGAAGGAACATTGGCTCGTGAGATATCTTTGACACGTACTGTATGGCGCTGTTAAACCTCTCTATATGCCCTACCTGAAGCACCAGATCCTTCTCCGCTGCCATGGTCAAAAGTTGTTCCGCCTCTTCGACGGTGGTAGTGACTGGCTTCTCTATCAATACGTTGACCCCTCTGAGGAGAGCTTTTCTAGCAACCTCGAAATGGTTCACCGTAGGAACCACCACGCTTATACCGTCGGGACGTGCCGAATCGAGAAACTCATCTATATCGTCGTAATACGGAACCCCGAGATGTTGACCTATAGAGGAAGCCCTTTCGGAGTTTTCATCCATCACCCCGACAAGCTGAGCTCCCAATATCTCGGTGTAAATTCGGGCGTGATGCTGCCCAAGATGGCCTACTCCAACGACGCCCATTCTTTTCAATTCCACCAGTACTCACTCCAATCGGCCTGGTTCTGTTGTTCCCGTCTACAGTATCACAGATAAGCGTCGAAAGTGGCATCTATGGATGAAAAAAAGACCATTCGGCTCTCTTTATCCCCGCTTCGATAGGATAGATACCTGGAAGAGTTGCATAAAGTACACTCCCCATGAACGGCGATGTTGTTCGGGTCAATACCCAATCCCTCGATCTGACTTCTTATAGCGGAAGCCATGTCGAACCATACGGAGTCGCCGTCTCTTCTCCAAAAATTCCTTTCAAGCAGGCGCATCGCTTTATCGGTCCAGGGATCGTTGCTCTTTCTTCTGTAACAGCAAGAACCTATTCCCGGACCTATCCAGGCACGAGATAGCTCGACATCCACGTCCGTCGTCTTCAACAACCTACGCCATCCGGCAAGGACTATATTGTCAACAGTTCCCTTGAATCCCGAATGTAGAAGAAGGCGCCAAGGAGCGGGAGAGCTCCCCGATAACAGGACGGGGTAACAATCCGCTACCTGAATCGTCCCTATGAATCCTTCGGATGTCAGAATGACGCCGTCCCCGAAGGTGCGGGAGGCGATGTCGTCCCGATCGATAACTATGTCGACGCCATGAACCTGCCTAGGAGAGATCACTGTTCCCAAGGTCGACAGATACATCATCACTTCGTCCTGAGGACGAAGATCGGGAGAACGCAACGTCATAGCACCACGAACAGAGTTCCCCTCCAAAAACTCGAGCACATCTCCATTTGCTCCGATCGATACGCGAAAGGAAGGGATCATGGTTTTACGTAGTTCCTGTATATCCAGGACAATAGATAGAGACTCCCGCAGCCGATAACGATGTCGCACTCCTCCGAGGCAAGATCCAGGGCTCTCGATGGATCGGTTACGGCGACCGGAGAGGCTGTCCACCTCATGTCCTTCGCAGCTTGGGCCAGTCTTTCGGCTTTGGCACACCTCTCGTTATCGGGCACCTCGGTACAGTACAGTCGACAGGACATACCGTCGGACAGTATGCCCAACACGGTGGCGTAGTCTTTGTCGGACATGGACGTATAGACGATTCCGAGGCTTCTAGATCCGATAAGATCGCCCAAGGAGGCTACCAAAGCCGACATTCCGTGGGGGTTATGGGCTCCGTCCAAAAGCAGAGGAGGCTCTTTTCTAAATACCTCCAACCTTCCGGGCCATTTGGTGGAGGAAAAACCTCTCAGGATATCCTTTTTTTTCATCCGGTAAAAATCTTCTCTCAGGATATCGCAGGCCAGATAGGCTAGACGTGCGTTCTCCGCCTGGTATCTACCCAATAAAGACAGGACAAGCTCGACGGTCTTCCCCTGTCTTCTAAGAGATACCGTCGTACCTGAAAGGGACAGGGATAAACTATCCAGATCTATCTCTATCGTCTCATCCGCCACGACATCGATGCAACCTCGGCTGTCGCAGATCTCCCTGAAACGGCGAGATAGCACGCCTCCTCCGTCTCCGGCAAAGATGGCTCGACCCCCATCCCTTATGACCGCGAATTTTTCCTCCGCCACCGCCTCCACAGTATCTCCGAGAAAATCGCTGTGATCCAAGGCGATAGGCGTGACCACCGACAGCCTGACGTCGCCCAACACGTTGGTGGCATCCAGACGGCCTCCCATGCCGGCCTCTATCACCGCTATGTCGGGAGATCTCTCGGAGATCAAAATCAAGGCACATACCGTCATGATCTCAAAATAAGTAGGCCTGTCCTCTTTTAGCGAGGGGTCTTCTTCTACACAGTCGAATATCCGAAGAATTGATCTCCTCCAGGCTTCCGGAGATACGCATTCGCCATTGAGGGTTAGTCTCTCTCCGAAATGCAGAAGATGGGGACTGGTGTAGAGAGCTGTAGAGTATCCCGAACTCCGCAAAGCCATCTCTATCATGGCGGAAGTGGATCCCTTGCCGTTGGTGCCGACAACGTGGACGGCGGGAAAGGATCTTTCAGGATTTCCCATGATGTTCAAAAGACGGACAACCCTGCCTAGCCCGGGGTGTATCCCAGGGCTGGACAGTTCTGTCATAAGCCTCTCGATATCGTCGTATCTCTCTATATCTATTTTTTCGCTCATTTTTCGGAGAGACTGGCGATGTTTTCCGCTATTCTATGAATTCTTCTTTGGAAATCCTCGATCCTACCGCGCTCTTTTTCCACTACATCCAGGGGAGCTCTTTCAACGAAGTTTGGGTTGGCCAGTTTCTTTTCGCTCTTGGAAAGGTTGCTCTCCATCTGTTCCTTTTCCTGCTCCAATCTCCGTATTTCAGAATCGATATCCAGAAGATCTCCTACCGGAAGATAGACTATACCCGAGCCGAGAACGGAGCTAAGAGACTTGCCGGAAGCGTCGGATCCGGTCGGGACCACCGATACTCTATTCACCCTGGCGAGAAGGGATATCATGTCCTCGTTCTCCTTCACCAGTTCAACAGTATCTCTAGAATCCGTCCTCACCACCACGGAATCCACAGACTTCTGAGGAGGCAAACCAGCCTCTGCTCTAAGGTTCCTTATGGCCCTTATCATGTCCTGTAGGGTATCCATGGATTTCTCCAGGGTGTCGGGCCTTTCGTCGGAGGATCTGACCTTCCACTCCTCCTTTTCCATAGGCTCCTGTCCAAAACCGAAAGCCTGCCACAGCTCCTCTGTCAGGAAGGGAATAAAGGGGTGAAGCAACGAGAGAGTCTCTTTGAAGACTTCGAGAAGGACCCAGAGGGTGGCTTCCTTTCTGTCCTCACCCTCGTCTCCCCAGAGAGCGGGTTTGCTCATCTCTACGTACCAGTCGCAAAGATCTCCCCAGATAAAATCGTAGAGCAATCTGGCCGCATCGCCTATGAGATATTCGTCAAGATAATCGGTAACCTGAGAGTTCACCTTGGACAGTCGATCCATTATCCACTTATCGTGAAGCCTAAGGTCCTTATCATCGGGTCGAGAGGGTTCCGAGTCGCCCAGATTCATCAGTGCGAAACGGCTGGCATTCCATATTTTATTGAGGAAATGCCTGTAGTTCTCTATCTTACTTGGGCTTAGGAGTATGTCCCTTCCGGGCATCGTAAGGGCAGCTACGGTAAAACGAAGAGCGTCGGCGCCGAACTGATCGATCATGGTAAGAGGATCGATCACATTCCCCTTGGACTTGCTCATCTTTTGCCCCTGCTCGTCTCTCACCAAGGCATGGATGTAAACGTCGTTGAAGGGGATCTCGTCCATGAACTCCAACCCCATCATTATCATCCTAGAGACCCAGAAGAAGATTATGTCGAATCCGGTCACCATCAGGGAAGTGGGGTAGAAATGCTCCAATTCCTCGGTCTTATCGGGCCAGCCCAAGGTCGAGAAAGGCCAAAGGGCGCTGCTGAACCAGGTATCAAGCACGTCCTCGTCCTGTATCAAGGCGGACGATCCGCACTTAGGACATTCTGTCGGGTCTTCCTCGGCAACCACTATATGTCCACAGTCCTGACAGGTCCAGGCCGGGATTCTGTGTCCCCACCAAAGCTGACGTGAGATACACCAGTCCCTGATGTTTTCCATCCACTGATAGTAGGTTTTGGTCCAGTGTTCAGGCAACCATCGGATTTCGCCGTTTTCGACCGATTGAACTCCTCTGTCGGCCAAGGGCTTCGCCTTGACAAACCACTGTTCAGACAGATAGGGTTCCACGACGGTGTTACACCTATAACAATGACCGACCTGATGAGGAAGATCCTCGACCTTCTTGAGGTAGCCCTGTTCTTCGAGGTCCGAGACTGCCTTCTTTCGTCCTTCCTCTACGGACATACCTGCATAGGGACCGGCGTTCTCGTTCATCACGCCCTGGGCATCGATCACCTGGAGCTGTTCGAGACCGTGTCTCTGCCCCACCAGGAAGTCGTTCGGGTCATGAGCGGGGGTTATCTTGACGAATCCCGTTCCGAACTCGGGATCCACCATGTTGTCCTCTATTATGGGTATCTCCCTGCCTCCGGTTAAAGGAGCCACCACTTTTTTGCCTATCAGAGAGCGATTATTCTCGTCCCTGGGATGGACGGCTACTGCGACGTCTCCGAGAATGGTCTCCGGTCTGGTAGTGGCTACTAGAATATATCCATCTTCCCCTACGATCGGATAGGCAACGTAATAAAGTTTACCCGGCTCCTCCGAGTGCTCCACCTCCAGATCGGAAAGGGCGGTCTGACACCTGGGGCACCAGTTTATGATGTATTTCCCTCTGTATATGAGTCCTTTTTCGTAAAGCCTCACGAAGACGGCACGTACCGCCTTGGAGAGCCCCTCGTCCATGGTGAACCTCAGACGGCGCCAATCACAGGAATTTCCTAGTTTTTTCTGCTGGTTTATTATCCTGTTGCCGTATTCCTCTTTCCACGCCCATACCCTGTCGATAAAATCCTCTCTGGACATATCGTGTCTGGAGATACCCTCTTTGGTAAGCTCCCTTTCCACGACGTTTTGTGTGGCTATCCCGGCATGATCTGTTCCAGGAAGCCACAGGACGTTGTAGCCTCTCATCCTCTTGTATCTACAGATAATGTCCTGAAAGGTGTTATTGAAGGCATGCCCCATGTGAAGAGAACCGGTTACGTTAGGGGGGGGGATGACTATGCTGAAAGCCTCTTTCTCCTTGTCTACGTCCGCCTCGAAGAGTCCTTTATCCAACCACCACCGATAAAATCTGTCCTCGATCGGTTTAGGATCGTAGTTTTTGGAAAGCTCTTTGTTCCTCTCTATCATCTTTTTTCCCCCTTAACTATCCACATAACGATTCCATTCTTCCAGGTAGGCCGATATGAAAGTCCGCAACTCCTCTACTCCCAACTTCCCCTCCGTAGAGGTGAGGATAGGGACGTCGACGGATTTCAGACCGGACTTTATATACTTGTGAAGCTCGCCCTTTCTTTTACCCCTGGCTATTTTGTCCACCTTGGTAAAGACCGTGAGCATAGGCACTCCGAGAGCGGAGATCCAGTCCTGAAGTTCTACGTCGTTCTTCAGAAGTCCGTGACGAAAATCGACCAAGTGTATGACCAAAGACAGATTTTGTCTGGAAGATACGTATCTCTCTATCAGCTTACGCCACTGGTCCTGTTCTTTTTTGCTCCTCGACGCAAATCCATATCCAGGAAGATCGACCAAGGTAAAAGGATTTCCTCCAGAGGAGACCTCGAAAAAATTTATGCTTCTAGTCTTTCCCGGTTTCGAACTGATATGGGCTATTTTCTGGTCTATAAGGGCGTTCAGCAGACTGGACTTTCCCACGTTTGACCTGCCTGCCAAGGCGACCTCCGGAAACTTAGGTTCTGGAAACTGACGAGCCTCGAAGGCTGTGCGGACAAGCTCCGCTCTCCACCTGAACATTAATCGGACTCCAAGGCATGCTTAAAGACGTCCTTAGCGGAAGAGACGAAGACGAAACGGAGACCGTCCTTAACCCACTCTTCGAGCTCTTCCACGTCGGGACGATTGCCCTCGGGAACGATGAGCCTCTTGATACCGTTTCTCTTGGCAGCCAAAATCTTTTCCCTGATGCCCCCGATCGGTAAGACCTGCCCTAGAAGGGAGATCTCGCCAGTCATAGCAACGTCCGGGAGGTATCTTCTACCGGCCAAAACCGACAATATGGCCACGGCCATGGTTATACCGGCCGAAGGTCCGTCCTTCGGGATAGCGCCTTCAGGGACGTGGAGATGGACGTCGAGACCGTTCCAGTCGACGTCTTTAAGGCCGAGCTGGCCGCCGTGACCTTTCAGATACCCCATAGCGGTCTGTGCCGATTCCTGCATAATGGAGCCGAGGTTGCCGGTCAAGGTGACCTGCCCCTTTCCCTCCGTAGAGATAGCCTCTATCACCAGGACCTCTCCTCCGGCCTGAGTCCATGCCAAGCCCAAGGCAACTCCTCTGCGGGGACTCTTGGGAAGCCTGAGATCGTACCGTTTTGGGGCGCCAAGATAGTCTTTTAAGTTTTTAGCGGTCACCCTAACAGGGCCGACTTTTTCGTCGGAAGTCTCCGATTCGACGATCTTCATCGCCGCTTTCCTGCAGAGGGAGGCCATGTTCCTCTCCAGGTTTCTTACGCCCGCTTCCCTCGTGTACTCTCCCACTATCTTTCGATAAACTCCGTCGGAGATGGTAAGGTCTTTCCTGCTCAGTCCGTTTTCCCTGAGAAGCTTGGGCAGCAGGTGTTTCTTAGCTATCCTCAGTTTTTCCTCCATCACGTAACCGGAAAGCTCTATAACCTCCATACGGTCCAACAAGGCGCTTGGTATCGTATGGGTGACGTTTGCGGTGGTAATGAACAGGACCTTGCTGAGATCGAAGGGGACCTCCAGATAATGGTCCACGAAACGATCGTTCTGCGATGGATCTAGTACCTCCAAAAGGGCCGACGCCGGATCCCCTCTGAAATCGTTGCCCAGTTTATCGACCTCGTCCATCAACAACACCGGGTTCTTGGTCCCCACTTGCTTTATCTTCTGCATTATCCTGCCAGGCATGGATCCGATATAGGTCTTCCTATGGCCTCGTATCTCCGCTTCGTCTCTTACCCCGCCCAGAGACATACTGACGAACTTTCTTCCCATAGCATCGGCGACGGAACGGCCTAACGAGGTTTTCCCGACCCCGGGAGGGCCGACAAGACAGAGAATTCCCCCTCTGGCCTGGTCTCCCGCCAGTTTCCTGACCGCTATGAATTCCAGAAGGCGTTTCTTTATCCTCTCGAGACCGTAATGATTGGACTCCAGGACGGAACGCACCGAGGAGAGGTCGAGATTGTCCTCCGTTTCCCTATGCCAAGGCATCCCCAAGATCCAGTCTATGTAGCTCCTCACGACCGTGGCCTCCGCCGACAGAGGCGGCATCTTGCCCAATCTTCGAAGTTCCTCCCTGGCCCGTTCCTCCACTTCCTCCGGAAGCTCTGCATCGATGATCTTCTTTTCGTACCCGTCCAGTTCGGATTCCGAATCGTCCTGTCCTAACTCGGAACGTATGATCTTCAGCTGCTCCCTCAGATAATACTGCTTCTGCCCCTGTTCCAGCTCCTGTTGAACTCTGTCGTGGATATCGTGTTCCAGTTTCAGAAGTTCGTTTTCCTCCAGTAACGTCTTAAGAAGAAACTCCAACCTCGTATCCATACGGTTGCATTCCAAAAGATTCTGTTTTTTGTCGACATCTATGGTCAGATGAGACGCGACCAGGTCGGACATTTTATCCAGGTCTTTCACAGAATTAACCGAGATGAGGATCTCCGACGGAAGTTTTGGGTGAAGGGTCACGTATTCCTCGAAAGCCAGCATTACACTTCTCTTTAATGCCTCTATCTTTTCATCTTTCCTCCATCGCCCTGTCTCAACTGGTACGATATCGGCCGATAGGACATCCCTCTCCTTGACGAACGATCTAGCCCTCATACGCCCGAGCCCCTCAAGCAGCACCTTGGTCGATCCATCCGGAACCCTGACCATCTGAAGTATGTTGCAGAGAGTTCCCATAGAGTAAAGATCTCCGTCTCCGGGATCCTCTACCGACAGGTCCATCTGGGTAGCGACGAAGATCTTCCGATCCTCGAGTATGGAAAGCTCAATTGCCTTGAGGGATCTGGGACGTCCTACGAAAAGAGGAGCGATGGCCCCCGGGAACATCACCATGTCCCGAACGGGAAGAACATAGGCCATAAACTAGGCTACCTCCTCATCGCTTCCGAGAACATACCTGGGCGGCTCCGAGCCGTCGATAAACCCTTCGTCCAGAATAATCTTGACGACGTCGTCCTCTCTGGAAGGGATATCGTACATAAGATCCAACATTCTGCCCTCCATTATCGTCCGGAGTCCTCTGGCCCCGGTGTTCTTGATCATGGCTTTTTCAGCTACGGCTTTTAAGGCTCCCTCGGTAAACTCCAGATCGATGTTCTCCAGCTCAAGGAGTTTCTCATACTGTCTGACCAAAGCGTTACGAGGCTCGGTAAGTATCTTGACCAAGGCATCTACGTCCAGGGTCTCCATGGGAACCAATACGGGAATACGGCCTATGATCTCCGGTATAAAACCGAAGGACATCAGATCGTCCGGCTCTGCATGAGACAGAAGCTCAAATCTCTTGGCCGACACTTTGCTGTGGACTTCACCTCCGAAGCCGATCATCTTTCTGTTCATCCTTCTGGCTACTATATCCTCAAGGCCATCGAAGGCCCCCGCACATATGAAAAGGATATTGGTGGTATCTATCGATATGAATTCCTGATAGGGGTGTTTTCTGCCACCCTTGGGGGGAATGTTGGCCAAGGTCCCCTCGAGTATCTTGAGCAATGCCTGCTGAACTCCTTCCCCCGAGACATCTCTGGTTATCGACGTCGACTCGGACTTACGGGTTATCTTGTCCATTTCGTCTATGTAGATGATCCCTCTCTCCGCAGCGGAGACATCGTAATCGGCGGCTTGTAGAAGCCTTACGAGGATATTCTCGACGTCCTCTCCGACATATCCAGCCTCTGTAAGAACGGTGGCATCCGCCATGGCAAAGGGAACATTAAGTTTTTTTGCCAGTGTCTGGGCGATCAGGGTCTTTCCTGAACCGGTAGGACCGGCCAACAGTAGGTTGCTTTTCTGGATATCAACTTCGCTCTCGTTGGCCATATTGTTCTGAATTCTCCGATAGTGGTTATATACCGATACGGAGACGGCTCTTTTGGCCTTTTCCTGACCGATAACGTAACGATCCAGATAGGACTTGATCTCTCTGGGCTTGGGAATGTTGTTGAAGTCCATAAAAGGTTCCTTTACCGAGAGGGTCTTTCCCGACTCCTGAGAGGCCTGATCCTCCTGAAGTATCAGAGAACAGAGGTTGATGCACTCGTTACATATATAGACGCCAGGCCCGGCGATTAGCTTGACCACCTCTTCCTGGGTTTTGCCACAAAAGGAACAACGAATGCCCTTATCTCCTGTACGGCCTTTCTCGTCAAAATTTCTCATTTTTAGTCCTCCTTGCGATCGGATAGGAACCTGGACGACGCATTAACGCCCATAATGCACAAATAAGGGATACCCGATTTGCGGGCTCCCTTATCTGCGTCTCGGCGGTTACGAATTCTATCGTCTATCGATGACCTTGTCCACAAGCCCATAGGCCATGGCCTCGTCAGCTGACATATAGAAGTCCTTTTCCGTATCTTCGCATATCTTATCGAAATCCTGACCACTGTGGTCGGCCAGAATCCGATTCAACGTCTCTTTAGTATGCATAATCTCCTTGACCTGAATAGCCATATCGGATGCCTTGCCTCTGGCACCTCCCCAAGGTTGATGTATCATCACCCTGCTTCGAGGAAGAGATACCCTTTTCCCCGTAGTGCCGGCGGTCAAAAGCACCGCCGCCATGCTGGCGGCTATTCCTACGACTATGGTCGAGATATCGCACTTGACATACTGCATGGTGTCATAGATCGCCAACCCGGCGGTGGTGGAACCACCGGGAGAGTTGATGTAAAAATAGATATCCTTATCGGGGTTCTCGCTCTCCAAAAACAACATCTGGGCTATGACCGAGTTCGCCAGACCATCGTTTATCTCGTCTCCTATGAAAACGATACGGTCCTTCAAGAGCCTGGAGTAGATATCGTAGGATCTCTCTCCTCGCCCCGTTTGCTCTATGACATAAGGGATATACATCGACATCGAGGTAACTCCTCCCTGTCCTGATTATTGAGCCTGGCCCAACTCCTTTTCCTCAACGGAGACCTTCTCCATCATTGCGGAGATCGTCTTCTTGACCTTCAGACTATGGGCTATCTCGTTGATCTTGTCCTTATTTTTAAGGAAAGCTCCCTTTACCGCCTCTACCCCGATTCCGTAACTATCGGCTACACGCTGGAACTCCTCGTCTAGATCCTCCTTGGTGAGCTCAACGGCCAGATCCTTGCCGTAAGCCTCCAAGACAAGGAACTCCTTAACGTCTCTTTCGGCCTGAGAGATAAGCTGCGAATCGTCTACATCCTCGGTTTCCTGCTCTTCCATTCTCTTTTTAAGGCTTTCGACCTGTCTGTTGACCATGGATACGGGAACCTCTACATCGGAGGCATCCACTGATTTTCTGACCATGTCGCCCTCGGCAGCCTGCTGAGCTTCGCCTTCCATATGCTCTCCTAGACGATTACATATGGCTTCTCTGAAAGCCCCCTCGTCCATAGTCTCTCCCTCTTCTCCGAAAACCTGTCCGAAGAAGGTTGGATCGAGATTCGGCAGAACTCTTTCCTTGACTTCTTTTACGGTAAACTTATATTTAGCGGTCTTCCCCGCTAATTTCTCGTCTTTGTAATCCTCGTCTATAACGACCTGCGAGTCCCTTTCGTCCTCGGGAGAGACGCCAAGCAATGCCTGATATATCTCGGGCCTCAGGGTCTCTTCGACCAAGTCAAAAGAGTGACTCTCAGCAGGGTGAGAGACTATTTCCTCTCCCTCGTCGTCGACCACTACCGTTGAGTAATCCGCCACGACGACATCTCCGGAAGCACTGGGGCGATCTACCGACTCCAAAGAGGAATGTCTTTTACGAAGATCATCGATCGCTTCCGCTACATGATCGTCGGTGACGTTCATCTTTGGTTTTACTACCTTGATCTCGGATAGATCGGCCAAGGACACCTCGGGCTCGACCTCGAAAACCAAGGTCAACTCCACATCCTTACCCTCTTCCATAACGTCGATCTTAACGTCCGGATCCTCGATAAGGTTCAAATCGTAATCGGTGGTTATCTCTCCTAGGAGAGATGGGATCATCTCTTCCAAAGCCTCTGCCAAAATAGCCTCTTTCCCGAAACGAAGATCGAGAACCTTTCTGGGAGCCTTCCCTCGGCGGAACCCTGGGATAGCTGCATTTTTGGCGAGCTTATCGTACATCTTGGAGACCTCTTTTTTGAAGTCCTCTTTTTCAACAACCGCTTTTATGGTAACCACGTTCTTTTCCTGCGACAGCATCTCTGATCTCACGAGAGGCAACCCCTTTCACGACAACCTATATCTTGAACAACCACGGTAGTATATCACAAACGAACTTCTTTTACTAAACCATTCATTTCTGCGCATCTATGAAGAGACGTATCTCGTCGTTGGAACGATTGATGGCCTCCTCGTAGAGGAGAAATAGTTCCTCGAAAAGATCACGACGCTCGTCACGACCGGCCTGACCTATGGCGGACAGCTTCTCTATTGACTCGAGACTTCCCATCGCCCCTAAACTGCCCTCTATCGAGTGAACCATTCGCCGTACGTCCAAAGGATCTCGTCGTTCTACGGCATCGGCCAGAGAACGATGCATTTCATCGTAATGAGATAAAAAGATGCGGGCCAACTCTACGGCTAGTTTTAGATCTCCCCCCGCCATGTCAAGCAAGCGCTTTTCTCGTTGACTTGAGGACTCGGACACGGGCAACACCTCTACATTGGTTGAATTTTATTCTATGAATAAACAAGACAGATAAAACAATACGTCCTGAAAACAGCTTATCATATAAAGGAGAATAAGAGAACTAAAAGGAAGGGTAATGGATGAAGGGAATCCCTTAACGAGGAAAATGGTGCGAGAGAGGGGACTTGAACCCCTACGCACGAAGGCACTGGATCCTAAATCCAGCGTGTCTACCAATTCCACCACTCTCGCATCGTCGTTGGCGGAAAAATGGTGGACCGTACAGGAATCGAACCTGTAACCCCCTGATTAAGAGTCAGGTGCTCTGCCAGTTGAGCTAACGGTCCCATTAGAAGGCATCACCAAGACGGAAAACTGGTGGATCGTACAGGAATCGAACCTGTAACCCCCTGATTAAGAGTCAGGTGCTCTGCCAGTTGAGCTAACGATCCACAAAAACAATGGGGTGAGTGAGGGGATTCGAACCCCCGACCTCTGGAACCACAATCCAGCGTTCTAACCAACTGAACTACACCCACCATAAACTCTTGGCGCGCCGGGCAGGATTCGAACCCGCGACCCACGGCTTAGAAGGCCGTTGCTCTATCCAACTGAGCTACCGGCGCAAAAAAAATGGAGCGGAAAACGGGACTCGAACCCGCAACCCCCAGCTTGGAAGGCTAGTGCTCTACCAATTGAGCTATTTCCGCATATCCATCGTAATATGGTCGGGGCGAAAGGATTCGAACCTTCGACCCCCTGCTCCCAAAGCAGGTGCGCTAACCAGACTGCGCTACGCCCCGCACTACAGCCGAAGGGTGAAAACTTGACCTAACAGCGCCCGAACTCGGTACCGGGAAATGATACAACAGGAAGCTAAAACCGTCAAGCACTTCCTTATCCCGTGACAGCCCACAGAAAAGTCTAAAAAAGAACCAATCTGGTGGAGCTGGGGGGACTCGAACCCCCGACCTATTCCTTGCGAAGGAATCGCGCTCCCTCTGCGCCACAGCCCCTTTCATCACGAGACGGCGATAATTGTACGGATATGAGGCGATCTTGTCAAGCAAAGAAAAAAGGATTACCCTAGCACCTTACGGTTAAAGACCGAGGATGGAGCGTGATCTTATGGGATATGGCCCAGAACTGGTTCGTGCCCTCTCTAAGGAACTTTCTTCACTGTTGGAAGGAAAATCGATCTCAAAGATAGAGGGCGGCAAGGATTGGATTCTATTCAGAATGAGGGATAAAAACGTTTTCGTATCCTGGGGACAGGAAAACTTCGGGATGACTCTTCTCTCTACGAAACAGGCGCTTTTATGCAAAGAGCTAAAACCGATCCGAGGCGGACTCCCTCTAGCTCTCAACAAATATCTATCGGGAGGAAGAATAAAGAGCATACGTCAGGAAAAGATGGACAGGGTAATAGCCATCGACATAAGACGGTTCGTGGGGGCCGGGATAGAGAACGAATACACCGTGACAATAGAGCTTATGGGGCGGTTGAGCAACGTAATTCTTCTGGACAGGGAGGGAACCATAATAGAACCTGCCAGACACGTGCATCCGGACGTAAACCGCTACAGAAGCGTGCTCCCAGGGCAAACCTACGTATCTCCGCCGCCAGTCCAGGGAATATCGCCCGATGGAATAGAGAGATCGAACGTCATAGATTATCTAAAAAAACCGATAGGCATAGGCAAAAAACTGTCTAAAAGCCTGCTGATAGAGATCGAGAGAGGGTCGTTAACCCAAGACGAAGTACTTTCTGATTTAAAGAAAACGTTAAATGGCGAGGGGATTATCCAAGACATAGGAGATTATACATCCATATGGCCTCGTCCTCTGGAGTCGGGAAAAGTTCGCCAGGGAGGAGCCATAGAGATATTTCGACGTATATCTCTTTGGAGAGCCCTGGAACAGGTTCGATTCAAATTGGTATCGGAGGGCAAAAAAAAGCTATCCAAGAGGATAAAAAGCCTCGACAGACACATCGAAGGAGTGTCGAGACAGCTCAAAATGATAGACGAAGCCGGGGCTTTCCGCATAAAGGGAGAGGCCATCCTGTCTAACCTACATATGATACCGTCCAGGACGTCGGAAATAGAACTACCCTATTGGGACGAAGAAGGGCGAGAGGTCAGGCTATCGGTGAAACTGAACCCCGACCTCTCGCCCTCGGCAAACGCAGCTATATACTTTAAAAAGTACAAAAAATACTCCGCCGACGAAAAGTCGGTACTCGCACACAGGGGAAAGGTACTTAAAGAAAAGGAAGACATGGAGGCAGAGCTGGATAATCTTAGCAGAATCGAGGACATAGGGCTCCTCCGACAGATGGTCTCGGAAATATCGGGAAACAGCGACGATGCAAGGAAAGATAAAAGGCGCAAGAAGAACAAAGAGGAGAAAGAACCTCCATACATACGATATGACTTCCAAGACAGCCTTATACTGGTAGGCCTAAACGAGAGAGGGAATCGTCACGTAACCTTCCGTATGGCCGGACCGGATGACATATGGTTCCATATACATGAAATGCCGGGAAGCCATGTCATATTAAAGACCCCTCCCAAAGACCAAGTCCTGTTGGACACGGCCATAAGGATATGTGCATCTCTATCCGTCTATTACTCAAAGGGAGCCAAACTACCTAGTTCCTCGGTGGATTACACGAGTAGGAAACACGTCCGCCATATACAGGGAGCCGGACCGGCGCAGGTGACATACAAAAACAGCGACTCAATAACGGTCAATTCCGACCTATGGAGAGAACTCTTGAGAGAACCGACGAGAGATCACGAGGAAGAACGGAACGAAAATTCATGATCTCAGCCGTCCTAGGATGAGGAAGCACGAGTTTCCAGGCATGAAGAAAAACTCGCCCCTCCAAAAGAGGATCGCTTTTTCTGACCTTTTTCCTGAAACCATAAAGTTCGTCTCCCACCAGAGGTGCACCCAAATGTCTGAGGTGCACCCTTATCTGATGGGTCCTTCCCGAGTGTAGCTCGCATATCATAAAAGAGTATCTTCCTCTGTTCCAGAGAGGATAGACATCTGTGCGGGCGTCCTTCCCGTCGTCCGTGACGGTCATCCTGTAGCGGTTGTTTCTATCCCTTCCGATAGGAGCGTCCAAGGACATCCTCTCTCCTACCACACGTCCATCGGACAAGGCCAGATAGAACTTTCCCACCTCCCTGTCTCTGAAGGAACGCTGAAGTTCGTTCAGAGACAGGGTGTTCCTGGCTACTACCAAGAGACCGGAGGTCGTCGAATCCAGACGATGGACTATCCCTGGCCTGACCACATCGTTTATGGTACCTATATCGGGATACCTGTAAAGCAAACCATGCACCAAAGTTCCCCGCCAATGTCCGGGAGCTGGATGTACAACCACTCCCGCAGGCTTATCCACGACTATTATGTCGTCGTCCTCGTAGACGACGGAAAAATCGACCGGTTCGGGGACGAGGTCCGTCCTCTGAGGAGGCGGAAGCCTGAATCTCAAAGACTCTCCCGCCAAAACCGATCTGGACGGTTTCACTCTCTTTCCCTGAAAGACCTTCACGTAACCGTCACTGATCACTCTCTGTATAAATGTTCGGGATACGCCTAAGAAATCGGACAAGAAAACATCCATACGAATACCGTCCATATCGGGGGGGACCACTATCTTCTCTTCTTCAGGACAGGCCGAGAGAGCCTGTCCTTGATCGGACAGGCTCTCCTCGTCTACGAATTTTATCGGGTCTAACCCCTCATTACGCTCTGACATCTGGGACACAGACCTTCTTCATCTACCTCTGTAACGTATTTCCAGCAACGAGGACACTTGTCGCCTGGGGTCTTCTCCACCAGAACCTTATACCCCGTATCCTGATCCTCGACGAAGCCGTCTCCTTCCTTCTCCACCCACTTGAAGGACGATACTATGGTCACGTACTCCCAATCTTCTCGAGAAAGATAGTCGGCGACCTCTCCGTCCGGTTTCACCACCGATACGGCGGCCTCCAGGGACTGTCCGATCTCGCCTCTACCTCTGGAAGCCTCCAAGGCCCTGCTGACAGCGCCTTTGAGTTTTATTACGGCACTCCATTTTTTCTCAAGATCCTCGTCGTCCGCTCTTTCATCGAAGAGGGGCCAATCTGCCAGAAAAACGCTCTCCTCTAGAGACTCGTCGATCTTTCTAAGTTCATGCCATATTTCCTCGGACGTAAAACTCAGCACGGGAGCCAGCATAGTGGACAGAGCCGTGACGATCCTCCACATTACGGTCTGAATAGCCCTGCGGCCCTTGAAGTTCGGGTCATCTGCGTAAAGAGAGTCCTTGGCTGCGTCGAGATAGAGAGAGCCCAACTCGTTTACGCAGAATTGATGGATAGAGACAGTCGGAATATGGAACTCATATGAATCGTATCCCTTCGTAACCCTCTTAATAAGCCTATTCAACCTGGACAGGATCCACTTATCGAAAGAGGACATCTCCGCCTCAGAGACGGCATTGGTACTCGGATTAAAATCACACAGGTTTCCCAACAAGAAACGAGCCGTGTTTCTTATCCTGCGGTATTCCTCGCTCAAGGTCCTTATGATCGTCTTCGAAATCCGAATATCGTTTTTGTAATCGGTCGAGGCTACCCAGAGTCTCAGTATATCGGCACCGTTGGTATCTATGATCTCCTGAGGAGCTACAACGTTACCGATGGACTTCGACATCTTCTTCCCCTTGCCGTCGACGATGAAACCATGGGTCAAGACAGCCTTATAGGGGGCTACTCCCCTGGTGGCGACGGAGGTCAGTAGGGAGGTCTGGAACCATCCTCTATGTTGATCGCTTCCCTCGAGATAAAGGTCCGCCGGCCAAGAAAGTTCCGGACGATTCTCCAGAACCGCAAAATGACTGATACCGGAATCGAACCATACGTCCATTATGTCCTTCTCTTTTTTCAGATTGCCGCTGCCGCAAGAAGGACATTTACACAGGTCGCCCAGCAGTTCCTCCGGCGACTCCTGCCACCAGACGTCTCCGCCCCGCTCTTTGACCTTTTTCTGAACCAGTCTTATCGCCTCGGGGTCTAGCAACATCTTTCCGCAATCCTGGCAATAGAAGACCGGGATGGGGACTCCCCATACCCTCTGTCTACTGATACACCAATCCGAGCGATCCCGCACCATGTTGTAGATCCTATCCTTGCCCCAATCGGGAATCCACTTGACCTCGTTCTCTATGACGTCTAACGCCTGTTGACGAAACTGAGCCACGTTTACGAACCATTGATCGGTGGAACGGAAAATCACGGGTTTCTTACATCTCCAGCAATGAGGATATGAGTGAAGTATCTCAAGCTGGCCTAAAAGCCTGCCGCTGTCGGTCAAGGTCTTCAGAACTAACGTAGCACCTTCGTCCAGAGTCATACCGCCGACTAAAGGGGTCTCTGGAAGATATCTTCCGGTCGGATCCACCGGATTATATACCTCTATACCGTATCTGACGCCCGTCTCGTAGTCTTCGACCCCGTGTCCCGGAGCGGTGTGAACACATCCCGTCCCAGTATCCAGTACAACATAATCGGCTAAGAGAACAGGGGTTTTCCTATCGTCATAAAAGGGATGCACTGCCTCGACCTTCTCCAGTTCCGCTCCTTTAACCGTAGCGAGAGGCTCCCCGAAGGTCATCCCCGTGGCCTTCTCAACGTCGGCTATCAACGCTTTGGCCAGAAGATATACAGAGTCTCCCGAGGGAACGAAGACATATTCGTAGGCAGGATGAATGGCTACAGCCATGCTCGCAGGCAGGGTCCAGGGAGTCGTCGTCCATACGATTACGTTGACGTCCTTTCCGGCTACCTCTGGTATCCTGTCTGCGACGTTCGGCATTGAATAGGCCACGTAAATCGACGGGGAAGTCTCGTCACCGTACTCGATCTCCGCAGCGGCCAGAGCAGTCTGACAGTCGATGCACCAATACACGGGCTTTTGCCCCTTGTAGACCAACCCCTTCTCCACCATATCGGCGAAGACGCCTATCTGTGCAGCCTCGTACTCGGGCTTCAGAGTTACATAAGGATTTTCCCAATCGCCGACACCGCCGAGACGCCTGAACTGGGAACGCTGGGAGTCCAAGAAACCGAGGGCATAGTCGGTGCATCGACGGCGAAGCTCCACTGGATCTATCGAATCCTTGTCGACGCCCTCCCCTTTGAGCACCTTCAACTCGATAGGAAGGCCATGGGTATCCCAGCCGGGGACATAGGGGCATCTATAACCCCGCATAGACTTAAACTTGACTATAAAATCTTTAATAATTTTATTAAAAGCCGTTCCGATGTGGATATCACCGTTGGCATAAGGAGGGCCATCATGCAATATAAAGGAAGGCTTGTCCTCGTTTTTTTTCAACATGAGCGAATGGAGATCGATCTCATCCCAACCCTCTATAAAACCGGGTTCTTTCTTGGCCAGACCGGCCCTCATGGGAAAATCGGTCTTAGGTAGACACAAGGTCTCCTTAAAATCTTTCGACATTAACCAGGTCACCTCTCAATACGGAAATGCCGCCCCGGGAGAGGCGGCGCAAAATCGAACGATGAAATTGTATCACGTATCGTCCCTGTTAGGGACGATACGTGATGTTTTTTGTATCTAGGCGGCGGAAGCGTTCAACCGTTTAGCTTTAGCGGCTTGAAGAACATGCAGCATCACCAAAACGGAGAGTCCGGCTAAATCGCTGTAAATACCCGGTATCAACAGACAGAGGGCACCGGACAAAGCGACTATGCGAAAGACCGGGTTCATAGGACACTTGTAGAAACCGACGGTGCTCATCCCCAGAAGGAACACCCCTAACACGGCCGTACCGACTGACATGGCAAACCGCCCCAAAGTGAAGTTAACCAAAACCAATATCGGATTATAAGCGTATATATAGGGGACTAAGAAACCGGCCAGAGCCAATTTTATAGCCGTCGCTCCGGTCTTAAACGGATCGGCTCCCGCTATCCCAGCGCCGGCATAGGCTGCTAACGCGACGGGCGGACTTAGATCCGCTGCTATACCGAAGTAGAGAACGAACATATAGGCCGCGATAGGTGCTACTCCCAACTGGAACAAGGCCGGTGCACACATTGTGCTCGTGACTATAAAGTTAGCCGTCGTAGGCAACCCGGCCCCTAGAAGTATACAGGCGACCATGGTCAACAACAAGGTTGGAAGAAGCTTGCCGCCAGCGATGGCGACTACGGCGCTGGCTATTCGAAGGCCCAGTCCGGTCAATGTGGCTGTCCCGACTATTATACCTACGGTAGCACAGGCACAGGCTACTCCTATAGCGCCTCTAGCTCCGTTCTCAAACGCGGCAGCCAGTTTTTTAGGGGTTAGCCAGGTTTCCCTGTTGAAATAAGACACGGCTATGCTTATAAGGATGCCGTTAAAAGCGGCCTTTAAAGGCGTATATCCGGCTATCAGGAAATAGATAATGCCGATTATGGGGAGCAACAAAAGACCCTTTTCCTTCAGAAGTGGGATCAATTTAGGCAGTTGTTCCTTGGGAAGCCCCTTCAGTCCGAGTCGGTTGGCCTCCAGATGGACCTGAATCATCACGGCGAAATAGTAAAGTAAAGCCGGAACGATTGCAGCCAGAGCAACATGTATGTATGGAATCCCAAGAAACTGAGCCATTATGAAAGCCGCTGCTCCCATCACCGGTGGCATTATCTGTCCTCCGGTAGATGCGACCGCCTCCACCGCACCGGCAAAATGACTCTGATAGCCCACGCTCTTCATCAATGGGATGGTAAACATACCTGTAGTACATACGTTAGCCACGGAGGATCCGGATATCGATCCCATAAGACCAGAGCTTAAAACTGCGACCTTGGCGGGACCACCGGTGCTATGTCCGGCCAGAGCCATAGCCAGATCGATGATGAACTTTCCGAGTCCGGTCTGCTCAAGGACCGAGCCAAACAATATGAACATAAAGACGAAGGTCGCAGACACTCCGAGAGGAATACCGAAAACTCCCTCCGTCCCGAGGTACATATGGTTGATGATCCTCTTTATGCTGAATCCCCTATGCTGGAAAAGATCGGGAAAAGCCCTTCCATAAAAACAATAGATGAGAAAGAAAATAGCTATGCAGGGCAATATCGGGCTGGACACCCTTCTGGTTGCCTCTAGCAAAAGCAATATACAGACGAAGCCCATAACTATGTCCATCTGAGTCGGAAGCCCCGACCTGTTGACCAGTTCGTTGAAATTTATCACCAGATAAAGAGCGGAATAAGCAGCCACGGCGGCCAAGGCAAAATCCATCAGGGGAATTTTATCCTTGGGCGAGCTCTGCTTTGCAGGATAAAGCAGAAAGACCAGAGCCATGACGAAAGCCAAGTGTACCGCCCTTTGTTGAAGAGCAAGCAAAAGCCCGAAACCCGAGGTATAAAAGTGAAACGCAGACATAGAGACCGCCAGGATAGTTATCAACATACCCTGCCAATTCCCTAATTCCCTGTATCTGGCCTCGGTATCGAATTTTTTTCTCAGATCGTCAAGATCAATGGTCTGATTTTCCTCGGCGATCTTTCCCTCTAAGACGTCGCTCAAACAAACCCCTCCCTCTTATCTCTAACTTTACATCCCCACGAGAGTCGTCAAAAAAGGCTTCGTCTCTACAGAGACTACGCATCTTTTACCTGGAACGATATCGAACAGATCGATCCAGTCGGACCGACCGTAAAAACGGCATACGTTTCGTCCCAATACGTTGTCTCCGACTCTCAGCATATACCTCTTTGTGCTGTAGCGTCCACCGAAAAAATGCATCCAATCTTTATCCGACAGATAATACCCACGATAAGGGGATTCCGAAGGAAGACCTGCGTTGTGAGAGACCACCCGTTCCTCCCAAAGCCACAGTTTTCCATCGACAACGACGTAGACGTCCTCTACCGGAGTTTTTTGAACAGAGTGGATATAGCCGGTCTCGAACAAGCTTCCGAGATACATATATTCGTCGACCAGGACCTCTTCTCCCACCGCTAGAGATATTATGGTTGCGTCGACACACACAAAATAAATTAAAAAAACACATATTATAGACAAAATAGCCCTTCTGATCGTTATTATCGCCCCTCCCCCCATTCACAGGTGAACGCATTTGTAAATTATAGCGCCTCAGGGAGCTAATCACAATGGACTAGTCTAAAAAGATACGCCCTTTTATCTAGTCAGAAAAAAGAAAATCGCTTATGTGGCCTATCGTTTTGTTCGGCATACAAACTATCACACAGAAGAGACAAAAAAGAGTCTCCCCTATAGGGGAGACCCTTTAATATAACGATACCAAAATCAAATGGCGGACCTGGGGGGATTCGAACCCTCGACCTACGGCTTAGGAGGCCGTCGCTCTATCCTCTGAGCTACAGGCCCGCATCTGGAACGAAAGGAATTGTACCACGGTACATCATACAATTCAAGACCGAGGAAGTATAAAAAGGGCTAAGGATATCGGTTTTACATCCGAAAATTGCCTTGGTCCTCTTTATATCGTCCCTTAACTGACTTACGAGCCTTTCGGGATCGGGAAAGCGCCGTTCAGACCTGAGTCTCTCAAAGAATAGAACGTATAGAGTCTGATCGTAGAGATCTTCGTTTTTATCGATTATGTGAACCTCTACCCTGTTTTCCGATATATCTCCGAACGTAGGGTTATTCCCGATAGAGATGGCCGCAGGGCACCATTCGCCATCCAGATAGGCTGCACCGGCGTACACGCCTGGTTTGGGAATTATCTTAGTGGACGGGAAGGATAGATTAGCCGTAGGAACCCCCATCTTTCGTCCTCTTCTAGATCCTTCTATTACGTGACCTCTCATGAAGAATGGGTAACCTAGCCTAGTCGAGGCATCCGATATCTTGCCCCTAGAGATTAAATCCCTTATCAAGGTACTGCTGACCACGGAACCATCGATGGTCACAGGAAGCACCGAACTAAACGGAATTCCTTTGGCTCTACATATCTCCGAAAGGGTATCCACGTCTCCCCTTCTTTCCCTCCCAAATCTGAAATTATCCCCAACGACTACACCGGAAACGCCTATCTCCCTATCCATGTAGGAAAAAAAATCCTCCGGGTCCATCGAGGAAAGTCGAGAGGTAAAGGGAAACTGTATCATCGTCGGAATGGACAGTATTTCCCTCAAAAGGATCTTTTCTTCCTCCGTGAAGAGCAATGAAACTCTCTCGTGCATCAACACTGTCTTGGGATGAGGGGTAAAAGATACCACCGCCCATCCGCAGGATTCCCTCTCGGCCATGGCGGATGCAACGGAGAAAAGCCTCTGATGTCCTAAGTGGTAACCGTCGAAGGCCCCCAACACGACTATCATGAAAGACTCTCCATCAGCAGATTGGTCTCAGGGACCAGATAACAACGGTCATCCTCAAAACGGAACCTGCACACCGACAGAAGACCTTTCCCTGTAACGACAGCCCTCGAGCAGCACCAAGCCTTATGGTTTTTTATAGGCTTTAGCGTGTAAAGGGGAAGGGAAAGTCCGTTCTTGAGAGCTCCAAGATCTTCATGTCTCGTTATCTCATAGCTTCTGTAAGCTCTGGATATGAAATCCACAGGAAGCAAGGATTGCGAGAGCACCTCTTTGTCGAGACAGTCCATCCCCTCCGAAAAGGGTACCCCGTCCGATACGTCGAAGGGCCCGGTAGAAATTCTGCGTAATGAGCTCAGATGGGCCCCATATCCGGACATATCTCCCATGTCCCTGGCGATACTCCTTATATAGGTACCTTTATGACAGACCACTCCTATGGCGGCCTCTCCTCTATCGGTAGAAATCCTCTGCACGTTTACGGAAGTGATAAAGACCGGTCTAGACGGTAGCTCCATCAACTTCTCCGATCTGGATACGACGTGAGCTCTCCGACCATCGACCTTCAAGGCCGATATGGAGGGAGGACGCTGCATCCTTATTCCCAAAAAGGAGGGGACTAAAGACTCCACCAGATCCCGCTCTATAGATATTTCATCATCTATAGAGCTCAGGATATCGCCGGTACCATCGTCGGTGGAGGTCTTCACTCCGAACTTGACGATTCCCAGATAGTTTTTGGGCAGATCCATAACGTAACGGCATAGCCGGGTGGCCTTACCTACCAGAACGATCAGAAGTCCCTGGGCCGTAGAATCCAGAGTACCGGCATGACCCACCTTTACCCCTCTGCCCAAAGTCCTCTTTACCGCGGAGACACAGGCGGTGCTTCTGACTCCCTCGGGTTTATCTATTATCAAAAAGCCGTCTCTACCGTTTGTAAATCGAGTCGAGGACACGGGCGATCACCTCGTCCATGGGACCTGTCAATCGGCATCCGGAGGCACATGGATGTCCTCCGCCGTTCCATAAATGGGCTATCTCTCTGACGGACAAACTGCCGTCGGAGCGAAGACTTACCTTCACATCTTTATCGTTTTCAACGAACAATACAGCGACCTTGGTATCCTTGATTTTCATCAGAGAGTTGACCAACGATTCCGTATCGTCTTGATCGGTATGGGTCTCCTCGAAGTCCACATCGTACAACCACGAATAACACAGGCCATCTAGTCGAACCACACGTTCGTATGCCCGTCCCCAAAGATGAAGTCTTTCAACTGTGTCGTTATGATAAAGCATCTCTACGACGCGCTGAAGGGGTAAACCACAATCAAGCAGGTCAGCCACGATTCTCAAGGTCTTCCCACCGGTGTTGGAAAAGGTCATTCCACCTGTATCGGTAGCTATCGCCACGTATATGGCCTCTGCCATATCGGCCGAGATCGCCACGTTCATATCCCCTGCCAAACAGTAGATCATCTCCCCGACCGAGGAGACGTCCTCTATCAAGTTGATATCCCCAAATCTGGCGTTATCGCCGTGATGGTCGATAACCACCAGTTTCTCCCCTTTAGACATTCCCTCTATCCCTCTATCGAGGGTACTCACGTCCAAAGCGACAACTACGGAGTTCTCTGGAATGTCCGGCATGGATTGGACCGATTCATAACGATCGGAGGCGAATAAAAAGCGATAGCGCTCGGGGAAAGGATCCTTGCCATACCATCGAACATCCTTTCCCAAAGACAGGCCTATTTTAAAAAGAGCGCTTGCGGACCCTAGAGTATCGCCGTCGGGCTTTACGTGACTTATCAATATCCAACTACCGCTATCTTTTAAGGTGGAAATCAAGCGGGCCTTATTCTCGTTCTCCATCGTCACCCTCGACATAATCGGTATTCTCTTCATGAGTTACCACCATATCTAGAAGTCTATCGATGGACCTTCCGTATTCCCCGCTTGTATCGTAGATGAAGCGCAACTCGGGAACCGTCCTAATCCTCAAGCTCTGAGCGAGAGAGGACCGGAGAAAAGTCCTCACTTTTTTCAAGGACTCCGAAACAGAACGACGATCTTCCGGGGAGATAGTGGTGAAATAGACTTTCGCCGATTTCAAATCTTTAGCGCAGTCGACTCCGGTTATAACCGCTCTTTTGGCATTTTCGTCCTTTACGGAGAACTCCAGGAGACGGGATATTTCCCTTTGAAGTTCTTTATTGACTCTCTCTATTCGAAATCCCGCCATAGGAATCACCTCACTTATCGATGATAATCTCGAAAGTATTCGCCGGAGGTCCAGCGATGCGGCCTCCGGCGGACTGTCCCCGTTATTACAGGGTTCTCTTTTCCTCTATCAGTTCGTAGGCTTCTACGACATCGCCTTCTTTTATATCCTGGAATTTAGCAAAGCTCATTCCGCACTCGTAACCGGAGGTCACCTCGGCAACATCGTCCTTGAACCTCCTGAGGGCGGAAAGCTCTCCCTCCCAGTAGACCACTCTGTCCCTTATCAGCCTTACCTTAGAACCTCTCTTGACGGATCCCTCCGTCACCATACATCCGGCGACTTTTCCTACCTTGGGAACCTTGAAGATCTCCCTGATCTCCGCCTGACCGACTATTTTTTCCCTTATGTCCGGGGCAAGCATTCCCTCCATAGCCGCCTTGATGTCATCGATAATATCGTATATGACCCGGTAGAGACGGACCTGGACGTGCTCTTTCTCCGCCATTTTCTTGGCGTTGGCGTCGGGACGAACGTTGAAACCGATGACTATGGCGTCCGATGCGGATGCCAGCATGATATCGGACTCGGACAATCCGCCCACACCGGTATGGACGATATTTATTCCGACCTCATCGGTCGTCAACTTATCCAAAGAGCCGGTAAGAGCCTCTATACTCCCCTGAACATCACACTTGATCAACAAGTTCAGCATGGGGGTCTCGCCGTCCTGCATCTTGGTGTAGAGTTCCTCCAGGGTCATCCTCGGAGCCATCTTGTTAGCCTCCAGGCGCCTCTCCTGTTCCTTGACCGCTATGGCGTCCCTTGCGGTCTTTTCGTTGTCCACCACGAAGAAACGCTCTCCCGGCTGAGGAACCTCGTTGAGCCCCAGGATCTCCACCGCGGTGCTGGGACCGGCGGACTTCACCTGTTTGCCCGATGCGTCTATCATAGCCCGGACCTTTCCCCAGGAGGAGTCCAGCAACACTATGTCTCCTCTTTTGAGGGTTCCCTGCTGAACCAGAACCGTGGCAACCGAGCCCTTCCCCTTGTCCAACTCGGCTTCCACGACAACGCCCTCGGGAGATACGGTCGGATCGGCCTTGAGCTCCTCCATTTCAGCGACGAGAAGGATCATCTCCAGAAGCTGGTCTATGTTTTCGCCGGACTTCGCCGAGACATGGACCATTATGGTGTCTCCTCCCCAATCTTCGGGAATCAACCCCTGATCGCTGAGCTGCTGTTTGACCCTGTCGGGGTTGGCTCCTGGCTTATCCATCTTGTTGACCGCCACGATTATGGGAACTCCGGCAGCCTTGGCGTGGTTTATGGCCTCCGTTGTCTGAGGCATTACGCCGTCGTCGGCTGCCACCACCAAAATGGCGATATCGGTACACTGGGCGCCTCTGGCCCTCATGGAGGTGAAGGCGGCGTGCCCCGGAGTATCGAGAAAGACGATGTCCTTGCCATCATGGCTAACCCTGGACGCACCTATATGCTGCGTTATTCCGCCCGCTTCCCTAGCCGTTATGTTAGTGTTCCTGATGGTATCCAGAAGGGTTGTCTTGCCGTGATCGACATGTCCCATAACCGTCACTATAGGGGCCCTTGGTTGAAGGTTTTTGCCCTTGAAATCCGGCTTCAATGTAGTTTTATGAGGTTCCTCGTCATCGGCCTTGACAGCCCACTCGATATCGACCTCGTAAGCATCGGAGAGTATGGTCAACACCGAATCGTCGGCCTGTGCCGAAGCAGGCAGCATAACGCCCTGAGCTATAAGGGTCTTTACGGCATCTGCAGGGGAGACCTTGAGGATATCAGCCACTTCCTTGATGGAAGATCCTTCCGGAACGGAGATTCCTCTCCTAGGTTTATCCTCTTCTTTGGAGGTTTTTCTTTCATTATTAGAGGACTTCTTCACTAAATCCTCTATCTGTTGAGCCGTTTCCACGTCCAAAGAACTCATATGGCTCGTAGCCTCCACGTCCATATCGTGCAGTATCTCCATAAGCTCTTTGTTGCTCATTTCCAGCATCTTTGCAAGCTCGTAGACCCTGATTTTACTCAATGGCCTCTCCCCCTTCTTTTAATCGCAAAATTACGGTATCGGTAAGCCCTTCTCCTTCGGGGAGGGCTACAATTTGACAACCCGCCAACCCTATGGCCTCGCCCAGTCTCTCTCTATCTATCGTCCTCAACTGAAAAAAACTATGACGAGAAAAGGCCTCTTTCTTAGCCTTTCTGGCTACGGCATCGGATCTATCGGAAGTCATTATCACGACGTAGTTTTTTTTGTTTTTTTGTAAGACGGCGAAGACGTTATCCTGTCCTATCACCAAAAACCCCGCCCTCCTGGCGAGCCCTAAAAAGGACATCCACGAGAGATCAGGCATCGTCGCCATCCTCCAAACCCCTAACCCTCTCGAGCAAACGAAGGTAAACGTCCTCCGGCACCCTTACCTTGAGGGCTTTATCCAGACGTTTTTGACGAAACGCCGTTTGAACACAGCGACTAGAGGGGCATAGGTATGCCCCTCGACCGTTGACCCTTCCTGAATCGTCTACGACGACGGTTCCGTCGGGACGACGAACTACCCGAATAAAGTTTGCGGGTACGTCGTGTCTACGACATACTAGACACATCCTAGGGTTCTTCGATTTCTTTTTGGGAACCGCCACTATTTTACAACCTCTCGCCTCTTATGGGATATCTTCGAACAAATCCTGCAAAGTCGGCATCGAATCCTTTTCCGGTGCCTCCAGAGGATTGATGTCCACTTTCCACCCGGTAAGGCGGGCAGCAAGACGAACGTTTTGCCCCGCTTTCCCTATGGCGAGAGAGAGCTGATCGGGACGGGCAAATACCTTGGCGGATTTCTCCTGCTCCAAAACTGGCTCCACCCTGACTACCTTAGCGGGAGAAAGGGTATTCCTTATGTATTGAAGAGGATCGTCGCTCCATATTACCACGTCGATCTTTTCTCCGTTAAGCTCGTTGCTTATGGTCTTGATTCTGGAACCACCGTTTCCGACGCAGGCTCCGACAGGATCGACATTGGGATCCAATGTCGTCACTGCGACCTTGGCTCTGGCACCGGCCTCCCGAACGATTCCATGTATCTCCACCACTCCGTCTCGGATCTCTGGAATCTCCAGCTCCATCAGGCGACGAAGCAAACCAGGATGGGTTCTGGAGACAACGATCCTAGGCCCTCTGGTAGTCTGACGAACGTCTAACAGATAGAACTTCATCCTCGAGCCCAGTTCGTAGGTTTCTCCGTTTATGCGTTCTTCCCGGGGTAACATTGCCTCGGTTCTCTCGCTTATACGGACGAGAATCTGGTCGTTTTCGGCCTTAAAGACGACACCGTTGACCATGTCTCCCACTCTCTCGGAGAACTCGTTGAAGATGATCTCCCTCTCTGCATCTTTCAAACGCTGGATTATCACCTGTCTGGCGGTCTGGGCCGCTATACGTCCAAAGCTCTCAGGAGCGATCTCCACCTCTGTCTTGACCACATCTCCCTCTACCAGACCGGGGAAACCTAGGGCTGCAGCGTCCTCTGAAGTCAACTCCGCGTCGGAATTTTTCACCTCATCTACAACTCGCCTAATCTCCATGATCGAGATATTTCCGGTCTCTCCGTCTATCTTCACCTCGGGCTCGAGGTTTTTTTCCTTGTATTTTTTATAAGCCGAAGCCAGGGCCGCCTCAATACTGCCCAAAATTATGGATTGAGAGAGATTACGCTCCTCCGTTAGCTGCATCAAAGCTCGAATAAAATCGCTCCCCAGCTGCATCTACTGATCCTCCTCGCGTACTTTCTTTCTCTTGTTTTTCTTTTTAGCACCCTTCTTTTTTCTGTTGCTATTGGTCTTTTTGTTCTTTTCTAAAACATACTTTAATTTAGCGGAGAGAATCGTCTCTAGAGGGAACTCAAAAGCACCGTCTTCGTTCTCCACCCTTATAGAACCATCCTGAGACACCGAGACGATCCCATTTATGCGACGGCGTCCTTCGACGAGCTCATTAAAACGGATGGATGCCTCTTTCCCCGAGAAACGACGAAAATCGTCTAAGCTCAATAGTGGTCTCTCTAAACCGGGAGAACTAACCTCCAGATAATAGCGATCGTCGAGAAGGTCCTCTCCGGATTCCTCCAGCCAGTTATTGATCCTTCGAGAGACGATCTCGCAGTCCCTCACGGATATTCCACCTAGAGAATCCATATAGACCCTGACAAAAGAGGCGGCAGATTCTTTTTTCACCTCGAGACCTACGAATTCATAACCTAAGCTTTCGACGATTTTACGAATTTCTTCTTTAGGGAAGTTTTTCCCCTCCATGCTTTTCGACTCCTTATATGACTACATAAAAAATGAAGAGTGGGGGGGCCCACTCTTCTCGGTCCAGGACATTTGACCCAGTGTCTCAATCAGTATATCACGCATAACTATGCATAACAAGATTATTCTGAGACATCGGAGAGGAAATCCCCCCACCAGAGATCAACCGTAGCGATAAAATCCTCCTCCGGTATCAGGCGAATTTCCTGATCAGCGAAGACCTCTTCCTCCAGACCTTCAAGATCGTTCAGTCCGAAGAAAAGGGAAGAATTGTTCATATCGATCCTCTTATAGTAATGAAAATCTCTGGAAATCAAGGGAATCCCCCTTTGTCTATCTAGTCAAAGCCTATAAGGATCAATCAACCCAATAGTTCGGAGCTTCCTTGGTAACCACGACGTCGTGAGGATGACTTTCCTTGACCGACGCAGAGGTCATCTTTACAAAACGAGCATGACGATGCAGATCTTCGATATCGGAGGCTCCGGCGTAACCCATCCCTGATCGAATGCCACCGGTCATCTGATAGATAACGTCTCCCGCCGATCCCTTGTAGGCCGCCAATCCTTCGATTCCCTCAGGTACCAATTTATTTTCCTTTGCACCTTCCTGAAAATAACGGTCCTTGCTGCATCCACCCTTCATAGCTCCCAGAGACCCCATCCCACGATAGCTCTTATAGGACCTGCCATGATAGATAATGACCTCTCCCGGACTTTCCTCGGTTCCGGCCAAAAGAGAGCCTATCATTACTGAATCAGCACCGGCAGCCAAGGCCTTTACTGCGTCGCCGGAATAACGTATACCTCCATCGGCTATAACCTTGATCCCTCTAGGGGTCGCTTCGGACGCTACATTCATTATAGCAGCCAATTGTGGAACTCCTATGCCGGCTATTATCCTTGTAGTACAGATCGACCCAGGTCCCACTCCGACCTTGACTGCCTGCACTCCCCTGTCGATAAGGGCCTTTGCGGCCTCAGCTGTGGCGATATTTCCCCCGATAAGGGGCAACTCTGGATGCCTTTTGCGTATAGCCTCCACCGTATCCAGGACCTTGATCGAATGGCCATGGGCCGTATCTACCACGATCACGTCAACACCGGCCTTCACCAATGCGTCCACTCTGTCGTAAACGTCCGCCCCTACCCCGACTGCGGCTCCTACCCTGAGTCTTCCGGACGGATCTTTAGCGGCGTTGGGGAAGTCCTTGACTTTCTGGATGTCCTTTATGGTTATAAGCCCCTTTAGAACTCCGTTGGAATCGACTATCGGTAGCTTCTCCACCTTATGGCACATCAATATATGCTGCGCGTCGTCCAAGGTGGTGCCCTCCGGAGCGGTTATCAGATTTTCCCAGGTCATTACCTCGGATATCGGTTGATCATAGTCATGGATAAAACGAAGATCTCTGTTCGTTATTATACCCACCAGTTTTTTGCCGTCGTCTACTATCGGAACTCCCGATATATGGTAGTGGGACATCAGCTCCAATGCCTGGCTCAGACGATCCTCAGGATGAAGATAAAAGGGATCGACGATGACCCCTGACTCGGATCTTTTTACCTTGTCCACTTCCCTGGCCTGTTTTTCCAGGGTCGTGTTTCTGTGAACTATTCCAATTCCGCCCTCTCTAGCCACAGCGATGGCCAAGCGACCTTCCGTAACTGTATCCATAGCTGCACTGCATATGGGTATGTTCAGTTTTATCTCCGGCGTAAGCCAGCTCTCTACTTTGACCTCCGACGGCAGAACCTCGCTGTATCGAGGCTCTATCAACACATCGTCGAAGGTAAAACCGTCATAGGGCGCGAATTTTTGAGAAATATTCATGACAGCCTCCTCATATTTTCTTGGGTTAGTCGTAAATTGTGAGCATTATAGTGGATTTGCCGCTTTATGCAACCCCATGGAGGTGTTTTTTATCGTAGCGACCGCGTAACACATCATACAATGCCCCGACCCTACCGATCCGACGCCCTCTCCAGACTTAACCTTGAGATTGACTCTACGTATCCCATCGTTCCATATGGAATCCAGATTCCTGATTATATCGATCACAGTTTCACCGATTCTGGGTATCTGGGCATGCAAAACAACGTCAAGCCAGACGATCGACCATCCGCACTCCTCCACCTTGGAGACTACCTCTCGTAGAAGTTCATAGCTATCAGCATCTCTATAGGAATTATCGCAGGCGGGGAAAACACGGCCGATATCGGGCAACCCCGCCGCTCCCAGGATTGCGTCCGAAATACCGTGGCATATCAGGTCGGCATCGGAATGTCCCTCCAACCCCATAGGAGAGGGAACCTCCACACCGCCTAGGACAAGAGAACGCCCCGGCACCAACGGATGGACGTCGAAACCTATGCCGGTTCTTATCTCTCCGGCCGAATTCCTACCGGCTAAATAGGTGGCCATCTCCCAATCCCCCTCAGTAGTGACCTTGAAATTCATCTCGTCGCCCTCGACAGGAACGATGACGCCACCGTTAGAAATCCACGGTTCGGCTTCATCTCTGACCTCTTCCGACGAGAGGGACAATGCTTTCAAAAGGCCCTCCCTGGGAAAACCCTGAGGGGTTTGGGTTATTCTGATACCTGAACGATCCATGGCCTTCACGACATCGTCGACGGAAACCCTCTTTAAAGCGTCCTTTACCGGCAACAAAGGGATAGCCCCTGTGTTTTTCGACACAGCGGACATGATCTTTTCACACATGGAGCTCTTCGCAAAGGGTCTGGCCCCATCGTGGATCAACACCTTATTCGACCGGACCGAGGCGATTCCGTTCCTCACGGAAAGGGATCTGGTACAGCCACCCCTTACGATCGACAATCCCTCTCTCGTCCTCACCGGATACAATCTCTCGTCCCAATCCTCCGGCAGGACGAGAACTATCTCCTCTATCCCCAGACTAAGAGCCAAATCGAAGGACCATTCCCACATGGGGCGACCTCCAAGAAATCTGAACTGTTTAGGCGTTCCGCCAAGACGACTGCCGCTACCGGCAGCCATTATCATAAAGGACCACTCGCTCACTCGCGAACCTCTCTTCTTATCCTTCCGAAAACCATCCTACCGGCGGAAGTTTGAAGCATAGACGTCACGACGACCTCTACCCTGCGACCGATGTAGTTCTCTCCGTCCTCCACGACCAACATGGTCCCATTATCGAGATAGCCTACCCCTTGTTGCGGCTCTTTACCTTCCCTTATGACGTCGACGACCACCGATTCTCCCGGCAAAAGCGAGGGTTTCAGTGAGTTGGCCAGATCGTTTACGTTGAGAACCACGATATCCCTAATCTGAGCCACCTTGTTCAGGTTGTAATCTGTAGTGAGGATCTTTCCGCCTATCTTTTGGGCAAAGACGATCAAACCACTGTCCACCGAATCGGCGTCTAGATCCTTCAATCCGACCTCGGTTATGACGATCTCCAAAAACGAGATCTTTTGCAAGGCCTTGACGACGTCGAGACCTCTCCGACCTCGGGATCTTTTATTGGGATCCTTGGAATCCGCTACGGATTGAAGCTCGGTCAGTATAAAGCGGGGAAGTATGATGGCTCCCTCTAGAAAACCGGTCTTAGCTATATCCAATATTCGACCGTCTATTATCACGCTCGTATCCAGAATCTTCCCCGGAATAGCCATGGACATGGCGGCATTGCCTTCCATATCCTCTATAACTACCTCGTTGCCCTTGCCTTTGAAAGAGGCTATTTTTTGTTTAAGCCCCACGAAGGGAGCCAGTACCCCCCTGATGTCGTTCTGTCTTTTGACGAACAACCTGGCCAAAACGTAACCTATCACTATGTTGAGAAATACCGCGACATAAGGTCCTACAGGAAGATCGGAAAAAGGCATGGCCACCAGGTTCGCCAACAGAAGTCCGACGAACAGCCCTGTCGTAGCAGCCGATATATCCTGCCACTTCGTGCTTTGCAAATGTTTTTCAAAGAGAGTTCCTATAAGACCGAGTATGCGAAGAAAAAACGGAGCTATTAAAAAGCCGATTGAACCACATATAAAGACGCAGATACCACTGAGAGCAAATTTACTCAAAAAACGATCGGTCCCAATCCACTCGGATAGATGTGGAACTATCGCGAAGGCCAGTTGATAACCTGCCATTCCTCCCAGCAGAGCCAACAGAACCCTGCAGATGAATTTCATTATCTTTATGAGTCCTTCCGTCATAAAATCACCCCTTCCTGAATATCATGCCTAATTATTCATTAAAATCAATCTTCTCCAGACACAAAAATTCTGGTATCCATAGCGGCATGGAGAGTCACCCTATCGGCGAATTCTATGCTTCCTCCGACCGGAAGCCCATAAGAAAGCCTGCTTTTTTTGAGATCCGGCATCCCCTTAAGGGCGGAAAGAACGGAGTGGTAGGTCATGTCCCCTTCCACCCGAGGATTTGTGGCTATTATAACCTCGGAAATCTTCTCCCTCTCTATCATGTTTATCAATCTATCGAGACTCCCTTCCGGAAGATCCTCTCCATCCAGAGGCGACACCGTGCCTCCAAGGACATAGTAAAGTCCATCGTATACCCCGGCCTGTTCGATACTGAGGAGATCTTCTATACCTTCCACGACACATAAAATAGAACGATCTCTTAAGGGATCGGAGCATATATTACAGGGCTGTCTATCCGTTAAATTACCACATATTTCGCATACCGATAGACTTTTTTTCAAAGACAGGAGAGCGTCGGCCAACTCTATAGAGTATCCCTCCGGGGCCTGAAAAACGAAGAACGCCATCCTTCTGGCGCTCTTCTCTCCGACTCCGGGAAGCCTCTTTAAAAGACCTATCAACCGTTCAAAAGGTCCGGGAAGAGCCATTAGAGTCCTAGCCCTCCTAGGGCACCTCCCAGACCACCGGTTATCTGTCCCATCTTTTTCTTCGCTAATTCCTGTCCCTTTCTGGCCGCATCGTTCACCGCTGCTAGCACCAGATCCTCCAGCATCTCGATATCCTCGGGATCTACCACCTCAGGAGTTATCTTAAGAGAAAGAATCTCACCGTGACCGTTAGCGGTAGCGGTGACCATTCCTCCGCCGGAATTTCCCTCGACGCGGTCGTCTGCCAACGAAGCCTGGACCCTCTCCATCTGGGCCTGCATCTTTTGAGCTTGTTTCATGATGTTGTTCATTTTCATATAAATCCCTCCACAGATCAATCGTGATGATACGACGTGTTCCTAGATATCATTAAAGCTCTATATATCTGTTCAGAAAAAAACAACAAGCACATTTCATGGGTCAAGGTCATCTGAGACAATGATAACATCTCATCGCTTCTTTTACGAACGTCTTCATCGAAACCGAAAGGACCTCCTATTATGAAGACCAACCTTCCTTGAGCCGATTTCAACCTGGAAAACAAATAGGACGAAAAGGTTCGACTGGTCATGGTCGAGCCCCTCTCGTCCAAAAGGACCACGTGATCTCGAGGTGTAAGATACCTGAGAATGGCCCTACTCTCCCTTTCCGTAGATTTTTCTGGAGAAAGACCTCTGCCATCCGGAAGATAATCCAAGGATATAGGCAAATAGGGTGTGGTTCTCTTTATATAAGAATCAATCCCCTTGAGGATAGACTTGTCCTTGGGCTTACCTACTGCTAAAACAGATAACTTCATTTACGTTTCTTCTTTCCGGTCAGTTTTTTAATGGTGTATCTTTCCTGCCTCTCTCTCTCGGATAATACCTCTAAAATCTTTTTTTTCTCTTCCGAGAGAGACGGCAAAAGCGAGTGTTCCAACGTATTTATCTTCAGATTGGTCTTTCTCAGCTCTCTCTCGAATGCCTGTATCTTGCTTCTCAACGTTATATAACGCCACAACATCGATTCGGCCTGCTCCAGTAGAAACAGAAGTTCCTCTATGTACAACGACGATAAAGCCGGATCCATGTCTAATCTAAACCGATGCTCGATTTCCGAGGGCTCGGATTCGAACCTGGTATATCGACACCCCATAAGGGACTCTCTGAAAAGTCTCAGGTTGAGCAGAGGATGTTGAAGTCTCAGAAGATCTATGGTGTGAGAACCTTCATAGACCCTGATCAGACCGTATATCGCAGCTATACTGCTGCACAGTTTTCTATACTTGTCCTGAAGTTCGTAGAAGAGCTTCTTTTCCCCTTCCATAGCACGGATAAAGGCATCTCTCTTTTTCTCCAGAAGCCCTTTTCCAAAAGCTATATCTTTTATCCTGATCGACACCTCTAGAAGTCGGTCTCTTGTAGCGGAGGACTGGCTCATCCTAACGCTCCCTCCGAGAGACCATCTCCTGGGGTAGTTTAAAAAGCTCCTGATCCGGGAGGGTCCGAAGAGCTCTCCAAGCCTCCTCTAAGGAATCCTCCAGGTTACGATCTCCGCCTCTTTGGTCGATAAAATTCGCCTCAAAGGACTTTCCAAAGGCGATGTATCTGTGTTCTATCTCGGTCAGACCGTCGTCTCCGACTATGAGCCTCAGCTTGATGAGCTCCCTGGCCTTGGCGTAGGCAGAGTAAAGTTGATCCGCCATGGCCCTGTGATAATCCACCGTCTGATCCTTGCCTATTCCCTTATTCATAAGACGGCTGAGACTGGGTAAAACGTCTATAGGAGGAAAGATGCCCTTGTCGTGAAGGTCCCTTCCCAGAACTATCTGCCCCTCTGTTATATATCCCGACAGATCGATAACCGGATGGGTCATGTCGTCGTCCGGCATGGTTATTATCGGTATCTGGGTTATACTTCCGGCGGAACCATCTATCGAACCGGCTCTTTCATATAGATCGGCTAGATCGGAGTACATATATCCGGGATACCCTCTCCTGCCCGGGACCTCCTCGCGAGCGGCGCTTATCTCCCTCAAAGCGTTACAGTAATGGAGCATATCGGTCATTACGACCAACACATCGTAGCCCTTTTGAAAGGCGAAATACTCGGCCACAGTGAGGGCCATCCTAGGAGTCAGAAGCCTTTCCGCCGCGGAATCGCTGGCCAGGTTTAAAAAAAAGACCCCTTTCTCTATCGCTCCGGTCTTCTTGAAGCTTTCGATGAAATACTGAGACTCCCTTTTCGTTATCCCCATGGCGGCGAAAACCACCAGAAACTGACTATTCTCCCTTACCTTGGCCTGACGGACTATCTGAGTGGTTACCTCGTTTGCCGGAAGCCCCGATCCGGCGAAGATTGGCAATTTTTGCCCTTTGACCAAGGTGTTCATCACATCTATCGTCGATATTCCGGTTTGAATAAACGATCTCGGGCTACGTCTTCTGGCTGGATTTATAGGAAGTCCGGAAACCGGTATTCGATCCTCACAGAAAAGTATCTCCTCGCCTCGTTCGTCCAGACCTCTGCCGTTCAGAATCTTCCCTATGAGATTCATCCCGACCGGGACCTTGACGACGTCCCTGTCCATCCATACCGTCGTATCTCCGGTGGATAGGCCCATGGCTCCGTCGAAAAGCTGTATGACGCAAAGATCTCCCTCTACTTGAAGTATCTGGCCTTTTCTGGTCCGTTTTCCGTCTTCTACGGTCACGAGCTCGCCGTACCCTCCTTTTTTTACGCCTCTGACGAAAAGTAGGGGGCCCGCTATACCCGCTATATCTCTGTAACCTTCTCTATAGAGTTTCATCTTCTACCTCCACGACGGAAGCCTTGAGCTTTTCCTCCAACTTGGAGATCCAGGACGAAAAGTTTCGGTCCATCGATGCCTCATTCTGTCCTCTAAGGTCGAGAAGGTCCCTGACCATGGGGAAATCGGATATAGTCTCGAGCCTGGCTCCCGAGGACAGGGCACCAACCACCACATCGTCCAATCTTTTCAGATTGGATAAAAGGGAAAACTGCTTTTTCAAGGATGAACTGGCATCGACATCGTCAAACGCATTTTGTTGGAGGTAGACCGATTTCAATATGTCCACGAACGACAGAATCCATTTATCCTTATCGGAAAGCCCATCTCTGCCGACCAACTGGACCAGATTTCTGAGCTCTCTTTCCAGGGCGAGACGCCCTCTAAGAAAGGCTTTTAGATCGTCCCACAGATCGGAGACCTCTTCCCGATAGAACCGCTCCATCTCCTGCTCGTAAAGACTATAGCTTTGATTCCATTGAATAGAGGGGAAATGCCTCTGCTGGGCCAGGGCCTTATCCAAGGCCCAGAACACTCCCGAAAGCCTCAAACTGGCCTGGGTGACCGGCTCGGAGAAGTCTCCGCCTGCGGGAGAGACAGCGTTGATAACCGTTATGGACCCCTCTCTCTCAGGAGATCCCAGAAGCACCGATCGACCGGACCTCTCGTAATATTCGGCCAGCCGGGTTCCCAGATAGGCGGGATATCCTTCCTCTCCGGGCATCTCTTCCAGTCGACCTCCGATCTCCCTGAGGGCCTCGGCCCAACGCGAGGTGGAATCGGCCATTATAGCCACGTTCAACCCCATATCCCTGTAGTACTCGGCCATGGTTATACCGAGATAGACGCTGGCCTCCCTGGCCGCAACTGGCATATTGGAGGTATTGGCGATCAAGATCATCCTATCCATAAGGGGAGCATCCCTATAGGGATCCTTTAGCTCCGGAAATTCCTCAAGGACCTCCGTCATCTCGTTGCCTCTCTCGCCGCATCCTATGTATATTATTACGTCGGCGTTACACCACTTCGCTATCGACTGCTGGGTAACCGTTTTTCCCGTTCCGAATCCACCGGGCAAGACAGCGGCCCCGCCTAGAGCGAGGGGAAACAGGGTATCCAAAACTCTTTGACCGGTTATCAGTGGCCTATCCAGGTTCAGACGCTTCCCTACAGGTCGAGATCTTCTCACGTCCCATCTCTGGAACATGGATATATCTCCTCCGTCACAGGTCGCAATGACTGTATTTACGGTATAATCGCCTTCCGCTAAGATCGAAAGTATCTCGGAGGATCGGAAATCGGGGGGAGCCATTATGCGATGTTCGACGGCATCGCACTCCTTCACCGTCCCGACGACATCCCCCGGGTTCACTCTGTCTCCGACCTTGAGGAGGGGGACAAAATGCCAGAGTTTCGACCTGTCGACCGTCGGAATAGATCTTCCTCTCTCCAAAAAGGGGCCTTCTTTACCCAGCACCTTCAGAGGGCGGCCGATACCGTCGAAAACCGAACCCAGAAGTCCAGGAGCCAGCTCTACCGAAAGAAGATTGCCAGAGAAAAAAAGAGGATCGCCCACAGCGATCCCGTCGGCATTTTCATAGACCTGAATGTCAACCGTGCCCTTTTGTATCCTAACGACCTCTCCCAATAGACGTTGACGGCCGACATGAACGACCTCGTACATCGATACAGGAAAATCGACGCCAGCCCTTATGACCGGTCCGGCTATACCCCATATAGTGGATTCTCTTCTCATTCCATGTGCTCCTCTATATTCAACGTAGGTAAGGTGACCCAAAGGGGTTTTTCCATCCGCTCAAGTCTCGTCTTAAGGGCAACGGGAACTCTGTCGAACCAGCTTTCCTCGACGACGATACAGACTACGTCGTCTCTGTCCAACATCCTTGGCAGACAGTCTCTTAGCATCTCCGGGGTCTCGCATGATACCGGCTCCAACCCTAAAAGACTCCATAGGTCAATGAAGAGCCTGCGTCCCAACACTACAGTTCGCTGCGGATCCTCCATCGGCAGGCCTCCTCTAAATTTTCCACAGGAGGGTACGAATCCTCTCCGGCGAAAGCTCTGCGGCCAAGCCCACGGCCAACAGTTCCATGTTTCGCCACTCCACTATCTGGCGAGCCATATAGGCCATGGCAACTCCGATACCCATAAAACTCTTTCTTCTCTGGGATATCTGCCACCTGAAGAATTTATCCTGTAAGATTCGCCCGACCTCGGAATGTCTGTCTTCCTCCGAGATGGAAGCCTCCATCCAAGGGGTGTGCCGCAACAGGGATTTTATAGTCTTGCTTTCCTCGAGACGATTCACGGGGAAAAAAGCTCCACCGTCGAGATACTCTACAGGGAAAGCCGAATCTCCGCTGTTTCTCCTGAACCATATGAGGAGATTCCAAAGATCCACCGTCCGACCAAGGTAATCTTCGACCAAAGCGTAATTATCGTTTTTTCTTTTGAGGGATCCGTAACATATGGAGAGCAATCCCTTTAGATAATTTCTCTCCGCCATAGCGAGGTTTCCCGACGATTGGAGCACGTCCAATGCCTCGGACAAGGCTAAGGCCGCAGGAGAACCTAGACGGTAACACAGCTCGATAGCCTCCGCTACGTGATTCCCCTCTCTCCATATCTCGTCAAAAAAATCTCCGCCTAGAAAACCGTAATCATGCCATTTAGGCGCTGTAACAGGAGCTCTATCGCTGTGATACTTTCTTATCAGAGCTCTGCCGTTGTATATATCGGCCCTTATGGATATTATCGGCATCAAGATCTTCCCCTCTTCGGGAGACCAGTTTTTCATCTTACGAAATTTCTCCGCCGATCCTGCCGCCATAGATCTCTTTATGCGCTCTAAAACCGACGTCTCCGAGGTGGCTAACTCCTTACGATAGTGGGATGAATAAGGGCTCGAAAGGAAGATCTGTTCCAGCTCTTCCAAATTTTTGTCCGCCATACCGTAAAAAAAGGAATAAGGGTAGAAATACCCCCATTCTCCTCCAAGCCTCGCGTTAAGATAGCCGTAGTCGTCCCCGAACGTCAGGGTGTCTTTCCATGACCTCATCAAACCGGACAGCCAACTCTCCGATTGCCCTTTGGAAGACCTTATCGAGCCTGGATCTGAAGGTGTTGTCAACTACGGCCCCTCCTTCTGTGTCGACTGCCACACAGCCACCCCAATCGTCCTCGTCGAGAGGTGACGGAACGCGACCGTCGCGGGAAAGGCAATCCACCAAAGAGGGAGATACCGAGAAAGAGGCGTCCTCTCCCAAAACGGACAAAGCCTCATCGGTCAAAGCTTCCACCGAGGCTAGATAGTCACCCTCGGATACCGTCAATGAATCCAGTCGTTTCTCAAGAGCTATTCTTACCTTTTCCGCAAGCTCTCTCTGGATATCCTCGACGGCTCTCTGCATCTCTCCCCTTAGCTTCAGCCTGGATTCTCGCCTCATGCCATCGATCTTTCTTCGCTGCTCCTCCCTCATATCCTTCATCAGGGATTCGACCTCTTGCCTGCGAAGAGCTATCATATCGGCGATGCGATCCTCTATCTCCGATCTCCTTTTCTCCAGGCGTTCCTCCCCTTCTTTACGGATAGAAGAGAGAAAATCCTCCAGATCGGATCTATCGGAGACGGTCATCACGCAAATTGAAGGATGAGCATTATAGCCACGACGAATCCCAATATAACCATCGTTTCGGGAATCGCCTCCAAAATTATCATCGTCCCCGCGGTCTCCGGCTTTTCCGCTATAGTGCTGGCAGCGGCACTTCCTATTTTAGCCTGAGCAATCGCGGTAGCAAGTGCAGGCAGTCCAACCGCCAGAGCAGCAGCCAGGGCAATCATCGCTTTTTCCAATTGAAACTCCTCCTTCTTTTCTTTGCGAAAGGACGATATTCGGTGTCCCCGCCACTGTAAAAGGTGCCCATAAACTCTACGTAGTGTAGTCTGGCGGAATGCAGCCCCGACTCGGCCGTCGCCAAAACGAAATTTAACAGATGTATCGCTAAAGCGATAAAAATCCCTAAAAAGGAAACACCCAACACATCGACGAACTTGGACGCAACCATGGCCAATATGGCCGAGGAAAGACCGATCGCACCTATCCTCACATAGCTGAGGATGCTGCCGAAAGAGCTCATAGATTCGACAAGCCCTCCAACTCCGCCTCCAGCTATCAACAATATCAGGCCGATCGCCAAGACTATCATAGAGACGGAGAAGAAACTCTGTGGTATAACCCCTTTAGTGGCACATAAAGCCCCGATCATGGAGAGAATTATCACTATATTCCCTCCACGCTCCATCCACAGGTGGTGAGATCTGTTCTTGATCCCCTCTATCACGCCCAACGCCAATCCCAACAATATATGGGCCAGCCCCAAGGCCACTGTGAAAGCCAGAACGGGAACAACCGCATGAGACCTCTCTACTACCAAGGGCTCTATACCGAAAATACGGTGAGCTACGTCTCCAAAATATTCTCCGTAGATGACACCCCAGATAACGCTCCAAAAGGCCATAGTCAGCAAAACGAATGCCCCGTCGGCTACCATAGGATGGTTTGTCCTCTTTCTGAGCCACCAGGCCAAAGACGCTAAAACAACCCCATAACCGGCATCCCCTATGATACATCCTGCAAAGAAGGGGAAGAATATTCCTATCATCACAGTAGGATCGGTACCTCTATAGCTCGGAGGTGAGACCAGCTTCAAAAATATCTCGAAAGGCTTGAACAAGGTTGGATTCGATATAGCAGTGGGTACCACCTGCCATTCATCGGAGGTAGGATATCGCCAACGAACCATGACGTCATCACCGAAGACTTTTTTCAGCTTTTCACATAGGGGATCTCGCTCGTCCTCGGGAAGCCAGCCCTCCAACATGAAGGCCTCTCCCATATCCTTTCCCCTTTGTTCGACGACTAGCTGCTCGAGTCTCTCGTCTATCAATATGAACAAAGCTCCTAGACGACTTCCCCACTGAACCCTAACACCGGAGAGAGTTTCCTCTATATGATCGCAGGCCTTTGGACTCTCGTTCAACTTTTCGTCCATGTACTCCATACATCGGAGCAACCCCATACCGGGCTCACATCCCGTAGGGGTCCAGGAAACGAAGCCCTCCGATTCCAGGAATAGATTGACCGGCCCCCTATACTCCAGAGGGACCCCCACGGCCAAAAGGCTCTCTTTTTCTCTTATATGAAAGACATGATGATGCAGCTCGGGGACAGGGCCCCTTCCACTATGGTCGGATATGAGGAGGGATTGTATCTCTGATAGGATCTCAGGAACCTGCTCCTTTCGAAGCCACCATATCGACACATCTCTGTTCTCCTCGTTTTCTGACTGCACGAAGGATCTGAAATGCACAGATATATGGCTGGCTCCCTTAAGTTTATTCCCAAGACGTCGAGCTTCCTCCCTCTGTTCCAGAAGGCTGGATAACTCCTTTTTGAAATGGTCCAGACTTTCGTTCGTTTCCTCTATCATCTGAGAAAAAGGCAAGGTCAAATTCCGGCCGAGGTCGTCTAGATCCTCGTCCCTTATTTCTTTCCAACTATCCCATTCAAGGGATTCGATCATACCCAATAATTTACTCCGGAGGAGACGCAGAGAGTCGGCTTCCTCATCGGTTATCCTGGCGGCCTCTCCATGCTCCACGTGCAAAACTCCCTGATCGTGAAGAAAAGAGACGATCTCTCTCTGCCTTGAGGTCAACCCCCATATGGCGACTCGGATCATCTTACGGATCAAGAGCAATCCTCCTTTTCGGGAAAAGCGATCAGGGAAAAGGCCTTATCCACGATATCCTCCACCCTGCAAAGGGAGAGATCTTGCCTCAATCTCTCAAGGACTTCGAAGTTTTCGGCCCGGCCCCGTCTTTCCTCATCCAAGACATCGGCCTCCATGGCAGCGAACTCCTCCCCTAACAACTCTATGGTTCGCTCCGACATCTCCTTCAACCTAGACTTGGCCTTGTCCAGTTCGCTCTCTATCTCTTTCTCCTTTTGGGCCAGTTCAGTCGCCAACTCCATCCTGCTTTGCTCAAGTCGATCGTTTTCGACGGACCATGGAGCCGAAGAGAGGGAGTCGACGGGGTTATATTTCCGGCGAGACACCCTCTATACCGCCTTCCATCAGAAACTCGCAAAAAGCACCTCTATCGATTATCCCTATCAACTTGCCTTCCTCGGTAACGGGAAGACGTTTGAATTTCTTTCTGAGCATCATATCCGCAACGGTCATTATGCTCGTATCGGGAGAGACGAAAACGGGGTCTTTCTGCATAAAATCCTTAACCAGATCGTTCTTCATGGCGCCAAAACGCTGAAAAAGCAGGTTCTCCTCGTTTCCAAAAAACGTACTTTGAGCCAATATCTCGAGGTAGGTCGGAATGGTTGGCTTCAGAATATCCGACTCGGACAGATATCCGACCAACCTCCAATCGTCGTCTATAACGGGAAGACCGGACAACCCATGAGAGTACAGGACGTGGATGGCGTCGAAAACGCGGTCTTGAGACATCACCGCCGTGAGATCTCGGCTCATAATGTCTTCAGCTACGATGGTTTTCATCTTTTCCCCTCCAGCCGGAGAACCCTATCTTCTCCAATAGAACGGAGAATACGAACAACACCAAATCGACATCCTGGCGCAAACGCCAGGGTTCCTGAATAAGTCTATACAGCCATTCCAGACCACATTTTTGCCACAAAAGAGGAGCCCTTCTAAGCCTTCCGGATATCACGTCGAAACTTCCTCCGACTCCGACACCGACGACACCGTCCATCTCGGGAAGATAACGGTTCAACCAGGCCTCCTGTTTAGGTACACCCAAGGCAGTAAAGAGGAGCTTAGCCCCCGAACTCCGAATGCCCTGCAGGATATCTTGATCCTCCAAATCGTCGAAATAACCGTCACGATAGCCTACGACTTTTAAACCGGGATAAAGTCGCTCCAGCTCGACGGCGGCAGAGGATACGACATCGGGCTTACTTCCCAGCAGATAGATAGGCCATCTCTCCACTGCGGCAAGACGGCATAATCCATGCATAAAATCGATGCCGGCCACCCGCTCGACCACCGGAACGCCCAAGAACTTAAGAGCCCAGACCAATCCGGCACCGTCAGGCAGGGTAAGCCAGGCTGAATCCGCAATTTCCCTGTACAGAGGGTCTTTTTTAGCCCTATAAAAAGACAGAGCGTTAGCCGTCACTATCATGGCAGACGGAGCCCCGGACAAGAACCTTCCCCTTACTTTGGAAAGAGCGTAATTCATTGACATTCCATCGACCCGGATTCCCCAAAGACCGGTTCTAGCCCTGCCTTGCGAACCTTTGAGGCAGGAGACCACTACTGCTATAGACACAGCCAAAAGGGATAAAAAGGCCGGCCTGGTGGTATCGTTTATGCCTATCTGCACGAAGGATACTACCGTACCGATCAAAAGACAGAGGAACGTGACGAACTTGACCGCACCGGGATGATCCACCCCTCTGTCCATCATCCTGTGATAGATGGACACGTTGCCCCATTTACCCAGAGGGACGGCATGGCTGACCAAATACAGGGATAGCTCCATCATCGGAAGAGCGTAGAGCCCCATCGGTATCACCATCAACGTGGTGAAGGTCACACCCTTGGTCACCCCGACCAGAGAGGCCCCCGCCACCAACATACCCCAAAACGAGGAAAGAGGCTTCCCAAGTTGGCGATAGTTATGGCCCAGTCTACTCCAGAAGACCGCGACGAAAGAGACCCCCGCAATAGACATGAGAAAAGCGTCTCCTACCTGTTGCCCCGAAATCGAGGATATCAGCAAGGTCAAGGAGAAACTTACCCCGAGAAGGTGTCCGGCCAACCCAGGGATAGCATCCAATCTCTGAAACAAAAGAGGGAAAACCGTCACCCAAAGGGCTGTCATCAGAATCGAGGAATAAGAGGAAAGATAAAGATATTGCCCTCCCGGCATGCCTACGAATGAGATTCTAGGACCTACCAGGGCGAAAAAAAAGCCGACCACTACGAAAAGCCAAGAGAGTTTCTTGTTCGGAGAAGTGTGCTGCACCATTCCGACTATAGAACCCAACAACGCCATACCTACGACGGCACGAATTTCGCTGTCTCCGGTCCAAAGGGCAAACAGCATCCAGACTCCCACCAGAGTCAGATCTCTCATATAAAAATAACGTTCTTTCGATAAAGTCCTCCGGTAGAGTCTCTGCAACATGAACGACACGAGCACCAGGGAGGATAGGACAAAAGCAGTCGAGGAGGAAAGATAATGTATCACGACGAAAAAAGGCTCCCTTCAAGGATACTCCCTTTGGAGTACCGCTCTATATAACATCGTTTCTATTGTACCAGCGGACCCAGCTATTTTCCAGGAAAAACGCCGGCCAGAAGCCGGCGTTTTTCCTATAAGATCATCTATTAGTAATTTCTTTAAGCCCGCCCATATATTGGACAAGGACTTCCGGGATCTCTATGGATCCGTCGGTACGCTGATAGTTTTCCATTACCGCTATAAGAGCCCGGCCTATAGCGATTCCCGATCCGTTCAAGGTATGGACGAATCTCGGTTTTCCTCCTTCGGAGGGTCTGTATCTGGTGTTCATTCGGCGAGCCTGAAAATCCTCGCAGTTACTGCAGGAGCTGATCTCCCTGTAGCGTCCCTGAGAGGGCAACCATACCTCGATGTCGTAGGTCTTGGAAGCCCCGAACCCCATATCTCCGGTACAGAGGGTGATGACCCTGTAAGGCAGCTTCAACAGCTGAAGGACCTCTTCAGCGTTGGAGGTCAGTTTCTCCAACTCTTCGTAGCTGTTCTCCGGGGTGGAGAGCTTCACCATCTCCACTTTTTCGAACTGGTGCTGTCTCATTATCCCTCTAACGTCTCTGCCGTGGCTTCCCGCCTCTTTTCTGAAACAGGGGGTGTACGCGGTGTAGTAAAGGGGCAGATCCGACTCCTCCATGATCTCTCCGCCGTGAAGATTGGTCAGAGGAACCTCCGCTGTCGGGATCAGCCATAGGTCGTCGTCGGCGATCCGATAGAGATCGTCGGCGAACTTCGGCAACTGACCTGTTCCGGTCATGGCAGCAGAGTTAACCATAAAGGGAGGGTTTATCTCCTTATACCCGTGACGGTCCACGTGAAGATCGAGCATAAAGTTCAGAAGAGCCCTCTCCAACCTCGCACCGGGCCCGGCCATGACGGTAAAACGACTCTGGGCCAAATTGACCCCTCGCTTAAAATCCAGTATCCCCAGATTTTCACCGAGATCCCAATGTGGAAGAGGCTCGAAGTCGAATTCGCGGGGCTCTCCCCATTTCCTGATCTCCACGTTATCGTCCTCGTCCACTCCTATCGGCACCGAATCGTGGGGCCTGTTGGGAACCTGAAGCATGAGATCGTCCAAACCGGCGTCGACCTCGGCCACCTTTTGGTCCAGAGCCTTGATCTCCTCCCCTATGGCCTTCATCCTCTCCATGATAGCCGTTGGATCCTCGCCTTTAGCTTTGGCCGCTCCGACCTTCTTCGACCCGGCGTTTCTCTCCGCCTTCAGCTCCTCCACCTCGGATATGAGCTCTCTTCTTCTGGCGTCGAGCTCCAAAATCGAATCGGGGTTGAAATCGTGATTACGGGCTTTCAGAAACTCTCTGACCTCGTCCATGTGATCTCTGACGTATTTTATATCGAGCATATCTCTTATCCCTCCCGGGTTATCCTTATCTCCTTGAGTAGATTCACCATCTCCAAAGCCGCGATCGCCGCCTCAGCCCCTTTGTTGCCGGCCTTGCTTCCGGCCCTTAGAAGCGCCTGCTCCAGATTGTCGCAGGTCAGGACGCCGAAACTGATCGGAGTCCTCTGATCCAACCCTATATTGGCCAGCCCCTTGGAGACCTCCGAGGACACGTATTCGAAATGGGGGGTGTCACCCCTTATGACCGCCCCCAAAGCTATGACGGCATCGAACTTGCCCAACAGAGCCAGTTCCTTGGCGACAAGAGGGATCTCCCAGGCTCCGGGAACCCAGAACACCTCCACGTCGTTGACCTTGACCCCGTGGCGAAAAAGGGCATCCTTAGTCCCTTCCAGTAACTTGGACGATATTAGTTCGTTGAATCGCGATACGATGACGGCGTAACGTCCGCCTTCGGCCACGAGTTTTCCCTGATATATCTTCATGACGCAGCTCCTCTCAGTTCAAAATATCCTTAAGGTGAAGGACGTGCCCCATGCGGGCTTCCTTGGTAGCCAGATATCTGCGGTTATGTTCGTTCGGCTCTATTATCACCGGAACCCGTTCCTCTATGGTCAGACCGTATCCCTCCAACCCCACGACCTTGAGGGGATTGTTGGTCATAAGCCTGATACTGGAAAGCCCGAGGTCCTTAAGTATCTGGGCGCCCAGTCCGTAATCCCGGAGATCCGGTTTATGACCAAGGGCGACGTTGGCGTCCACCGTATCCATCCCCTCCTCCTGGAGACGGTAGGCCTTCAGCTTTTCCAATAAGCCGATCCCCCTGCCTTCCTGACGCATATACAGCACAACCCCTCTGCCTTCCTTTTCCACCGCACGAAGGGCGGCGTGAAGCTGAGGACCGCAGTCGCATCGTAGGGATCCGAAGACGTCTCCCGTCATGCACTCGGAGTGGACCCTTACCAGAACGGGATCTTCTCCAGCGAGATCGCCCTTCACCAAGGCTATGTGAAGCTTGTCCGGCACGTCCTCTAAAAGACTCCTGTAGGCATGGGCCTTGAAATCGCCGTACTCGGTGGGAAGGACTATCTCTGCTACCTTCTCCACCAAAACGGTCCTCTCTGTCCTGTATCTTATGAGATCCCTTATCGAGATCAGCTTGAGACCGTGTTCGCGGCAAAATTCACCGAGGTCGGTCAGCCTTGCCATGGATCCGTCGTCTTTTATGATCTCGCATATCATCCCGGCGGGACTCATTCCGGCCAACCTCGCCAGGTCCACCGCCGCTTCGGTGTGTCCCGACCTTTTAAGTACCCCCCCGTTTCTTCCTACGAGAGGGAATATATGCCCCGGTCTCATCAGATCGGAAGGCACTGTCTCGGGATTGGCCAAGGCCCTGGCCGTCATGGCCCTTTCCTCCGCCGATATGCCGGTGGTCGTTCCTTCTCGAAGATCCACGCTGACGGTGAAAGCCGTACCGTGACGGTCGCTTCCATCCCTCACCATCGGCTCCAGACCGACCTGGGAGGCCTGCTCTTCCGTTATTGGTACGCAGACCAGACCTCTGGCGTAGCGGATCATGAAGTTTACCGACTCGGCGGTGGCACATTCGGCTGCCATCACTAGATCGCCCTCGTTTTCCCTGTCCTCGTCGTCCACGACGACGACCATCCTACCTTTAGATATATCCTCTATGGCTTCCTCGATGGAAGCGAAAATGTCTTTATTCGAACTCACAGCCGTCACCATCCGATTTCGTCAAGTCGTTCAATGCTCAATCCCCCCCCACGGGGGGAGCTCTCCTCTACCTTCAAACCCAGAAGGCGCTCGACGTAACGTCCTAACACGTCGACCTCCAGGTTAACAACGCCCCCTATAGATAGGTTGGACAGATTGGTATCGCTCAGGGTGGTCGGTATCACCGCCACGGAGACCAGAGGACCGTCCAAAGACGCTATCGTCAGGCTGATGCCGTCCAATGCGATGGACCCCTTGTGGACGACGTATCTCTCCAGTTCCGACGGAATCTCGAAGATCATCTCGGACGAACCGCCAGAACGGACGAAAGACCTCAATATCGCCGTTCCATCCACATGCCCCGTCACTATATGCCCGTCCAGACCGCTGTCCAGCCTGAGAGCCCTCTCCAGGTTCACCCTGTCTCCGGGCCTGAGAGAGAGAAATCGAGTTCTCTTCATGGTCTCCTCGGTCACGTCTGCCTCGAATCGCCCCCCTCCGGACGACCTTACGGTCAGACAGGCACCGGAGACCGCGATGGACTCTCCTCGAAAGAGCGTATCCGCCATGGAACCGGCGTCGACTGAGATCACGAAGACCCCGTCTCTCCTCCCGATGGAACGAACCGTTCCTACCGTTTCAATAAGTCCCGTGAACAAGGGAAAACCCCCTCCAGCCATAGATCTCCATCCTGACCTCTGCACGAGATCAGAGATAAATTCATCGACTCCTCCATCGAGGACAAAATCATGCCGGGCGTCATCGTCTGCCCCTGCCCCATAATCTTGGGGGCGACGAACAAGGAGACCTCATCGACGAGACCGTCATTCAGAAGGGACGATATGATACGCCCTCCGCCCTCCACCAGTAGTCTCCTGACTCCAGATCCGTAGAGATCTCTCAGGACCGTCTCCAGATCGACCTGTCCGTTCTTTTCTGGGATCACTCTCTCTCCCTTTAGCCCTGCGAATCGTTTTGTATAGATTATACATCTATCGTCCAGAAAGACACGCCGATTTTCATCGACCCCTCCGATCACGACGGGAATAGGCGACCTTCCTGGAGCATCCCTCACTGTCAAGGCGGGGTCGTCCGCGGTTACCGTGCCCCTGCCGACCATGACCGCATCCGATTCGGACCTGAGCAGATGAGCCTTTACCCTGGAGGTGCCGTTGGTTATCCACTTGCTTTTCCCGTCCGGGAGGGACATATCGCCGTCCAGACTGATGGCGGCCTTTACCGTCACCCAGGGCAAACCGGCGAGGGCTCCTTTGATAAACCCTCTGTTGAGCCATCGACACTCTTCCTCCAAAACTCCGACGGACACATCCACCCCGGCGGAACGAAGTATCTCGATACCCCGCCCAGAAACCCTGGGGTCCGGGTCTACCGTCGCCACGACACACCTCGCTATGCCGGCCTCCACCAGGGCGGGAGCACAGGGTGGAGTCTTGCCGTGATGGGAACAGGGCTCAAGCGTCACGTAGGCAGTGGCCCCCGCTACCCCTTCAGCTGCGGACATCAACGCCTCCCTCTCCGCGTGAAGGGCTCCGCAACGACGGTGGTACCCTTCCCCCAGTATCTCGCCGTCCCTCGCTATGACGCATCCGACCATGGGGTTAGGGGACGTGTAGCCGGTCCCTCTCATGGCCAAGCTGAGGGCTCTCCTCATATAGGTGACGTCTTCAACCCTGCTTTTCATCGTCGAGACCTCCGAGATGTCTCAATATATTCCTGGCGTGGGATTCCCCTATTCCGGGGACCTCCATAAGAGCGGATTCTCCGAGCCTGGCAATCTGCTGGACGCTTCCGAATCGAGCAAGAAGGGCGGCTGCCCTACGCTTACCTATTCCGGGAATCTCCTCTAGGGCGGAGCGTCTCAGCCTTTCCTGTCTCTTCCCTCTGTGGGTCGTTATGGCGTAGCGATGGGACTCGTCCCTCACCCTCTGGAGCAACCTCAAGACAGGGTCGTTTCTCTCCAGTTCGATAGGCTCCTCCGAATCCAGGGTAAAGACGAGCTCCTCCCTCTTCGCTAGAGATATCACCGGAATCGAAAGCCCCAGCTCCGACAGGGCCTCGTAGGCGAAGCGAAGCTGTTCGGGACCTCCGTCTATCAGTATGAGCTGAGGAAGAGGCGCCTCTCCCTCGAGACATTTTCTGTATCTCCTGGTCACGGTCTCCTTCATTGACCTGAAATCGTCTATGCCCTGGACCTCCCTTATGCCGAAGCGTCTGTAGAGGGATGGATTGGGGAGCCCCTGTTCGAAGACCACTACCACCCCGTAGGTCTCGTGTCCCGACGAATGGGATATGTCGAAACCGTCGATACGCCATGGGACGGTGGGCAAACCGACGATTCCCTGAAGATCGCAAAGTACCTGCCAGGTATCCTCGTCCAGATCGGCGGACAGGGTGGCCGACACCTTCTGTCTGGAGAAACGCCACAGGGCCCTCAGGGTATCCCTGAGCCTCGCCGCCTCCTCGAACCTCATCTCTCTGGCCCTCCTGTCCATCCTCTTTCTGAGCCTATCGGTCACCTCCAGAGTCTGTCCACGAAGCAACAGTACCACGTCGTCTAGGACGTCGCCGTATTCTCCTTTGGAACAGAAGCCCACGCAGGGAGCTAAACACTTTCCCAGAGAGTGCCTCAGGCAGGGGCGAGTCAGATGAACCTTGGAAAAATCGTGTCTGCAGGTCCTGAGGGGGAAATACCTCTCGATCAGCCTCAGCACTCTTCGAAGCTCTCCGGCGCTTACATAGGGGCCTATATGGAGCCCCTCGCCCTTACGGAGAGTTACCTCCAGCCTGGGGAAATCGTCGTCTGTGACGTGTACGTATGGATACCGTTCGTTCATCTTGAGATCTACGTTGAAAAAGGGCATTATTTTCTTTATCAGACGGGACTCCACTATCAGTGCCTCAGCCTCGGTCTCGGTCCTTATGGTGGAGATATCCTCTATGGAGGCCACCAGTTTTCTGAGCCTGGGAGAAGCGTAGCCGGAAGCATGGCGGAAGTAGGACGAGACCCTCTTCTTAAGCGATTTAGCCTTGCCCACATATATAATCTCTCCGTCGGAGTCGTGCATGAGATAGACCCCCGGCCTGTTGGGAAAGGTTCGTACCAATTTTTTGAGACGTTCCAGTCGATCCGTCATGGCTACCTCCGAACATAGGTGAAAAAGTGGCAAAATATTAGAGGAACAGTATAATCAGTATGTATCTGGAAATCCAGTTCCACCCAAACGAAAAGATGGAGGTTTCACGTCATGAGTCTTGTACTGTACAACGATCTAACCAGAAAAAAAGAGCCCTTCGTTCCCCTAAAGGACGGCGAGGTCGGCTTTTACAGCTGCGGCCCGACGGTTTACGACTACTTTCATATAGGCAACGCCAGACCCTTCATCGTCTTCGATGTCCTTAGACGTTACATGGAATTCTCGGGCTACAGGGTAACCTTCGTCCAGAACTTTACCGACGTTGACGACAAGATGATAAACCGCGCCAACGAGATGGGAATAACGGTCCAGGAGCTGGCGGAGAAGACCATCGCGGATTACTTCGAGGACGCCGACGCTCTTGGCATAAAGAGGGCCACCCACTACCCCAGGGCCACTGAACACATCGAGGAAATTATCGACCTGGTAAAACGGCTGGAGGGATCGGGACACGCCTACGAGGTCGACGGGGTCGTCTATTTCGACGTATCCTCCTTCCCGGAATACGGCAAACTCTCCCGACAGAACATCGAAGAACTCCAGTCCGGGTCCAGGATAGAGGTAAACAGCTCCAAGAGAAACCCCCTCGACTTCGTCCTCTGGAAGGCCCAGAAGCCGGGAGAACCGGCCTGGGACAGCCCCTGGGGCAAGGGACGACCGGGCTGGCATATCGAGTGCAGCGCCATGGCCATGAAATACCTGGGCAACACCCTGGACATCCACTCGGGAGGGACGGACCTGACCTTTCCCCACCACGAAAACGAGATAGCCCAGGCGGAGGCCGCCACGGAGGAGATCTTCGTACGCTACTGGCTCCACAACGAATATATCCTCATAGACAAGGAAAAGATGTCCAAGTCTCTGGGCAACTTCATGACCGCCAGGGAGGCCAGAAAACACTACTCCCCTCTTGCCATAAGGATGTTCATGCTCAGCGCCCACTATAGGTCGCCGGTCAACTTCGGTCCCGAGGGCCTCCAGCAGGCCACCGCCGCCCTGGAAAGGCTCCACAACTGCTGGAGCGACTTCCGTTACGCCGTCGACAACCGTCCTCATTCTCAGGAACAGGACGACATAGTCGAGTCCATAAAGCGGCACAGGGACGATTTCGTGGCGGCCATGGACGACGACTTCAACACCGCCGGTGCCATAGGACATATATTCGAAGCAGTCTCCACAGTGAACGGCCACCTCAAGGGCAACGACTCTCTGTCCTCGGAGGGGATAAAGGCTATAGAGGACTTCTTCCGGGACGTCGACTCAATAATGGGCCTTATAGACCTGGATTCGGACGGCCAAGACGACGACTCGGAGGAGATCGAGTCCCTGATCCGAAAGAGAGAGGAAGCCCGATCCGCCAAGGACTTCGCCACGTCCGACGCCATAAGAGATCAACTGGCGGCCAAGGGAGTCATACTCGAGGACACCCCACAGGGAACCAAGTGGAAGAAAAAGATATAGACCTAATAACGATCTAAAAGCGGCTTCGGCCGCTTTTTTTTTACCCCCTTGACTGACCAAGACTGACCTTGTATTATGCGTCAAGAAAGGTCAAACAAGAGGAGGCTTACCCCATGGACCTACAGAAAATGACTTTAAAATCCCAAGAGGCCCTCTCGGCCGCCAAGGACATCTCCATAAGAGAAGGACACCAGGAGGTCGACGTCGAGCACCTCCTGTCGGCGTTGCTCTCTCAGGAGGACGGCCTGGTCCCATCCCTGTTCGACAGGATGGACGTCCCGATCGAGCCGGTGAGGACATCTCTACGAGACGCTCTGTCAAAGAAGCCCCGGATAAGCGGAGGCGGCTACGATCCAGAGAAGATCTACGTCTCCCAGAGGCTGTCGAGAATGCTGCTGTCCGCCCAGGAAAGGGCGAAGGAGCTCAAGGACGAATACGTATCGGTGGAGCACATATTCGGTGCCATGGTGAACGGAGCCCCAGACCCGGTGGCGGAACTGCTCCGTTCCTGCGGCGTCGACAGAGATCGTTTCCTAAAGGCACTCACCTCCCTTCGAGGAAATCAGAGGGTGCAGAGCGCCACCCCCGAGACCACCTACGAGGCACTGAAGAAATACGGAGTAGACCTGGTCGAACAGGCCAAAAACGGTAAACTCGATCCCGTCATAGGGCGAGACGAGGAGATCCTGAGGGTCATCCGTATTCTGTCTAGAAAGACAAAGAACAACCCCGTCCTCATAGGCGAGCCAGGCGTGGGCAAGACGGCGATAGTGGAAGGCCTGGCCCAGAGAATACTGAACGGAGATGTTCCTGACAGCGTCAAGGGACACGGGGTCTTCGCGCTGGACATGGGTTCCCTGGTCGCCGGAGCAAAGTATCGAGGCGAGTTCGAGGAACGATTGAAAGCGGTCCTTAACGAGGTCAGAGAAAGCGACGGCCGGATTCTGCTCTTCATAGACGAGCTCCACACCATAGTCGGAGCCGGCAAGACCGAGGGATCCATGGACGCCGGCAACATGCTCAAGCCCATGCTAGCCAGAGGGGAGCTCCACTGTATAGGAGCCACCACTCTGGACGAATACAGGCGTTACATAGAGAAAGACGCCGCCCTGGAGAGGCGTTTCCAGCCCGTCATGGTGAATCCTCCGTCTGTCGAGGACGCCATATCCATACTCAGAGGCCTCAGAGAACGCTTTCAGGTACATCACGGCGTAAGGATAACGGACAGCGCCGTGGTAGCGTCGGTAGTGCTGTCGGACCGCTATATAACCGACCGTTTTCTTCCCGACAAGGCCATAGACCTCATAGACGAGTCCTGTGCCATGCTCCGAACCGAGATAGACTCCATGCCCTCCGAGCTGGACGGGGTCTCCAGAAAGGTCATGAGACTGGAGATCGAGGAGGCCGCCCTAAAGAAGGAGGACGACCAGGCCAGCGCAGAGAGGCTCAAGGAACTCCAAAGGGAGCTCCAGGACCTCCGAGAGGAGGCCGCCTCCCTCAGATCCCGCTACGAGGCGGAAAAGGAACGAATCCAGTCGGTCCGTTCCGTTCGAGAGGAGATAGACCGAATCGGCCGAGAGATCGAGGAAGCCGAGAGAAACTACGACCTGAACCGGGCCGCCGAGCTCAAACACGGAAGGCTTCCTGAACTCCGTAAGGAACTGGCCGAAAGGGAGAGGGCCATGGAGGAATCCGGAGGGACCAGGCTCCTCAGGGAAGAGGTCACCGAGGAGGAGGTCTCCGAGATCGTCAGTAAGTGGACCGGTATCCCCGTCTCACGACTGGTCGAGGGAGAGAGGGAAAAACTTCTCCGACTGGACGAGATCCTACACCGCAGGGTCATAGGCCAGGACGAGGCGGTGGACCTGGTAGTCAACGCCGTAATGAGAGCCAGATCCGGCATAAAAGACCCACGCCGTCCCATAGGTTCCTTCATATTCCTCGGACCTACAGGAGTCGGCAAAACCGAGCTGGCCAAAGCCCTGGCCGAATCCCTCTTCGACACGGAGGAGAACATCGTAAGGATCGACATGAGCGAGTACATGGAACAGCACTCGGTAGCTCGTCTCATAGGCTCTCCTCCGGGATACGTGGGTTACGAAGACGGAGGTCAGCTCACCGAAGCGGTCCGCAGAAAGCCCTACAGCGTGGTCCTCTTCGACGAAATAGAGAAGGCCCACAGGGACGTATTCAACGTCCTCCTGCAGATACTGGACGACGGCAGGATAACCGACAGCCACGGCAGAACGGTCGACTTCAAGAACACCGTGATAATAATGACCAGCAATATAGGCTCCGCCAGGTTGCTTCAGGGAATCATGCCATCCGGGGAGATTCCTCAGGACGTAAAGAACTCGGTCATGGGAGAGCTCAGAGGACATTTCCGCCCGGAGTTCTTGAACAGGGTCGACGACATCGTCCTGTTCACTCCTCTGAACCAGGAACAGATAGTCCTCATAGTGGAGCTGCTCCTCGAGGACCTGCGCTCCCGCCTGAAGGACAGAAACGTTATCCTGAAGGTAACCGACGAGGCGATGAGAAAGATCGGAGCCGACGGATACGATCCGGTCTACGGCGCCAGACCTCTGAAGAGATTCATAAGCCACGTCCTGGAGAGCAAGATAGCCAGGGCTATTATCGCCGACCGGAGGGACGCGATGGAGGTCGCCGTCTCCGTTGAAGACGGAGAGCTGGCGGTAAATATAGACTAGCCCCTCTCTCCGAGGAAGGAGACAATCTCCTCTACGGACAGTATGGGATAACCATTGGCTGCTCCGTGTTCCTCTACTGCCTCGCCCTTGGCCATCTCTCCCGATCCGTCGGGGTCCATAAGCTCGCACAGGACCCCGACGGGTTCCAACCCCGCCAATTTCATGAGGTCGACCGTGGCCTCCGTATGTCCCCGTCGCTCCAGGAGACCTCCTGGGCGGGATACTAAAGGAAAGACATGGCCGGGGCGATGTATATCTGAAGGAACCGCTCCCTCCGCCGACGCTGTCTCGACGGTGGTCAGTCTGTCCGAGGCGGACACGCCGGTGGTAACGCCCTCCGCCGCCTCTATAGAGACGGTGAAAGCCGTTCCGTAACGGCTGGTATTCTTCGATACCATCGGAGGAAGATCCAGGCTTCTGGCTTTCTCCTCGGTCATGCAGAGACACACTATGCCACTGCAATCCCGGATAAGTCTGGTCATCTGTGGTTCGGTGAGAGATCGGGCGGAAAAAATCAAATCCGCCTCGTTCTCTCTGTCCCTGTCGTCGACGACAAGAACCCCATCTCCTCTTCTGAGGGATGAAAGGGCCTGTTCCACTGGGCAGATGCATTTGGGCGTATACGTTAGTTCCATTTGAAGAGACCTCCCGAGAGAATAGAGATACCATGGCTCGGGAACTGGAATTATAAAGGAGGGGAATGTCCATTTGAGATGCGGCATCCTCTCTCTTCCGGACTGTGACCGTCGGCTCTGGAGTCTCACCAGATCAACGCATTGAGCGCTCGCGGGCTTACCGGAAAAATCCGGATCACCGCCGGTGGGGAATTTCACCCCGCCCCGAGAATGGCTGTTGAAACTATAACATATATGAGACCATAAAAAAAGCCGCCCTTCCAGGCGGCTTTTTTGTCTTAATTTTGGCGGAAGCGTGTGAGAATCGAACTCACCGGAGACGGCCTATACCGCCTCCCGCGCGGGTTTGAAGCCCGGGGCGCCCACCAGGACACATTCGCTTCCGACGAAACGTGATGTATTGTACCCCATAAGGATCGATTTGAAAACCCCGAGGAAAGCCGTCGTCAGAAACCCCTCTCTTTTCTTATGGAGTCGTAGGCGGCCTGTATATCCTGAAATTTCTTCGAAGCCAATTTCACGAAATCGTCGTCCAGACTCATCCCCACGAATCTATCTGGATGATACTTGGCTATAAGCTCCCTATACTTTTTCTTTATCTCATCGGTAGAACTGGATCTGGAACAACCCAGTACGATATAGGGATCGATCGTCGAACGGCCATCGTAGGAGAAACCTCCGCTTCCAGATCTCTCCCCGCCTGGATTTCCATAACCGGATCCGCTGGAACCACCGCCTCCCCGGCTTCTCTGATACATATAAACGGCGATGAAACTCCTCAATATCTTGCCTATCAGATAAAACAAAAACAGGGGAAGCAGAAGCCGCAACAACCGAAGGATAAGGGCCATCTACCTTCCTATCCTCTCCTGAACCAACTTAGGCACCTCGGGAAGTTCCTCCCGAATGGAAAAAGCTTCCGTCACATAGGGGACACCTGAATCGGCCAGGGATCTATCGTTACAGTAAAGCCTCATCAAAGGCTGGCCTACCGTAACGGAATCTCCGATACCGGCCATTATCTCTATTGCAGCGCCGGGATCCACCTGGTCTTCCCTGTTCATTCGTCCACCGCCTATCCTGCGGACCGCCTCTCCGACGGATTTGGTATCCACCGAGTGGATGAAGCCAGGTATCTCGGCTTTAACCTCGTACACCATCGAACCGTGTCTGAGGTATCTTTCAGGATGGGAGATAACCTCCTCCGTTCCACCCTGTTCTTTGACGAGATCGACAAATTTCCTCAGTCCCGCTCCAGAATCGAGGGCATCACGGGCCATAGCCCGCCCGGAGTCGGGAGAATCGGCCCGGCCTCCCTGAAAGATCATCTCTCCTGCAAGATCCAGACACAGATCCACCGTATCCTCAGGTCCACCGCCTCTCAGAACCTCTATGGATTCGAAAACCTCCATAGAGTTTCCTACCCATCTTCCTAGTGGCTGTTCCATAGAGGTTATGAGGGCAGAGCTTGGGAAACCCAGCTTATCCGATACGTCCACCAGGGATTTCGCCAGGATCTCCGCGTCCTGAAGACTCTCCATCAACGCCCCGGAACCGTATTTTACGTCGAAGACGAAGCCGGAGGCTCCCCCGGCGATCTTCTTGCTCACGATGCTCGAACAGATGAGAGGGACGGATTGAACGGTGGAGGTCACGTCTCTGAGCTCGTAGAAAAGAGCCTCCGCCGGCGCCAGATCGTGAGAATGACCGGCGATGGCACAGCCGATCCTCTCAACCTGATCGCTAAAATCTGCCAGAGACATATCGACGCTGAACCCAGGGATCGATTCGAGCTTGTCGACAGTACCTCCGGTAAAGCCAAGCCCTCTCCCCGAGAGCTTGGCCACCGGGACGCCGCAGGAGGCCACCAAGGGGACCAGAACCATGGATGTCTTGTCTCCCACACCGCCGGTACTGTGCTTATCGATGCAGTTCAACCCTTTAGGGAAGGAAACCCTCTTCCCCGATTCGGCGAGAGCGGAGGTAAAGCTCAGGAGCTCGTCCTCCTCCATCCCGTTAAGGTAGACCGCCATCAGCCAGGCAGCGACGTGATATTCCCTCACCTGTCCGGTCAGAGCATCGGTCACGAAGGCCTCGATATCCCCTTTATCGTGTTTCCTTCGGTCCCTTTTGGTCTCTATGAACCTCAAGACGTCGAACATGACTACATTTCCAGCTTCTCTATTACCCCGCCGACAAGGGCGGTAAGCTTTCCCGCTGCCTTGGCCATCTCGTCGAGGACCTCCTGCTCGGAAAGAGCAGAGGCGGTCATACCTGCCGCATAATTGGCCACGCAGGAGACGGCGAAGACCTTCATACCGGCCTGTCTGGCCACTATGACCTCCGGCACGGTGGACATACCGACCACGTCGGCCCCAAGGGTACGAGCCATGCGTATCTCCGCCGGGGTCTCGTAGGAAGGCCCGGTGAAAGCCACGTATACTCCCCTCCTGGTGGTTATGCCCTTGTCCCTCGACACTTCCTCGGCTATATCCAGAAGATCCCTGTCGTAGGCATAGGACATATCGGGGAACCTCTCTCCTAACTCCGAGAGGTTGGGACCTATAAGAGGGTTGGTGCCCATGAGGTTTATGTGGTCGTGTATCAAGACCATATCCCCTGGCACCAGACCGTAGCCTATCCCGCCGCTGGCGTTGGAGGCCACGAAATAGGGTATTCCCCATCTTCCGAACACCCTTACCGGGAAGACCACCTGATCCATCTGGTAGCCCTCGTAGAAATGCAGCCTTCCCTGCATGGCTACGACGGATTTACCGCAGAAAGACCCTGCCACCAGCCTACCGGCATGGCCTGGAGCAGTCGACATAGGCCAATGGGGGATCTCCTCGTAGGGAATCACTATGGGATTCTCTATGGCATCGGCCAGGGCTCCTAATCCGGAGCCCAGTACCACCGCGATATCCGGGGTAAAGCCGACCCTGTCCTTTATAGTCCTCAAAGCCTCGTCTATCTTTTTGATCATACGATCTACCTCCTGGATATCTATGCTCTAGGATGACTACGGTCGTAGACATCCCGTAGTTCCTGATCGAAATGAAGATACTTTTCCGTAGTGCCGATGGACTCATGCCCCAGAAACTCCTGCAAGGTCCGAAGATCCATGCCTCTTCGAAGAAGATGGCTGGCCACGGTGTGTCTTATCACGTGAGGATGAAGACGACTCTGAGATATACCTGCTCTGGAGCCTCTTTTTCTTATCATCTTCCACAACGATTCCCGCCTCATTGGACGTCCGTTCCTGGACAGAAAAACCTGGTCGACACCTTCTTTTACCACCGACGGCCTAGCCTCGTCTATAAAACGCTCAATCCACCGTCTAGCGCTTCCCACCAAGGGAACCATTCTCTCTTTATTACCCTTACCAAATATTATCATACTGGCCCTCTCGAATTGAAGATCCCTCAACTTGAGAGAACATAGCTCGGAGGCCCTCAGGCCACACCCGTAAAGGGTCTCCAATATGGCTCTATCCCTGAAGTCCAGGTACCCCATTGGATCGCCGTCACAGGCCCCTAAAAGCCTGGAGACCTCGCCTTCGGTCAAAAGCTGAGGCAGTCTTTTAGGTCTATCCGGCAAGGTCGGCATAGGGACATCGTCCGAGACATAGCCCTCCACGACCAAGAAGTTAATCCATGTCCTGACCGCGGCGCACTTCCTCTGAATCGTAGCCGGAGCAAGGTCGATCGATCTCATATAGTGAATGTATTTTCCGTAAAGGTCCGAATCGGAGGCAACGGAATCCCTGCCCGATCGGGAACAGAAATCGCTCCATTGGCTTATATCGACACGGTAAGCTTTGCAGGTGTTCTGGCTCTCCCCCAGTTCCAGAGAGAGGTAGCTTAAAAATTGTCCTAGGATGGAAGAGAAAGACGTCATAGACTCAGCTCCTGACGAAGGATAACGAAAAGGGAGGCACAAGGCCTCCCTTAATGATATGCTATTTTCCCCTCTAAAGCCAGTCGGGAAAGGATCGCAACGGTCTTGCCGTCTCGGATCGTCCCGTCTCGGATCATATTCCAAACCTCAGGTATAGGCACCTTGCGGACCACGATCGACTCATCGTCGTCGGCGGGAAGTTTGGAAGGGGAGAGTCCATCGGCCCAGAAGAATATCAGTTCTTCCTCGCTGAACCCCGGGGAGGTGTAGAGTCTCCCGATCTCCTCCATTCGGTCGGCTCGATAGCCTATCTCCTCCTGTATCTCCCTGCAAGCGGTCTCAACGGGGGATTCCCCCTTTTCGACTATGCCTGCCGGGATCTCCAGGAGGGAGGTTCTCACCGCATATCTGAACTGTTCCACCAAAAACAGACATCCGTCCTGAACGGCCACGATTCCGACCGCGGGAGAGTGTTCTACGACCTCTCTCTTGGTCTCTCTCCCGTTGGGCATGATCACGTCGTCCACACGAAGGTTCAGTATAGCCCCTTCATAGACCGACCTGGAGGCTATCGGCCTCTCCCTTTGATCCATGGCCTATTTATTCATCAGCTCTTCGGCTACGGACATCCCCTTGTCGAAGGCCTCGAGGTTCATCGGAAGGAACTTGGGCTTCTTGGCTCCCAGCTTTTCCTTTATGGTCTCCAGGGCGTCATTCTCTGACACCATGCCGGATGCCTTGACGATAACCCCGAGCATTATTATGTTGGCGACCCTGTCGCTTCCGAGATCGTGGGCCATCGTCTGAGCCGGAACGGGAAGGACCGTCACGTCCGTCCTGGGAGAGGAATACTCAACGAGATCGCTGTTGTAGATAAGATATCCACCGGGCTTGACCCTGGGAGCGAACTTCTCCAGCGAAGGCTGGTTCATCACAACCACGACGTCGGCGGATCCCACGACGGGAGATCCGATCTCCTCGCTGCTCACAACGCAGGAGCAGTTCGCGGTGCCTCCGCGCATCTCGGGACCGTAGGCGGGGATCCAGGTCACGTGACGCCCCTGGTGTATTCCCGAATATGCTACCAACTGTCCCAACATCATTATTCCCTGTCCGCCGAAGCCGGCGGCTAGAAGATCCATGTAGAACTTATCGGACATATCACCGGCCCCCTTACTCGAAATCCTTGAAGACGCCCAGAGGATAGTAGGGGATCATCTTCTCTATCTGCCACTCGAAGGCCTCTACCGGGTTCATTCCCCAGTTGGTGGGACAGGTGGAGAGAACCTCTATGAAGCAGAACCCTCTGCCTTCCTTCTGGTAGTTGAAGGCTTTCTGGAAGGCCTTCTTTGCCTGCATTATATACTTCGGCTTGGACAAAGAGACCCGTTCTATATAGGCGGGGGTCTCCAGTGTGGCAAGCATCTCGCACATTCTCATGGGGAATCCGGCAAGCTCGGGATCCCTTCCCTGAGGACAGGTGGTGGCCTTCTGACCTATAAGGGTAGTAGGGGCCATCTGTCCACCGGTCATGCCATATATGGCGTTGTTGATGAAGAAAGTACAGAACTTCTCCCCCCTGTTGGCGGCGTGGACGATCTCTGCCATGCCGATGGAGGCCAGGTCTCCGTCTCCCTGATAGGTAAAGACGAACTTGTCCGGAAGGACCCTTTTGATACCGGTGGCGGTTGCCGGAGCTCTGCCGTGAGCCGCCTCGACGTAATCTATGTCGATATAGTCGTACATCATAGCAGCACATCCCACCGGGGACATGCTGACGGTCTCTTCCTGTATGCCCATCTCGTCGATGACCTCACAGATCATCCTATGAGCTATTCCATGACCGCAACCGGGACAATAATGGGTGTGTATGCCTTTTGTCCAGGTCTCAGGACGAGAATAAACTTTGGTTTCAGCCATTATTAGGACCCCCTATCCCAGAATTTGCTTGCACTGATTCTCGATCTCTTCGACCGAGGGGGCTACTCCACCGCAACGACCGTAGAAGCTGACGGGGAAACGGCTCTTCGTAGCGATCTTGACGTCGTCTATCATCTGCCCCATGTTCATCTCGAGATCAAGGATATGCTTCACCCTGTCGGTGAGCTTCTCGAAGGGCTCGTAGGGGAAGGGGAACAGAGTTATGGGACGGATCATTCCGACCTTGTATCCCTGCTCTCTCAGGTGACTGATAGCGGACTTGGCGATACGGGCGGTAGTTCCGTAGGAGGCTATGACCAACTCGGCGTCCTCTACGTGAAGCTCCTCCCACTTGACGTCCTCTTTCTGCATCCTGTCGTATTTTTCCTGAAGTTTACTGTTGTGGGCCTCAAGAAGCTCGGCGGTGAGGTACATGCTCTTGATAAGGGATCTCTTTTTGCCCTCTCTGGCTCCCTTGTTTCCCAGTCCCCAGCTTTTCCAGTCCCCTCTCTCCGTCTCGTGAGGGGTTATCTCCACCGGCTCCATCATCTGTCCCATGAAGCCGTCGGCCAGAATCATGACCGGATTTCTGTACTTGAAGGCATAGTCCCAGGCGGACTGTACGACCTCCACCGTCTCCTGAAGGGTGCTGGGAGCGAATACCATCAGGTGATAGTCTCCGTTTCCGCCGCCTTTGGTAGCCTGAAGATAGTCAGCCTGGGAAGGAAGGATACCTCCGAGACCGGGGCCTCCTCTCATGACGTTGACCACGACAGCCGGAAGCTCCGATCCGGCGATATAGCTGAGCCCCTCGGACATGAGCGATATTCCAGGGCTGGAGGACGTGGTCATGACCTGGTATCCCGTGGCAGCGGCACCCAATATCATGTTGACCGAAGCGACCTCGCTCTCTCCCTGAATATAGATCCCTCCGTGCTCGGGAAGATGAGCGGACATGTACTCGGGGATCTCGTTCTGCGGTGTGATGGGATATCCGAAGAAATATCTGCAACCGGCCTGGATGGCAGCCTCAGCTATCGCCTCGGTTCCTTTCATTAGTACCTTAGCCATATCGATCCCCCCTACTCCGTTTCCTTGTAAACCTCGATGACCGCATCGGGACAGGAGATGGCACACATCCCGCAACCGATACAACCTTCCTTGTACTGCTCCACTGGACGGTGACCCTTCGAGTTAAGATGATCCGAGATACGAAGCACCTTGACCGGGCAGGCGGCCACGCACAGGCCACAGCTCTTGCAGTACTCTTCGGCGACTTCTATTCGCCCTTTTGCCATGAGCAACAACACCCCTCTCGCGTTTTTTGCTGCACTTTACTTTAGCCCTTGTCAGCCTCCTGACGGAGGATTCGAGCTCCTTGGTTTTTGGAGGGCACCCCTGTAGACCACATGGCACCCTTTTCCCATGGAAGCAACATATATCGTGAAACGGGCCACGGGGACGCCTCTCTGCCGGCTAATCTCCTCAAGGCCTCGTCGTCAAGTTGAGGTGGCACTCCGGTGTAGAGGACCGGAAGATCCATCTCTTTTCCGGCAGCCTCCACCAGTTGCAGGCCTTCTTCTACGACATCTACGGTAGTCTCCGCCATGAGGTGAGAGTTACAGATCAGCGCTCCTACTTCAAGCTCGCCGATCTCCTCCATACGTTTTCTCATCTTGGAGATCCCCTCTACCGTCGAGGTCATTGGACGGTAGGCGTTTACCACGAGGATAAGTAGATATCCAGCGGACACCATCCTATCCTTGTACTTCTTTAACGCCAGCGCTCCTTCCGCATCTCCCCCTACGTCCATGAGCAACCTGCCGTTAGGTTCGGAAAGTGCCCAATCTACCTGAGCCGTCACCAGGGGCATGTCGGCCCATTTGGCACTGTCCGGAGCTGTAAGTACCTTGAATCCACTGTCCTCCAAGGTCTCACTGACCTGCCGGATGCAGAAATAGGGATTTATTATGTCCACGTCCGCGATGGTCACGTCCTCACCGACAGAGCTAAACCCCAACGCCAAATTAAGGACCCATTCGGTTTTGCCGGAACCTAAAGCTCCGGTCACAGCGATCGCCTTGGGCCAGGAATGTCTGTTTATGAGATCTACGAATCTGTTTCGGCTCTGGGTCATAGCAGAAGATCTCCTTCCGAAAGGTGAGAGCCCTTGAACCAATCCTTCCCGTCGATGGACCTCCTGCCCTCAGGCTGGACTTCCATCAATTTTACGGAACCGGAAGAACAACGCACTACGGGAAAGCCTTCCTCGTCTATTCTTACCGCACCGACGACGTCGTCTAGGTCTTTCTCCGTTACAGCGGTTCTCCAGATCTTCAGCCTTTTATCACGGAAAAACGTGAAGGCTCCTGGGGTGGGATTGAGGGCTCGGGTGGTGTTGTGAAAAGCAACAGCCGACATCTCCCAGGAGAGAAGAGCCTCGGCCTTGTCTATCTTGTGGGCATAGGTAGCTTTAAGGTGATCTTGATCCTGAAGGGAAATTCCCTTCTCTTTCAACAAGTGTACCCCTCTATTCAAAAGATCGCCACCTATGTATGCAAGTCGAAAGAGTAACTCTCCGCCGGTCTCTTCCGAATCTATATCGATAAACCGGGAAATAAGGATCGGCCCTGCGTCCATCTTTTCGACCAGACGAAAAACGGTCACGCCGGTCTTCTTGGCGCCGTCCATTATAGCCCTCTGAACCGGGGCGGCCCCTCTGTACAGAGGCAGAGCCGAAGGATGGACGTTCAGGCATCCGTATTCCGGGGTGGAGAGATAGGGCTCTCCGACTTTCTGGCCAAAATCGATCACGAATATAACCGAGGGACTCTTAGACCCCATACGATCCAGCAGAGTTCGATCGGAGTTTACGTCTATCGATCTATGGACGTTCAGGCTATGCTCCATAGCCAGAGCGTCCACAGGGGTAGGGGTTTCAGCCAACCCTCTTCGACCGCCTCTCCTGGGAGGCATGGTCACTACCAATTCCGGAATGAGGTTCAAGTCCATGATGCGGCTCAGGCAGAGGGAGGCGAACCTCCCTGTTCCCATGAACCAACAGCTCATAGATCCTCCTTCTTTCTCTTTTGGAGTTTCTTCTTGACCATCTCCCTTTTCATGGGAGATAGATGATCTATCATAAGTTTTCCGTTCAGGTGATCGATCTCATGACACATCGCTCTGGCGAGAAAGCCTTCCGCCTCGACCGAATAGGGTTCTCCGTTTTCGTCCTGGGCCTCCACCACTACCGAAGCCGGTCTGGCTACATCCTCGAAGATCCCAGGAAAACTGAGACAGCCCTCCTGGTCTACCTGTCGACCGTCGTAATCGACTATCCTGGGGTTGATCAGGACGTGAAGCTTACCCTCGTAGGCTATAACCGCCACCTTGAGAGATTCCCCCACCTGAGGGGCGGCCAACCCCACTCCGTCGTACTCGTACATAAGAGACTCCATTTCCTCGAGGAAAGATTTGAAGTCATCGTCGAATTGTTCTATCTCCCTGGTAGGCTCTCTGAGAACCGGATCGGGATATATCCTTATAGTCCTATCTGACAAGATAAAAACCTCCTGATTAACGCTAAAACGCCATCCCCTTTTCAGGAGGATGGCGTAAGCGGCAACGTACTCTGTCTAGGCTAGTCTTTGTCGAACAGGTTACCCAGAGCCTCGCCGAAGGCGTCGCCCAGGGTTATGGGACCTTCCTCGGACTGGAAGTTGGTCATCGGACGGTTGCTGCCGTCGGATTTCTTCTTCCTAGCTCCGCCCTGAGGAGCCCTCTGTCTCCTGTCGCCCTCCTCGAGAGCGCTTATGCTGAGACGAATTCTACGATCGTCGGGGTTTACCTCGATCACACGTGCTGTGACCTCCTGCCCCTCGGATAGAACGTCCCCGGGCTTCTCCACCCTTCTGGTACTGAGCTGGGATATGTGGATCAGACCCTCCACGCCCTTCTCGAGCTCCACGAAGGCTCCGAAATCGGCGAGGCGGACGACCTTGACGGGAATATCCTGTCCTCTGGAGTATCTGTCCTCTATGCCATCCCACGGATCGTTGAGCTGCTTGTATCCGAGGCTGAGGCGCTTCTTGACCGGATCCACGTTAAGGACGACGGTCTCGACCTCCTGGCCTTTCTTGATGACCTCTTTAGGATGTTTGATCCTGGTCCAGCTCAGATCTCCTATGTGGATAAGACCCTCTATTCCAGGCTCGACCTCCACGAAGGCGCCGAAGTCGGTTACATTCGTGACCGTTCCGGTAGCGGTATCGCCGTCCTTCCACCTCTCGGTGATGGTCTCCCACGGATCGCTCTGGGTCTGCTTTACGCTGAGAGAAATCCTGTTGTGCTCCTGATCTATGCCTATAACCTTGACCGTGACCGTGTCGCCCTTCTTGGCGATATCCTTGGGCTTGGCGTTTCTCTGCCAGGAAAGCTCGCTGATATGGACGAGACCATCTATAGGACCGAGGTTAACGAAAACCCCGAAGGATGTGAGGCTGCTGACCGTCCCTTCCAGAACGGTTCCCTCCGTCACGTCTCTGTAGAAGTTTTCCCTCTGTTCCTTGAGCTCTTCGTCCAGTATGGTCCTACGGGACAACACGAGACGACGCTTGCGACGATCCTTCTCGAGAAGTTTTACGTCGAAGACCTCGTCGATGAACTTGCCTGGGTTTACCCCTCTTCCCTCCTCGGCGAGATGGGAAATCGGGATGAATCCCTCCAGTGAACAACAGTCCACCATAAGTCCGCCCTTGACCTTGCGAAGTCCTCTGACAGAAAAAGTCTCCTGACCGGAGATCTTCTCCTCCAGCTCCTGCCATCTGCGATCGAACTCGCAGCGCCAACGGCTGACGATAAGCTGAGATTCCTCGCCCTGACGGATGTTGACCACCTGGACCTGAAGCTCCTGTCCAAGCTCGGGCTCCTCGTTGTCGTCGACCAATATATGATGGCTCCACTCTCTGGTAGGCAGGAAACCCTCGCACTTGTAGCCCACGTCCACGAGCCATCCACCGTCGACCTGGTCCACTACCTTGCCGGAAACCACCTTGCCTCTGTGGATCTCCTCGAGCCCACCGGTGCTCTCGAGAAGCTCTTCCATTGTCATAGGTGCGGACTCGTCCATGGTCTCGGTCGTGTTTTCCTCGTTTGTGTAGTTCTGCATATCTTCACTCATTATCTTGACATCCCCCTGACGTCCTGCGATGGCTAAAGCATCGCTTGTTGTAATTGTTTGATAAGCCAATCCGGTGTACTTGCACCGGCGGCGATACCTATCGTACCCTTTCCCGACAACCACCTCCCGTCGAGCTGATCCGCTTGCTCAACCCAGAGCGCAGGGGTGCCGGACTCCTGCGCAATGCGGAAAAGTTTCCCCGTATTGGCACTGTTATGGCCACCTATTATCACTATACCGTCGACCTTATCGGCCAAACGGCGAACGGCCTCCTGACGCTCCACGGTCGCTCTGCATATGGTGTTGGAGACCTTTATCTCTCTGGCCGACCCGACCGCCTCGGATACCAGCTCCTTGAGGGTCGATTCCTGCTGGGTCGTCTGAGATATAATACCAATTTTATCGATTTTATCAATAGCTCGGAGATCTTTTTTCCCGGAAACCACCAGATAAGGTCCTTCCACGTAGCCGAGGATACCCTTTATCTCCGGATGGTTCTCATCGCCGAGGACCACGAGGTAATATCCCTCTCTCGACAGCCTGCCTGCCATCTCCTGAGCTTTCCTAACGAAAGGGCATGTTCCGTCTATTATGCGGGCACCTTTATCCTGAAGCCGCCGGTGCACGTCCGGAGATATCCCGTGAGCCCTCACGAAAACGGGCTCGTCAGGAGGGATCCGATCGTCATCTTCCACTACGACCAACCCCTTGTCCACCAATCGCTGGACCTCCTGAGGATTATGAATAGGGCTGCCTATACAGAAAACCCTTCCCTTTTCCTCCAAGGCTTCCTCCATCGTACGGATGGCCCTCTTAACTCCGAAACAAAGCCCCGTGGGCTCTGCCACCACAACTTTCACAGAACGACACCCCCGGCTCTCAGATGGTGCACCGCTTTATCGATCATCGACGACAACACTTTATTATACTCTTTTTCCGAGAGATCGTACCATATGGCAGGAGAAAACTTTCTAAACCAGGTCATCTGTCTCTTGGAAAACCGCCTGGTGGCCACGGTGTCGGACTCGATCCCCTCCTCCAAAGACATTTTACCCATATGGTAGAGTACCAGCTCTCTGTAGCCGAAACCCTTCATGGACGGGAGTTCGGGAGAAAAGCCGTTATCCAGAAGCCAGCGAACTTCTTCGGGATAGCCACCGTGAAACTGCTGTTTAACCCTCTTGGCTATAGTTCGATGAAGCTCGTCTCTTGGCCTGGTAAGACCGAAATACAATGGGGCGAATCGGGAGCTCTCCTTCTTGGGTCGATCGCGCCACCAGGAAGAGGGCTTGCCCGAGAGCCTGAATATCTCGATGGCCCTTATAACCCTCACGGTGTCGTTGACGTGAAGCCTAGAAGCGCTATCTGGGTCCGCCTCCGCCAACATGGAATGGAGCTTCGCAGGACCGTTCTCCTCTTCTCCTACTGCTTCCAGTTCCCTTCGAATCTCCGGATCGGAGGGAACATCGATCGTAAGGACCTCGTCCAACATGGCCCTATAGTAAAACGGCGTTCCTCCCACCAGGATGGGGACCCTCCCTCTCGCCCTTATTCTATCGACAGCGTCGGAGGCCTGTTCGGCAAAATCCGCAGCGCTGAAGGTCTCATCGGGATCGACTACGTCTATTAGATGGTGCAGTATATCCCTCCTGGTCGCAGGATCCACTTTATCGGTGCCTACATCCATATAGCGATAGACCTGCCTGGAGTCCACCGATATAACCTCTCCGTTCAGTGCCTTGGCGAAATCCAGGCTCAAAGAGGTCTTTCCCACGGCGGTAGGGCCTATGACGGCCAATATCGGTATAGCCAAAGATTCAACTCCTCTCGAAATGGGAGGCCATCTTGTCCGAGGAAAGTCTCAACACAGCGGGCCTCCCGTGAGGACAGGCAGACGGGGTTTCGCAACAGATGAGATCTCTCCAGAGAGCGACGGCTTCCTCCCGAGACAGCTTCCAGGTAAGTTTCACCGAGGCCTTGCACGCCAAGGTAGCCCACTTCAGCCACATTATCTCGCCTGTATCGGTGTTTTCCGACAGAGCGGCAACGGTAGTTCTGAGCATATCGACGGGAGAGACGGAAGAACAACCGGGAACGTCGGGAATTCCCTCCAGCAGGGTTTCCCCATCGCCGACGGAAAAAACGAAACCGACTGAAGCCAGCCTTGCCTCCATGTGATCGACCTCGGAGGCCATCGTAGGCGGCAGGTGAACGGGAGTGGCCAAATTTTGAGTTCCATACCCGGAAGAACAACGCTTCTTTATCCTCTCGAAGTTTATCCTCTCGTGTGCCGCATGGGGATCCATCAATACCATATCACCACCGTCGTCGAAAACGAGGTATCCCGAATTCAGTTGTCCCAGATATGAGATATGAGGCCCCTCGTCCACCTCCACAGGGTCGCTAATCTGCTCCCTGACCGGAAGGGGTGAGGATTCCTCTGCAGGAGCAGAGGAAAATTTAAAGGTCCTAGGGCGAGTATCGTCGCCGGATCCAGAGGGGGAAGGGAAAGGATCCACCCCTCTGAAGAGAGATTCCCCTTTCGGAGCGTATTTCGGAACATAGGTCCCGGCGGGAGATCCTGTCCGCAGCAACGGACGGCTTTCCCAATCCGGCAACGACCGGCCTTTCATGGAGGTCGCTCCGTCCCTGACTGCGGCGAAGAGATCGCCTCCATGTCTGAAGAGGACCTCCGTCTTGGCCGGATGCACGTTCACGTCCACCTCGTCGGGTGGGGTCTCTACCCATACGACCCAATTCCCTCCCGGATGGGTTTCGCCGGAGGAAATCGCCGCCCTTATCGTTCCGTCCTCCACCCTCCTGCCGTTGACGAAAGCCATGACGGAAACTCGGGAAACCTTGGAGATCCTCTGCCACCACAGGATGACCGAGTAAGGACCTCTAGCCCCCGACGAGGTCAGTATCTCCGGTTCGTCCCCCCAAAGGCCCTTCAGGACATCCACCCTATCCCTGGCGCCCTGTGTCTCGTAGATCTTTTTACCGTCGCTGTTCAATATAAAGGCAACCGAGGGATAGGCGACGCTGAACTCCTGAACTACCTTGGTTATCCTTCGGAGCTCCGCTCTGGCGCTCTTAAGAAACTTGCGCCTCGCCGGAAGATTGAAAAACAGATCGTCCACCTGTACTCTGGTACCCACACGACAGTTCTGCTCGTCCACCTCGGGGGAGGACCCGCCCTCCATCCTGAGCCAGGCACCGCGATCCTCTTGATTCGTCCGGCTCCTTATGTCCAGGCGGCTCACCGCCGCTACGCTGGCCAGGGCCTCTCCTCTGTAACCCAAGGTCGCAATGGCGTCAAGGTCCTCTATAGAGGATATCTTGCTGGTGGCGTGGCTTTCCACCGCCAGGGGCAGGTCCTCTCGGGGAATGCCGCAACCATCGTCCTCGACCACGATTGAAAGGCGACCGCCTTGGATCACAGATACGGAGATCCTGGAGGACCCCGCGTCGAGACTGTTCTCCATCAGTTCTTTGACGACGGAGATCGGTCTTTCTACGACCTCTCCAGCCGCTATTCTCATAGCCACTGTTTGGGGCAATCTATGGATCGTCAAGGTTTCACCGCCTTTCGGGCTTCCTCATGCAGTTCGTAGACCTTCTCCAGAGCCTGAATAGGGGTCAGATCGTCCGGGGATAGAGAGGCTAATTCCTGTATTATGGCGTCTCCCTTCAGGTCGAAAAATTCCATCTGAACGGAGGGTCCCGGAACCGACGCCCCATCGTCCGAGCTTTTCTCGAAACGTTCCAAGAGCTCCTGAGCCCGACACAGAACCACCCGGGGCAATCCGGCCAACCGAGCCACCTCGACTCCGTAGGATCTATCGGCAGGACCGGGAACCACCCTGTGAAGAAAAGTCACCCCGTCCGGACGCTCCTCCACCTCCACCCTCAGGTTGAAGACGTGGGGCATCCGACCCTCCAGAGCGGTAAGTTCGTGATAATGGGTGGCGAAAAGGACCTTGGGACAGCGGCCACAGGCGCCCTGAAGGTACTCCAGGACGGCCCAGGCTATACTCATACCGTCGTAGGTGGACGTACCTCGTCCCACCTCGTCTAAAATGACCAAGCTTCTGTCCGTGACGTTGTGCAGAATGTTGGCGGTCTCCACCATCTCGACCATGAAGGTACTGTTCCCGAAGGCCAGTTCATCTCTGGCTCCCAGCCTGGTGAAAACCCTGTCGCAGAGTCCCAGCTCTGCCGATTCCGCCGGTATATAGGTCCCCATCTGAGCCATTATGACGAGAAGGGCGGTCATCCTGAGATAGGTAGACTTGCCCGCCATATTGGGCCCGGTAACTATGGCCAACCTGTTTCCGTCCATCTTCATGTCCACGTCGTTCGGGACAAAGGGGATCTCTTTCTGTACGGCCTCGACCACGGGATGGCGGCCTCCTTTTATTGAAATATCTCCACCATCGCTGAATTCAGGTCTGATATATCCTCTCTCTCTGGAGACCTCCGCCAGGGAGACCAAGACATCCAGATTTCCCAACGCCCTGCCTAGAGACTGAAGCTTTTCGGTCTTCTCCAGAGTTCTCTCCAAGAGCATACCGTACAGTTCGGTCTCTCGCTTTCGAACCTCCTCCTCCGATCTCGACATTCTTTCCTCGAAATCGCGCAGCTCCGAAGTGGTGTAACGCTCAGCCGAAACCAGGGTCTGCCGTCTCCTGTAATCCTCGGGAAGCTCGAGGTCGTCCCTCATGGAGCCTTTCCCTATCTCCAAGTAATACCCGAAGACCCTGGAATATCCCGTCTTTAACCTTGGGATGGAAAGCCGATCCCTCTCCCTCTGGGTAAAATCGTTCAGCCATTCCTGACCTCTCTCGGCAAAGCCCCTCCATTCGTCCAGTTTATCGTCGAAACCGTCTCTCACTATTTTTCCGTTTCCGAGAACCCTGGACGGACTGTCCTCAATTCCCCCGGCTAGAAGATCCGATATGTCGCGAAAATCGTCGCTACAGGGAAGCAGATGGGACAAGCCCACATCTTTCAGGGCTACCTCTATGGAGGGAAGAGCGGATAATGTGTCCCTAATAGCCGCCAGGTCCCTGGGGTTTCCCGATCTCATATGCAGCCTAGCCAGGGATCTCTCTATATCCTTGCAATGCCCGAGTCCATCCTGCAGATCGTTCAATCCATCCGAGGAATTAAGCAGGGTTTCCTGAACGTCTAGACGACGGGATATTTCCCCTGGGTCCATCAAGGGCCTCGTTATCCACTCTCTCAGACGCCTTCTTCCGCAGGCCGTCTTGCATCGGTTCAGTATGTCGTAGAGGGACGGTCCGTCACCGTCGAAAAGCTCGAGGTTTCTTTGAGTGGTCACATCGAGATGTAGATATCGGGAGGAAAGCACCGGGGCTATTCCCGAGACGTGCCTGGCAGCTCCGAACTGAGTCTCCTCCAGATAACGAAGCAGCGCGGCAGCCACCCCTATTTCCGGAGCACCGTCCTGAAAACCGAAACCCTGGAGGGAGGCCAGGTCCCATCTATGTTGAAGCCATCTGGCCCCTCCGGCTGGATCGAAATCCTCTACAGGCAGCTCGACGACAGGAGAACTCTCGATAAGGAAAGCTATCTCCTCCGGGATCTTCCCCTTGGGGCGAAGTATCTCCGATCCCCTGTAGGCGGACAGGAAACCTCGCACCTCGTCCAAGGGCATCGCCCCAGCCTCCAAAAAACCGGTTCCCGGTTCCAACGATCCAACCGCCCATCTGTACCGATCCAGCTTACGAACCGCGACCAGCCGCCCGTCGTTTCCGGTCTCTTCCGGGAGATAGGTCCCGGGAGTTACCAGCCTTATAACCTGACGATCCACCAGAGAACGGCCATCCGGCTCGGTCATCTGTTCGCAGATGGCCACGTGATAGCCTTTTTTTATCAATTTTCCAAGATAGCTCTCCGACGCATGGTGAGGGATCCCGGCCATGGGGATCTTTTTGCCCTGGTCCCTGGCGGTCAAGGCTATATCGAGAACCTCCGAGGCCACTCTGGCGTCGTCGAAAAAAAGCTCGTAGAAATCTCCCATACGAAAGAAAAGAAGAGCTTCGGGGTACTCGTTTTTCCACCGGACGAATTGCTCCAACATGGGAGTCATCTTTACTCCGTCCGGCAAGGTGAAGCTTTTCAACATATTACCTCCTCAGGGAATCCAGATATCCCTGCAATATCACCGTCGCGGCTACCTTGTCCACCTGACCCTTTCTTTTTTTTCTGGACACGTCTCCCTCGATCAACACCCTGTTGGCTATGGTGGAGGTGTATCTCTCGTCCCACATGACTATCTCCAAATCGGGAAAGGCCTCTCTTACCGCCTCGGTCTTGGCCTCCACGTTCTCGGCGGAAGGCCCCTTAGTTCCATTCTCTCTTATGGGAAGCCCTACCACCACGGTGGATACGTTCCGACAGGTGACGAGCTCCCTCAAATCGGAGAGCCAGTCTCCTTCGGCGTCCCATACCGCGACCCCCTGGGCGAAAGATCCCAGGGGGTCGCTCATGGCGACCCCTATTCGGACGGTCCCCATATCCAAAGCCACGATTCTTCTCGTCACTTTACGTACCCTTTCACTATGGCCACTGCCTTATCGAGAATGTCCTTCATATCGTCGATTTTAGGACCGCCAGCCTGGGCCATGGTGGGCCTACCGCCGCCTTTTCCACCAAACAATGCGGCAACTTCCTTGACTATCTTCCCTCCGTGCAGCCCCTTCTCCACGGCACCGCTACCGACCATACAGACCATCTGGGTACGATCTCCGTCGCTGGACATCAACAGGGTCACCGACCCGGGATCCCTATCCTTTATGCTGTCTCCGACCTCCCGAAGTTGATCGGGGGTAACTCCTTCTATAGAGGCCACGTAAAGGGATACTCCATGGCCTATGTCGGTCTTGACAACGCTCTCCTTGAGATCGTCCATAGCCGAACGGATCGTGTAACGCTGGAGCTTTTTCTGAAGCTCCCTGTTTTCCTCGTCCATGGACTGTATCTTCTCTATCAACCTGGCTGGTCGAACCCCCAGATTCGAGGAAAGCTCTTTCAGGGTTCCGGTTATGTTCTGGTAATTTCTGAAGGCGTTCATCCCGGTCATGGCGGTAATCCGCCTGATGCCCGATCCGATACTTTCGTCGTTGATGATCTTGAACAGACCTATCTCTCCGGTGGCACAGACGTGGACTCCTCCGCAGAGCTCGGAGGAAAACTCCGAGATGGATACCACTCTTACCTTGTCCCCATATTTCTCCTCGAAAAGAGCCTTCGCCCCCAGGTTCTTAGCAGTTGCGAGATCGGTCTCGTCTACCTTAAGGGACTTGTTGTTCTGTATCTCCTGGTTCACCATGAGCTCCACCTCGTCCTGCTCGCTGGAGCTCAGAGGTTCAAAGTGGGTGTAGTCGAAACGTAGAAATCGATCGGACACCAGAGAACCGTTCTGTCTGACGTGCCCGCCAAGAACCCTTATCAACGATTCATGAAGAAGATGAGTGGCGGTGTGGTTTTTGGTTATGGCCTCCCGCCTATCCCTGTCCACCATTGCCCTAACCTTACAACCGGACTTTACGGTTCCGCTGGTGACCATTCCTCTATGAATTATGAGATCTCCCGCCGGGTGAATTGTGTCCTCCACCTCTACGACGAAACCGTCGCCCTTGACGAAGCCCTGGTCTCCCACCTGACCGCCTCTCTCGGCGTAAAATGGAGTTCGGGATAACAGAAGTTCAACCGAGTCTCCCGTCGAGGCGCTGTCGACGACCTTCCCTTCCTTCATCAGGACTGTCAGATCTGCCTCCAGCTCGATGGAATCGTACCCCAAGAAGGGAGTGGCTCCATGTTCAGAAAGTAACTCGGCGTAGAGGTCTCCAGTCATCACGGCGTTGGCCTGCTTGCTGGAGGATCGAGCCCTCTCCCTTTGGACCTCCATCTCCCTTCGGAAGCCGTCCTCGTCGACGGAGATCCCCTTTTCCTCGCAGATCTCTCTGGTCAACTCCAGAGGATAACCGTAAGTATCGTAAAGCTCGAATGCTACATCTCCGGAAAGTATGCTTCCATCTCCGGCAAGCACCGAGGATATCTCCTGATGGAGAAGATCGCTGCCCTGCTCCAGGGTACGACCGAAACGTTTTTCCTCCACCGCCACCACCTGCTCTATGGTGAGACGGTTGTCCAGAAGCTCCCTGTAGGGATCGGCCATTATATCCATGACGTTCGGTATGAGGTCGGTCAGAAAGGCCTTTTTGAGACCTATCAACCTGCCGTAACGGGCGGCCCTTCTGAGCAGACGGCGCAGAACGTAGCCCTGTCCGTCGTTCGAGGGAAGAATACCGTCGGCTATCATGAAGGAGACAGCCCTTATGTGGTCCGAGATCACCTTAGCCGCCATATCCCCCTGGGGACCGTCGCCATATCCTATACCGGCCATATCGCACACATGGTCCATTATGGGACGGAACAGATCGGTCTCGAAATCGTTGGCGACCCCCTGGACAAGGGAGGTGAGTCTCTCCAGTCCCATTCCCGTATCGATGTTCTTCCTCGGCAGAGGAAGCAGAGAACCGTCCTCCTGACGATCGTACTGGGTGAACACGTGGTTCCATATCTCAAGATATCTGTCGCACTCGCAACCGGGCTTGCAGTCCGGTCCGCAGGAAAATGCCGGTCCCTGGTCGTATAGGATCTCCGAGTCGGGGCCGCAGGGCCCCTGAGGTCCCATGAACCAGAAATTCTCGTCCTCGCCGAAACGAAGTATACGGCTGTCGGGAAGTCCGACGTCCTTTGTCCAGACGTCGAAGGCCTCCTCGTCGTCCTTATATATGGTGGCGTACATACGGTCGGGATCTAGGCCGATGACATCGGTGAGAAACGCCCACCCCCAGGTTATGGACTCTTTCTTGAAGTACCCTCCCCAGCTGAAGTTGCCGAGCATCTCGAAAAAAGTGTGATGCCTGGCGGTACGTCCCACGTTGTCTATATCGTTCGTGCGGACGCACTTCTGAGAGGTCACCGCACTGTCCACATCCGGCTCGGCTATGCCGAGATAATATTTCTTGAAGGGAACCATACCTGCTATGGTGAACAACAGGGTAGGATCCTCTGGAACCAGGGAGAAGCTCTCGTAGTGTTTGGCACCTTTGGAAACCCAGAAATCGACGAAAAGTCGACGGATCTCCTTACCGCTTTTCCATTCCATTATTATCGGTCACCCCTAACGGCGTATCAGTTCAGCCCGTGCCTTACGGGCATGGGAGAGGACTTCTTCCTCGTCCTGTCCGGGAAATTCCCCGTCTATGTAGATCCAGCTACCGTCCACCATAGTCCCTGCCACGTCTGAGGAGGAACCGGCATATACCAGGAAGACCCCCAGGTTCTCCTCGTTCACCCCTATGTAGTTGGGGCCGTCCAGATCGACCAGGACCAGATCGGCTTTCCAGCCCTCTCTGATAAGACCGGCTTTTTCGAACCCCAGAGCCCGATAGCCCCTGTAGGTAGCACCATCCAGTATCTCCCTGGCGGTTACGATAGACGGATCTCTCAAGACCCCCTTATGGAGCAACGCTGCGGTTCTCAGCTCGCCCCACATATCGAGACGGTTGTTACTGGCGGCTCCGTCGGTGCCCAAGGCCACCGAAACACCGCTGGAGAGCATAGATCTGACTGGAGCAACTCCGCTGCCAAGCTTCAGATTGCTGCCGGGATTGTGTACCACCGTGGCCGGTACCCTCGACAGATCGGAGAGCTCGTCCTCCGGAAACCAGACACAGTGAGCCAGTATGAGTCCAGAAACGTCGCAAAGTCCGGTTTTCTCCAGATATTCCATGGCACCTGTTCCAAAGTCATCCTTTAGGTATCCCAGCTCCCATTCCGTCTCCAGATAGTGAAGGTGTACGGACATACCCTTATCCTTGGCGGAGGAAGCTATCTTCTTCATGGCGTCGAAGGGTACCGTATAGGGAGCATGGGGGCCCATCTGCACCGTTACCATGGGATCGTCTTTATATCTATCGGCCAAAGCGAGCGATTCCTCTATTTTGGATTCGTCGTCTCCGACTATGCCGCGGCAGATCCCTGTCCTCATACCGCATGCCTTGGCGGCTTCTGCCACTTTGTCCATCTCGAAGTACATATCGCCGAAACAGGTGGTACCGGAGGAGGCCATCTCCATGAGGGCGGATCGGGTTCCCCAGTATATCCTCTCCGGGTTGAGGTTCGCCTCTACCGGCCAGATCTGTTCTTCCAGCCACTCTTTCAGAGGCCTCTCCTCTCCCAACCCCCTCAGAAGGCTCATGGCGGCATGGGTATGACAGTTCACGAAACCGGGCAGTACCGCCATCCGTCCCTTGCCGTCCACAATATCGTCTCCGATCAGGCTTCCTGCCTTCCCGACCGATGATATTTTTCCGTCCTCGATCAGGATATCGCCGGACCTCGCAGAATCCATCGATCCGTCGAGAAACATCACGTCCTTCAGAAGCATCGTCATGGACTCACTCCCTCCAATCCGCCATATAGGCCTTCTGAGACTCGGAAAGCTCGTCCAAAGAAACTCCCAGGGACTCCAGCTTGGTGGAAACAACCAGACGATCGATATCCTCCGGAACCGGATAAAGCCTGGAATCCATGTCTCCGTGGTTCCTGTGGACGTGGAGGGCCGACAGGAGCTGCAACGCAAAGCTGAGATCCATTATCTCTATGGGATGTCCGTCTCCCGCCGCCAGGTTCACCAGGCGTCCCTCCCCCAGGAGGTAGATATTCCGACCGTCCTTCGTCCGATAGCAGGTAACGTTGGGTCTGACCTCGGAGACACCGGAGGCTATCGAGGTCAGATCGGACTTTGATATCTCCACGTCGAAATGTCCAGCGTTGCCCAGTATGACTCCGTCTTTCATCTTATCCATGTGTCTGGCGCATATGACGTCCAGGTTGCCTGTCAAGGTGAGAAAGATATCTCCCAAGGGAGCGGCGGCATCCATGGTCATTACCTCGTGACCATCCATAAGGGCTTCGAACGCCCTATGAGGGTTTATTTCGGTCACTACCACCCTGGCCCCCAGGGCCTTAGCCCTCATGGCGACCCCTCTACCGCACCAGCCATATCCTGCTACCACCACTACCTTGCCGGCGACGAGGCTGTTTGTGGTCCTCATCACCCCGTCCCACACGGACTGACCGGTGCCATAGCGGTTATCGAAAAGGTACTTGCTGTCCGCGTCGTTGACGGAGATCATCGGGAATGGGAGGATTCCCTGTCTCTCCATAGCCTTGAGCCGCTTGACCCCCGAGGTGGTCTCCTCCGAACCGCCTTTGACCTTTCCTATGAGGTCCTTCCTCTCGTCCAACAAGGTCGCCACCAGGTCGGCTCCGTCGTCGACTATTATCTCCGGATCGCTGCTCAACACGTCTCTCAGGTAACCGAAGTAGCTGTCGTGATCCATTCCTCTGTGACTAAAAACATGTACCCCCTCGGAGACCAGGGCGGCACAGACATCGTCCTGAGTAGAAAGGGGGTTGCTTCCGGCGGCGAAGACCTCTGCTCCCAGACGGGAAAAGGTCCTCAAGAGACAGGCAGTCTTTGCCTCTAGATGAAGACAGGCGGCCAATCGCACTCCGTCGAAGGGTCTCTCGTCGGAGTAACGCCTCTCCAACGACGAAAGGACCGGCATATATTGCCAGGCCCAATCCAGTTTCTGCTTGCCTTTAGGGGCCATATCCATGTCGGCCACGGAAAAATCCCTCATCTATCAGCACATCCTCTCTCGTCTTTTGGACGACGGTCAATCGCCTCCGCTATGGACTCAATGTATGGAGGTCTGAGAACCCCCATCTCCGTAACTATGGCGGTCACGTTCTCGCCGGGAGTGACGTCGAATCCGGGGTTCCAGATCGGCACATCCTCCGGTATAAGTTTCGAACCGTAGGGAGATCTTATCTCAGAACCGTCCCGCTCCTCTATGGGTATGCCATCTCCGTCGGAAAGCCCCTCGTCGAAGGTACTCATAGGGGCGGCTACGTAGAAAGGCACTCCGTGGGACTTCGCGACGATGGAAAGTCCGTAGGTACCTATCTTGTTGGCGGTATCGCCGTTCATCGCTATCCGATCCGCTCCGACCAGGACAGCGTCTATTTTCTCTCTTTTCATCAGCCAGGCCGCCATTCCATCGGTCATGACCGTGACGTCTATCCCGTCCTCTTGAAGCTCCCATGCGGTAAGACGTCCTCCCTGAAGCCTGGGACGTGTCTCGTCGGCGTATACCCGAATTCTCTTGCCGGAATCCACGCAGGATCTGAGGACGCCGAGAGCGGTTCCCCAACCTGCTGTAGCGATGGCTCCGGCGTTGCAGTGGGTGACGACGGTAGCCCCGTCCGGTATAAGGCTGGCTCCGTTTTCCCCGATAGCCTTGTTTATATTTAGATCCTCCCTGTGTATCGCCACTGCCTCATCGACAACAGCGGCAGGAGAGGCTCCGGTTAACCTGTCCATCCTCTCGAGGGCCCATCGAAGGTTTACCGCCGTGGGGCGAGTCGACATCAGAAGAGATCTGGACTCCTGCATGTTCTCTCCGGCCAGACGGGCCAAAGCCATGCCGTAGGCCGCCGCTACTCCGATGGCAGGTGCACCTCGCACCACCATGGACTTTATGGCTAAGGCAACCTCTTCGCAGGTTCTGCAACGGACGAAGGCGACCTCCCATGGAAGTTTCGTCTGATCCAAAAGGGCGAGCTCCCCTTCGCTCCATTTCAACGTATCGGGAACCATTCAATCAGCTCCTTTTCAAAACGCACGACGACTCCACTCGACAGTCGGCCCTTCCATCCACAAAGTCGAGGGACACTTTTTTACCGGGAGTCATGGACTTTACCGAAGAGACGGGAGTACCGGCTTCGTCTCGACAGGAAACGTAACCCTTTCCCAGAATCCTCAGGGGAGAGGCCCCGTCCAAAGCCGCCGAAAGCCCTGCAAGCCTCCCGATCTCGCTAACGACCGTCTTTTCCGTCGCGGATACGGATCTACGAGACAGACCGTCGAGGTCCTTTCTAAGACGGTCGATATCTCCCGCCATCAGTCGAGTCAGGAGGGTCTCTCTGTCGACCAAACGGGTGGCGAGTCTATCGATCTCCCGCTCCATCGCCTTTTTAAGACGGCTTTTGCCGTTGGAAAGAAGGCTGTAGAGATAGGTCCTGTCGGGGACGACCGCCTCGGCTGCCTCCGAAGGAGTGGCACAACGCCTGTCCGCCGCCATGTCGGACAAGGTGAAGTCGACCTGATGTCCCACCCCCACCACGACCGGAACGGGACAGGAGGAGATGGACCTCACCACCGTCTCGTCGTCGAAAGGATTGAGGTCTCCTCTGCTCCCTCCGCCTCTGACGAGCAACACCGCATCGGCAGGCAGCAGAGACGGTACCTTCAAAAAGGCCTCGGCTATCTCATCCGGACCGTCGACTCCCTGCACGGTAGCGGGAATGAGGACCAACTCCACCGATGGATTTCTGGTCCCCATAACCTTTGCCACGTCCCTGAAGGCCGCTCCGGTGGCGGAGGTGATACACAGTATTCTTTCCGGGTAGGTAGGGATAGGCCTTTTCCTCTCAGGAGCGAAAATCCCCTCCTTGGAGAGCTTCGCCCTGAGCTCTTCCTTCGCCCTCGAGATGGCCCCCTTGCCCAAAGGGAACAACCTTCTGGCGTACAGCTGGTATATCCCTCTCTGAGGATAAGAGGACACCCGCCCACCGACGACGACCTCGTCGCCGGGACGAGGCCATTTGACGACTCCAGCGGCATCGGACCTGAAGAGAACCCCGGCTATACGGCTCTCGCGCCCGGAAAGGGTGAAGTAACAATGACCGCTGCTGTGTCGTTTCAGATCTACGATCTCGCCCTGGACCGCGACTTTCCCCATTCCCGGGTAACTCTCTATCGCTTCTTTTATCCTAAAGGACAGGTCGTCTACCGAGAGTATCCCCTTGTTGGATACGGCCTCACTCATCGTCTTCCGGCATGGCGCGAACTATCCTGGCCAGGGCTCCGTTCACGAACCTGCCGGATTCGTCGGTACCGAAGACCTTGACCAGTTCAACGGCCTCGGATATGGCTACCGGAACGGGGACGACACGGGCTATCAGACCTTCGTATACGGCCAACCGTATGGCCGCGCGGTCTACCGCAACCATACGATCCCCTCTCCATCCCACGACGTTGACGTTTATGAGGTTGTCTATCTCTCCCAGATGGTCCATAACCCCCAAGACGAGGGCTCTGACGCCTGCTTCGACATCGATCTCGTCCTCGAAGGAAAAGTCGTTCAACGCCTCCTCGGCATCGTGCTTTTTGGTCACGTCCATAGAATAGAGAAGCTGAAGAGCCACCTCCCGGGCCCGATGTTTTTTATAATGACCTCGTCCGACCTTCAATCCATCATCTCCTTGAAAAACCTGGCGATCCGAGAGGTCCAATGCTGCCCCTTATCGGAACGAAAGAAAAAGGCAAATCCGTAAAAAACGGCGCCTACCAGAAGACATTCCAGGGTTCCCTTAAGCCCAAGCTTCAAAAGAGCCGCCATGACGGCACCGATTATGCCCCAGAAGTAAGGTCGCTCCGTCAAACCGGGACCGTCCTCGCCCTCCACGTCTGAGACGTGTTTCCACGAGACCACTGCGTCGAGTCCGAGGGCCTCGAGATGTTCCGTAAGGTCCTCCGACGTCGACAGCTTATCCAGATATAACGTGGTATCGCTCAAGACCAGAGAGAGAAAGATCTGATTTTTCTCGCCTAAAAACTCGATATCTCTACAGCTGACGCCTTCGGGAAGATGGCTCTCCACGAAAGCCTTCAACCCTAACGTAGAAAGCCAGATTCTACCTCGACCGTTGTCCATCCACTTTACGTACACGGTGGCCTCCTAAATCAAAAAAGGCCGACTCGAACTCGAGCCGACCCTCAAGCTATTCCTGGTCCTTTGATTGCGTCTCGGAACGCTCGTCTATCGCCTCGTTATCATCTCGGGGTTCCTCTTCCGTAGACTCGGTCGGCTCGACGACTTCCCCGGAGGACTCGTCGACCTTTGGTTCGTCGAAGTACACTCCTTGAACGTATATATTGACGTAGTTAACGGCGTAACCGGTCATTCCCTCCAACTCGTTTTTTACTGTCTCCTGGACATCCCAGGCCAAGTCGGGAATTCGAAGGCCATATTTCACCATGAGAAAAGCGTCGACCGAGATGGACGGATTCTCTCCCTCGTCGACGTAGACCTTTACTCCCTCGGTCACCTTCCGTCCCAGTCCAAGCTTCGAAGCTATTCCGGAGCTTGCCGGTTGAATGCCATTAACCTTCTGAAGAGCCTGTCTGGCGAGCTCCGTTATGACATCCTCGGATATATGGACCTTCCCGGCCACGTCTCCCGAAAGCTCGCCTTCCGCCTCGGCGACGGCGCTCTCTACATCGACGATCTCAGTTTTTTCCGTCTCGACCACAGTGTGATTCATATCATCCATAGGTCAATCATTCCTCCTCGAGCTCGACCTCGGAAGGCGCAAAGGTCCTCCTGCAGTTGGGACATTGGACTGTATCGTTTTCATCGCATAGATCCGGTCTGTAGTAGAACATGGTGGAACAATAGGGACAAAGTATCGGCCGATAGAGGTCGACCCCCTCCGGTTCATCTCCCTCCGCGACGAGGACATCCTCCTGGTCCAAGACCTGCTCGCCCAACCAACCTTCCTCGATGGCGTCCAGATCCTCACCCAACCCGTCACAGTAATCGGAAAGATCCATCAGCTCTTCCGTCAAGGCCACCAAGGATTCATCCTGCCGATCCATGTCGTCCACTACGGCGTCGAGGGCCTCCACGATAGCACCGTACAGGGCCATTTCAAAATCGTCCCTCGGCGTCCCCGCATCGAGCAATCCCTTGATATAGGCTATCTTCTCCCTCGCACTCATCCCGAACCTCCTCAGACAACGATAAAGGGCCTACTTCTTGGCGCGTTCCAGATAAGCCCCCGTCCTGGTATCTACCACTATATCCTCTCCGACCTCCACGAACATCGGCACAGTTACGGTAAGCCCCGTCTCGGTGGTAGCGGGCTTTCCACCGCCGGAGGCGGTATCTCCCTTGAAGTTAGGAGACGTCTCTATGATCTTCAGGGTCACGCTGTTAGGCAGCTCTATTCCCATAATCCTCTCTCCGTACATCTCCAGGGTAACCTCGATATTGTCCGTCAGGTATTTGATGGCCTTGCCCAGCACCTCGGTGGAAAGATAGATCTGATCGTAGCTTACCATGTCCATAAAGACATAGCTATCTCCGTCCTGGTATAGAAACTGAGCGGGCTTCTCCTCGAAGACGATCCTGTCGAATTTCTCTCCGGAGCGGAAAGCATTCTCTATGATGGATCCAGTATCGAGGTTTCTCAACTTGGTCTTTACGACCGCTCCGCCTCTTCCCATCTTATGGTGCTGGAACTCTACGACCTCCCACATTCCTTCCTGCCACACTATCTTGATGCCGGGGTAAAACTTGCTTGTATCCACTACCTGTGCCATCTATGAACCTCCTAGTTCGTGTCGCGTCTCGAATAGCACAATAATACGGACTTATGACCGTACCTGTCAACGTCGATTATCCCTATAGCGAAGGGGATCAAAGGTCCCATCGCTCTATAGGGCCGTCTGTTACGTTCAATATATAGGGAATCACCACCATGACGACCTCAGTTCTGTCGTCCGTCTTGTTTTTGGACTTGAAGAACTCTCCTAACAAAGGTATATCCCCAAGTATAGGGATCTTGGTGGTGTTTTCCGTGTGTCTCTCGTTGAACAAACCTCCTACCACGAAGGGCTCTCCGTCCCTCACCCTGACGGATGTAACCACCTCTCTCTCGCTGGTCTGTGGAAACTCTTCCTTCTGGTTTCCTTCCTTCCAGGCTATGACCTCTCCCGTCGAGATTGAAAGTTCCACGGAGATAATACCGTCCCTTCCAACCACGGGGGTGAACTCCAGCTTTGGACCTACCTCTTGATCGCTGTAGGTGGGGTTCCCGGCATCGTCTCTGGCGGATATGTACTTCAGGTTTTCGACCAACTTTATAGACGCCTTTTGACCGCTGACCGTTATAACCGAAGGGTTGGCCAGCACCTTACCCTTATTATCCTTAACTAATGCCTTTATCCCAGTGTCGAGGAGGCGAATTCCTCCCGTACCTATATCGGGTATCTTGATGCCGGGAAACTCTATGCCACCAGGCCGATCTTCTCCAGTAGGAGGATTGTAGGTATCGGGGTCCTTCACGTAGGAATAGCCGCCCTCGGCTCCGGAGGAACTGGTGCTCAGCCACCAATGCTTGTAGACGGCGTTGAGCATCGTCTCCAGCTCGTCGGAGGCCTCGTCTTTTATCTCTATTATCCTGGCACGAAGCATGACCTGCTTGCCCGGGTCGTCCACGGTCTGAAGCACCCTCTCGAAATCGGAGAGCTGATTTTCCGACCCCTTGACGAAAAGCCTTCCCAACCTCTCGTCCACCGTGATTTTTTCCTTAGGTATGGTTGTTAGCCCTCCCAGCATATCCGGAAGAATTTTTACATCCGAATAGGCCACATCGTAGACTCTGGTCTTCTCCTCTCCCATTACCTTGGATATACCCTCTGGAGAGCCTATCACCAAGGTTTTTCCCACCTTGGCGTAGCTGAGGCCGTAAAGCCTCATTAGATAGCCGAAAACCTCTCTAAGAGGAGCCTCGTCGAATCTCATGGTGAGAGGGGGAATCTCCGCCACAGAGGGATCCAGAACGATGTTCACCTTCATCATGTCCGCCAGCATTCTGAACACGTCCTGTATATCCACGGAACGGAAATCGACGGAGATTCTCCTGTTGGTCTGAAAAGGATCGCTGCCATCGACGGGGATCCTACGGGGCTCCTTCAGCTTTTTGGCACTCTCCTCCCTCTTCAAAGACGAGACAGTCCTGAAATCCAACAAGATCCTGTTACATGGCGGATCTCCCTTTACGGAGTGAAGAGTTATCTTTTCTCCTGTGACGAACCTGACCCTTAGGCCCCCCTCTATGTGGTCCATCTCCACCTTGGAGAGGATGGGAAAATTGTAGAGCCTCTCCCATCGAGACGAGGGTACAGTGGTCCCCTTGAATATCAGGTCTACAAGCCCTCCGTCCTGGTTCATCACCTCTGGACGAGGAAGATTCATTCCCTGAACCGTCACGGTCATCCTGTCAGCCCCCACCTGCTGAGGCATTATCCCGGAAAGAACCGACGGAGGCAGAGGCTCCGAAAAAAGAGGTCCCGGCGCAAAGATAAAGGCGAATAGGACAAAGAAAAATGCGATAGTTTTATTTCTCACGTCGACGGCCCTCCTGTATAACTAAAAATTAACCGGAACCGATACGTTAGTTCCGTTCCAACGAAAGATCAGCTTATCGGTCCCTATGGAAAGGAAACGGCCTTTTTTATCGGAGAAGGTGGTGCCCTTTCTAACCACTATACCGTCGCCTATTCCGTCTATATCCACCACGGCGGAGGCATCCTTACCCATCACCATGACGGCACGAACTATAACCAGAGGGGGCAGGTCGACCAGATCCTCCACGGACGGCTCGGTAGAGGCCACCGGCACGTTTTTAGGAGACTCCATACGAACCATCGGATTTCTCCCTATCCGTATTATGTCGTTGGCTAGACGAAGGCTATCCTTGCGCTCCGCCTGAATTGAATTATAGCTAAAAACCAAAGCCTCCAGGCTCTGCCTTTCCTTTGAAAGATCCATAGGAGAAAGGTATTTTTCCGCCTGCTCCTGGTTAGCCTCCTGCCAGAGCTGGACGAAACAGACACCGCTCCATCCCAGGGCCAAAAGGGTCAAGGAGAGCCATATCCAACGGCCTACGACATAAAACCTCTCTTTGCCGTCCAGAAGATCGTCGAACCATCCTTTGGCTCCGTCCAACCACATGCCTCTAACTGCCATAGGACATCACTTCCCAACCACCGTCTCCAAGACTATATCGCCTCGGACAAGCTGCTCTTTAAACCCAGCCAACGTTATATCCTTGACCCTTAACGCCACGTCGAGTCTTCTCCAGTCCGCCAGGGTTTTTATGAAGGAGGGATAGGGGCCTTCGAAGCTTATCTTTACCCCTTGATCTCCCGGACCGTCCTTTCGGTATGCCTCGTCTATAACTCTGGAAAGCATTCCGTTGGCGGTAAGCTGTCTCTGGACCAACGAGAACAGGTCTACCTTGTTTTGAGGTCCGTTTATGGCAGAGGCATCGGCTATCGGGCCAAGTATATCCTTGTACATGGAAATACGCCTTTCCGCCGATAAAGCCTGCCTTTGCAGAACACGGAGGTCCTGTTGAGCCGAAGTCAATCTCCCTTGGAGCTTATCAACATGGGAGGTCATTCCCAGAACGAGCACCAAAAAGGCTATGGGCAGAACAAAAGTCGCTGCGGCAAAGATCTTTCTCCAGCGGTCTTCCGTCATGGCGACACCTCTTTATCGGGGATATTTTTCGAGATAGAACAAAGCAGACGAAATTCGACCAAGCTCGTGCCCTCTCGAGAGACCCTCCTGGTATTGGGAAACCCTACCTGCTCTATCACAGGAGAATCTATCAACCCAGTTGCGAACAGGACCACATCGTTTTCGTTGTAGGAAAAACCATTCAGATGAAGGCTTCCGGCCTCGGCCTTTACGGAGGAAAGCCATACCCCGTCGGGCAGAGAAAGCTCTATCTGTCTGAAGATCTCTAGCAAGGGGACGTCTCCGTGCAGAAGGCTCAAGGTAGCAGACATAAGAGCCTCTCTGTCTTTCAGTCGTTTCAGCTCGGATATGAGGTTGGTCGACTGGATCGAGAGCACCTCTTTTCTGCTCTCCACCTCATCCAGTTTGCCCCTCAGAGTATGGGATCGCATAGCACCGCTGACCAACACACCGCCGCAGACGAGTACTACCGCTGCGGAAAGTGATGCAGCCAGAATCCTCGTAAAGTCTACCCTGTTGGACTTCTCCACCGGGCGCAATTCCGCAGGAAGCAGGTTCAATCGAACTGTCATATCAGATTCCTCGCTGCTAACCCCACCACCACATCGGCCTCTCCAGCCTCGTCGGGAGCACCGGTTATACCACATCTCAACCAGGGATCGACGATATCAACGGAAAAGTTGAACTCTGTCTTGAGTCTGTCTACAAGAGGTCCTCTGACGGAAACGTCTCCCGCCAAAAGAACGGTGCTAAGATTAATCCCTCGGAAAAGAGTCCTTACGTAGTTTCCCGTAGCCTGTATCTCGCTTACCACTCGGTTGGACAGCTCTTCCATGGACATCACCGAATCGGTGGGAAAGGGAACCGAGCGAAAAAGCAGGCTGCTCTCTCTGTAGCCTATCATCATCTGTAACGATTCCGCCGCGATTATCAAGACGATATAACCGTGATCGTAGATAGACATTCCCCTGCTGATGGCCCTGAAGGCCGCTACGTTGTTGGGCTCCATCGACGACAACGGGAGTCCGTCGTCTCGAAGTCTTTCCAGAAAACCCTGAATCTTGGATCTCCGCACCGCCGCCACGACCAGGTGAACTCTATCCTGTTTTCCTCCGTCAGGAAGCTCTATCACATCGGCATCGTAGAGGGCCTCTGAAGCATCGTACGGAAAGTTTTTGTCGAAATTCCAGTGCAACGCATCCTTGGCCATCTCCAGGTCCATATCAGGAAACTCCACGTTTTTTATCATGACGTCTCTGGAGGGAATCCCCAGGGCCACTTCGAAACCGAAGCCTCCGATCCTGTCGGAAAGCTCCCCTATTGCCCTGACGGCTTCCTCTTGGTCGACGAGAGAGTCCTGTTTGACCGCACCGTGAGAGTAGCTGATGAATTCATATCTGTTGACGGCAAGGTCCGTATCGGAACGAAGCAGCTCAAGGTAGTATATACCGTTGGTCATTATGGCCAAACCGGCAAAACCGTCTTTTTTTCTGTTTTTTTTCCAAAACGACATAGAAGGCCTCCTACCACGTCACTGCAAAAAGATCTCTCGCCAATAGATAGCCTTCGGCTTACGGCTCCCGATAACACCTTCTGGCAAGTCAAGATCGTTGAGATCGATCTGGATCAGGTCGCCCTTTTCAACTATATCTATATCCTCCGCCCCTTCAGGCTTTGAAAACGGCTTCATTTTTTTCACCGATATCAACAGCTTATCGTCCAACACCGCCAATCCTGCTATTTTCAGGCCTTCAAAGGTAATATACTTCCGACCGCCACCGAACAAACCGCGCCCCGTTCTGGGATCCAGGACATAGAGGTTGGCAAAACCGTTGGCTGTACAGGGATCTTCCTTTAAGTCCTTGCGATAGGTGGCTATAAAGATAGCACCATGGCTCATAAGTGGAGATGTAGTGGAATACTCCTGGCCCTTTCTGGAGGACTCTTGAGCCAAAGGGGTAAACCACCCTAGTGGATCGTCGGACTGGCTTTCATCATCCAATCCAACAAGCCCTACACCGGCGTTGCCGAAATCCTTGAAGCTCGAGTCTTTTTCGATCTCCTCTACGTTTAGAGCATATATTATATTGATCTCGTTGGAAAACCCTTCTTTATCCTCTAACAGAGAGAAAGGGGAGGTTCCTCCAAAAAACCACACGTCGCTATCTATCAACCCTACAGCCAGAGGAAAGGGATTTACCAACGCAGAAAAGGATACCCCATCTCTTATCGAAGGACAGGAGAGAGACCATATCCTCTTCAACGTTAAAGAATCATCCTCTTTCTCTCCATGGAGTACTCCTCCCTTGGAATCAGAGGAGAAGAACCCCTCTATGCTCCTGTTTATCATCCTGGTACTGTAGGGGACGGCAGGAGACAAAACGCTTCCGACCTCCTCGTTCTTACCGTCTTCGTCTAACGCCTCGTAGAACGTATGAAGAATTTCTCCGGTCAAAACGTCTACCACGTATATGGCCCTTCCTATCGAACCGTCCTTGCCGATTCCCACACCACCGGAGAGGACGAACACGAATTTTTCCTCTCCTCCCAAGGTAATTTTTCCAAGAGAGGGAGCCCCTGTTACGGTAAAACCCAGATAGTTGAAATTAGGGGAATCGTTTTTGGACAAAACCTGAAGATCAGCTCCCAAGGACGTCGTCCCTTCTTTTTTCGTCCAATACAGTTTCTTCTCGCTGGAGTTGTTCACGTCGAAAACATTTTCGATTGCCCATAGAAAAAAGGGAGAGTCCGGATCGGTTATATCCAGTGCATACATCCCGGCCCCGCCTCTGCCCAAAAAACCGATCAAGATGGTAGCATAATCGCCGGAGGGCAACCTAACATCCCCTACTGCCATAGGTCCATCCAAGAGATACAGGGAGTTAGATCCTTCAGCACTGGAATAGGAATCCACTTTATAATTATCGCTTGAACCGCTGGAAGACATCACGAACCTGAGAGATGCGATTCGGTATCGATACAGAGCGTTTGGAGGTACGAAAGCCCAACGCTCTTCTCCTGTCTCGGAATCAAAGGCGTGAAGCATACCGCTGTTCGATTGGATATAAACCGAAGATGCCCTTTTACTCCATTTTTTCTTGAACTTTACGTAATCCGGATCGATATAGCTGTCTGAAGGAGCTCCAACTAAACAGAGAGAGGAATGCTCCATGTCGCTAAGGACATGCTCTCTTCTAGAGAGATCTTTTTTGTTTTTATAACTCTCATAGCCTCTTAGCCATCCTATAAGGTCGTTCAAGTCCTTCTTGTTATTTTTGCCGAATCCCATCTCCTCAGAAAATACGGATCTTTTTCGGGCACTCGTCTCCGGCTTGAAGACACAGAGATTGCCCACCCCCAGGTCAGGAACTCCGTCGCTATCGTCCCAGTTTACGGTATATATATTTCTGGATCCAGGAGAGGGCAGCTCTTCCTCAGCACTCCAAAGGGTTCTACCTGTGTCCAGGTCTTCTTTTCTTAGATCGCCCCACCATTGCCCCTCTACCTTTCTTGTGTAGAAAGGCGTATAGGCCGAAAGCTCTTCTTCGGCACCGGGGGATCTCACCGCTATAGGGGCATTGCTTCCGAAACGCCCGGACTGAATGGTAGCAAATACCCTGGAAAATCCTTGAATCAGCCCCGGCACATCGTTGGCGAAAAGGGCGTAGCTCTCTCCTTCGGAGGGAGCTACATATTCCCTGGGAGTTCCATCACTCTCGTAGCCGCTGTCCATTCCGTAGAAAGCCATCCGGTTAAGCGTATCCCTTAACTTGACCACGTCGGGAGAATCGTCGTCGGGATCGACGAATCCTATGACCAGCGTACGAATCGGATAATTAAGATCCTGTCCATTCAAACGCTTAGATTTTTGATAAAGTTTTTTCACCGAATCGACGGGACTTTCTCCTCCGATGTTATCGTCTCCGGCGGTCATAACGACCAGCCAGTTAGTCTGACATACCCCTCCCATATGAGTATTGTCGAAGAAATGCCAGGCCGTACCGGAAAGATCCCCGTTGCTCTCCAATGTGCTGGAAACTTTAGTGCTATATATGGAACGGGCTAAAGGGGCTTTGCCGTCGGCCCGCAGTTCATCGTTATTCGAAGATTCCTCTCCATCGATTAATTTTTTTATCTGATCCACGACATCGCTGTCGGAGGTGTTCTGTATGGGGACCCTTAATCTAGCCTTATTGGCTTTTTGAGAACCGTATTTATAATCGTCTATATTGACACCCCAACTAATCTTCTGGGAATCTCTATAACAATTATGATAACGGTAATCTTCTATAGCCCAATCCGGACCTCCCTTATATGGATACACCTTGTACCAATCGGCAGGAAGGGGAGTTCTAACGTTCTCCTGCCAAAAGGTCGCAAGACCTAAGTTAAGTTCTTCTATGAGCTCGGGACTCTCCAAGATGCGCCATAAGACCAGCTTCATCTTATAAAGACGACTATCGTTGGGAATGAGATCGTTCACCGAATAACCCGGCTTGGGGTTATCTCTCGTATAAGAAGGATCTTTGAATATAAGGTCATTGTAATAACAGTTATCATCATATGTATCGTTGTTACTGCCATCACGATCGATGCCGTACCTTTCGTTCCTTGCATTGAACCAAGAAGAAGGACGGCTACCGTCGCCGTAGGTACAATCTACCAGAGGAGTGTCGTAGTAGGATACTTTCTCCGAAGGCATCTTGCCATTGGGGGTCCACAACATGGGAGAGCCGGTGTCTATCAAAATCAACACGTTAGGAGGATAACCCGTGACGTAGACGTCCTCCAGTCCCCAGTTTAATTTTGGATACGCTTTGAGAGGCAATGCCTTATCGGCAAAGGCGGATGAACAGGGCAAAGAAACGTATATAAAAAGCCACAGGACAAATATGGAGAATAAAAACGTTCTACTTTCCTTCGGCGACGATGACCTCATGAACTTTCCTCCCTTCTTCCGTTGTCGACTGTATCAGATATATTCCTATACCGGTCGGATCTTCTCCTCCGTTTGAAGAGGGATATCCTCCCCCAAGGGAGATACTTCCGTCATAGGTGGACAACTGCCATTGTGGAATTCCGACGAAGGAAGCGTCCATGGACGACGAAGCTAAAGAGTATCGTAGATCGTAGATCACGTAATGATCGGTCGAATGCACCACCAGATCGGAAGTTTTTTTTACACTATCGTAGTTTCTTCCTACCGGCAGATCTCCGGTGGTAACTATGTAATCGTGAATCCATCCCTTTCCTCTTTCTATGGATGAAATGCTCTCGTTGTACCTGTTTTTCTGAGCCATCACCTGAAATCCAAGACGATTTCTACTTTCCACAACGAAAAGAGCTACCGACACGAAAGCCCCGCCCACGACAAGCACTATCAACACCAGTATAAGCGAATATCCGCCTTTTCCCATCCTCGTCAATTTCGCACCCTCCAAGCCTCGTGAGTTACCGCCAGATGATATCGAAGGTCCTCGGAGGTTATAGTGTATCCAGACCCGGCAGGCCAGTTCAGATCCTGGGGCAAGGGCTCGGGAAGATAGGCGTCGCCCTGGCTTAAAACCCAGACTCCTAAAACGCTGCTGCTCCGGTCCCAGTCGAAAAAGACCCTCCTGATCCCCCTTATCTGAGGCATCGCAATCTTGACGTTATCGGCAACATAAAGAGAGGGAACCGAACTACCCGGCTGCTTATCTACATATGCATTAAGATATCGAAGTATAAAAAGTCGGTCGCCCAAAGCTATCCTTCCATTAAAGCCTCCAGGGGCGCTCTTAAATGAAAGCGATAAACCGGAAGGCCTTTTCTCGATCTGCAGAGGAATTCCTGCGGAAGGGAAGATCAACCACTCATTATCGTAAGTTACATCCAGCAACGACGTTAAATCGTCTAATCCCATGGATTTAGATAGAAGAGAAAGAGAAAAAGATTCGGAGATATCCTCGACGGCATCGGCCGCAGCGAAGTAAGAAGGAAGGGCGTACAGAATTTTCAGATCCCCGCTCTTGACCGCTCCTATATCATCGACCTCCAGAGGAGCCTTCATAGATTTAGCTGGCCCCAAAGGATCGAAAGAGGAGACAAGAGAGCTGAATTCACCTGGGTTCCAGGGGATGGAAAAAGCGCAGTTCAAAACGGCGGGACGAAGCACCGACAAAGCCATCTGCCCTCTTTGAAGAGCCGACGTATACTCGGCAGATTGTTCGTAGTTTTTAAGGTAGGTGTAAAGCAACGACACGGAGGCGCCGCCGATGACGGAGGTTATAACCAAAGCGATCAAGACCTCCACTAAAGTGAAGGCCCGTCTAGTTCGAGCTTTTTTCGTCGATGAAAGGATCACCTCTCGAACACCTCCCTGGCGGAAAAAGGTCCGTAATCCCTGGACAGGGATAGAGTTCCATTCCCGGATAGTCCGGACCAGTCCACCCTTACCGTAACCGTCCAGATATCCGATCCAGAGGTGGAGACGGTTCGAGTCCAGTCAAAATCACGATCTGTACCGGAGGATCTAACCCAGCCGGGAGCGGAGGAGTCCAGAGGAACCCCCTCCACCTCCTCCAGCTTGGTCATCGCTACGGAAATCGCCCTCTCCCTCTCAACTCCATGCACCATCAGCCTGGTGGTGGCGACGGGAACCGCCGCCAAACCCACCAAGGCGATGGAGAGTATGAGCATGGCTATAAGTGTCTCTACGAGGGAAAAAGCGCTACGGGACATATAGAGTTAAAGTTAACGTATGATCATCCAAACGCCACCATCACCCCCAGCATACTTAGTCTTTGGAATAGTAGGCTTACTATCGTCCCCAGCATACAACCCAGAATCTTCTGCCACGGCAGCTAACTTACCCTTGACATCTCCTTCATCCAGCAACGTACCTTTATACCCTATCCAATCACCAGAGGTAGTAAAAACTACAAAACTATCACTACTGATCTCTCTGTCTATATAGCTAGAATAATCGTCCACATGTTTTGGCCAACCGTTGTTATCCGCATAATACATCAAAGCAGCGGATTTCAACGTCCTCAGGTCGCTGACTATCTTGGTGGCGTTGGCCTTGTCTGTTCCGCCACCGGCTACCAGCAACATTCCACCGGCCAATATACCTATGATTATGATAACTATCAGCAGCTCGACCAGGGTAAATCCTCGTGATTTCCTCATTTTCTTAATCCTCGTGTTAACGTTCATATTATCATACCTCCCATTTATTTTATCCTTTCGGCTACAAACCGAATATAACACGACAAATACATATAACGCCATTCATCGCTACAACATTTCCTGAATGGCCGTAACTATGGGCGAGAATATGGCGAGAGCCACCAAAGCGACTATTCCTCCTACGAACACTATCAGAAGAGGTTCCAATATGGACGTCAGCCTTTTTATCTTCTCGTCCAGTTCGAGCTCGAACCAATCGGCCACCTTGTTGAGCATCTCGTCCACCTGGCCGGTTTCCTCACCCACCCGAAGCATATGGGCCACCATCGGAGGGAATAGTTTGACGTTTCTCGCTGTGTCGCCAAGCCCGGCTCCCTTTCTGGCCGCCTGTTCCAGATATTTGAAAGCCCTCTCGAACACCACGTTTCCGGCAACCCGAGATGTCATGTCCAGAGCCTGAAGTATCGGTATCCCCGAGTGGGTCAAGGACGCCAGAGTCCTGGTGGATCTGGCCATACCCGCCCTGAAGACCAGATCTCCGAAGATTGGCAGTCTGAGCTTCAGTCTGTCCATAAAGGGCTTGGTCGAACTCCACCTCGCCATAAAGATTATAGCCGAGATAAGCAAAACCACCGACACCATGAAGATCACCCAGTTGGACGCCATCCAGAGACCGAAGGAGAACATTGTCCTTGTTGCCCAGGGCAGCTCTATATTGAGGTTCGAGAATACCGTGGCGAACTTGGGCATCACCACCGTAATCAACAGGTAGAGAACGAAAAGGGAAAAGGCCATGACCACAGCAGGATAAGTGACGGCCGAGACTATCTTCTTCTTCAGGGCATCCTGGCGCTCCATGAAGTCCGCCACCCTCTCCAGGCTGACGTCAAGCGAGCCGCCCTCCTCACCCGCCTGTATTATGGATATGGACATAGGGGGAAAGACCGACTGCCTGCCCATGGATTGACTCAGAGAGTTTCCTCCGTCGACCATCTTCTTTACTCTTACTATACCGCTTCCCAGAATTTTATTCTTAGTCTGTTCCGACAGTATGTCCAGAGACGCACCGAGACTTACGCCGGCCTTAACCATTGTCGCAAGCTGCCGGAAGAACACGGCCTTGTCCTTCACCGGAACGGTCCCGATCCTCTGAAGACGGGCTATGATTCCCTCGGATGAACCGGATCGAGTCGCCCCCTCTCCGGGCCGTTCCTTTTTAGCCTTCCTGTCCTCCTCTATGGATATGGGAAGCATGTCCATCTTGCGCAGCTGGGCAACCACCGCACGGGTCTCCTGAGCTTCCAGAACCCCTTCCTCTATCTTACCCTTAGAGGTCCTCGCCTTATAGCGATATTTCACGACCAATCACCTGCTTTATCCAAGATCGTCGGCCTCGAATACGAGGCGCTCGAAATCCTTGCGGTCGTAGGCGTAGGTTCCGGCCTGCTCGAAAGTCAACATGCCTTTCAACACCAACCGAGACAGATCCTGTTCCATGGAATGCATCCCCACCTCCGAACCGGTCTGCATTATGGTCTTGATCTGCCCCGTCTTTCCCTCTCTGATGCAGTTTCTCACCGCCGGGTTGACCCTGAGCAGTTCGGTGGCCACCACTCGGCCGCCCCCCGGCATAGGAATAAGCTGCTGAGAACATATCCCTACCAGCGATGACGCGAGCTGAAGCCTTATCTGCTGCTGTTGATGAGGAGGAAAAACATCTATGATTCTGTCGATGGACTGAGAGGCATCCCTGGTATGGAGGGTGGCGAAGACAAGATGGCCCGTCTCGGCTGCCGTTATGGCTGCCCCTATGGTCTCGAGATCCCGCATCTCCCCTATGAGTATTACGTCTGGGTCCTGTCTGAGGGCTCTTTTGAGGGCCTCGGCGAAAGACCCTGTGTCGGAACCGACCTCTCTTTGGTGGACGACGGAGTTTTCCGACCTGTACAGATATTCTACAGGATCCTCTATGGTTATTATATGTTCCTTTCGGGTCAAGTTTATGTGCTGGATGCACGCCGCCAGAGTGGTGCTTTTCCCGTGTCCAGTGGGCCCTGTGACCAACATCAATCCTCTTTTTTGCTCACATAGCGACGCGAGAGCCCTTGGCAGAAGCAACTGATCCAAAGTCCTTATGTCCGTAGGGATAAGCCTGAGAGCCATGGCTGGATTGCCCAGCTCGTAGAAACAGTTACCTCTGAATCGGGCCTCTATATCTCCACGTCGGAAGGAGAATCCGAAGTCTATCTCTTTTTTTTCCAGAAAATTCTCTCGTTGCTTCTCGGAAAGAATGTCACTCAATACCGTCTCCATATCTCCGTCGTCTATTACACCTACATTGGAGACTCTTACCAGACATCCGTCTATTCTCATGATAGGGCTGTTTCCCACGCTGAGATGTAAATCGCTAGATCTTTTCTTTATAACCTCTCTCAGCAGGTCGTGGACCCTTACGGATAAAGACATGAATAATCCCCCTAAATGGTGACGTTCATGATCTCTTCCATGCTGGTAACGCCGTCCAACATCTTGGAGATACCGGCCCTACGGAGGGTTCTCATGCCGTTATCCACCACGCGGGCCCTTATGGTCGAAGCGGTCTCCTTTTCTATGATCATGTCCTTGATCGAATCGTCCAGTTCCATTATCTCGAACAGAGATGTCCTGCCGGAATAGCCAGTACCTCGACAGGCGTCACATCCCTGAGGGCGGTAGATCTCCGATCCTTGAGGGATGCCAAGCTCTGAGCAGAGCACGTCCGGGACGATATATTTTTCCTTGCAATGCTCGCATAGGCGCCGGACCAGTCTTTGAGCTATTACCGCCGTCAGAGACGAAGCCACCAGAAAAGGGGGAACCCCCATGTCCTCCAGACGAATGGGAGCACTTGTGGCGTCGTTGGTGTGCAAGGTAGACAGAACCAGATGGCCCGTCAAGGCAGCCCTTATGGCTAGGTTCGCCGTTTCTCCGTCCCTTATCTCTCCGACCATTATCTTGTCCGGGTCCTGCCTCAGGATGGCCCTTAGGACGGAGCTGAAGGTTCGCCCCGCCTTTTCGCTGACCTGGACCTGGCTTATGCCGTTTATGGAGTATTCCACAGGGTCTTCGACAGTCACTATGTTCACGTCCGGGTTGTTTATCCTCTCCAAAAAGGAGTACAGGGTGGTGGACTTCCCGCTTCCGGTGGGGCCGGTCACCAGGATTATCCCGTAGGGAACCTTGAGAAGCCGGTCCAGCCTGTCTCGATCCTCCTGGTCGAAGCCGAGTTTTTCCAGGCCGACCATGGCGTTGCTCTGGTCCAGTACCCTTATGACCGTTTTCTCCCCATAGATGGTGGGCAAGGTGGAGACTCGGAGGTCCACCTTTCTGTCCAGCACCCTTATAAGTATCCTTCCATCCTGAGGTTTTCTCTTCTCCGATATATCGATGTTGCTCATTATCTTTATCCTGGAGGTCACCGCCGGATGAAGTCCTCTGGAGAAGTCCAGGGCATTGAAAAGCTGTCCGTCGACTCGGAAACGGACCTGGGTGCTCTTTTCCATCGGTTCTATATGTATATCCGAGGCCCCTTCTCTGACCCCCTGCTCCAGTATGTTGTTGACGATTTTTATGACAGGGGCGTCGTCGGCCGCCGCACCGCTCTTTATCGACAGTCCGAGATCCAGCTCGCCGCCTTCGCCAGTGGTGTCCACAACCTCGATTTCGGCGTCGTCCAGTGTTTCCTGTATCGAGTATATCCTGTTCAGATCCCTCAATATCTGGGAGACAGGACAGAGCCCGAAGGATATCTCCTTGCCTGATATCATCCTGAGCTCGTCGGCCGCCACCAGGTCCAAGGGGTCGGCTGTGGCAATCATGAGGTTTCCGTCATCGGTTATCGTAAGAGGAATGACGCGAAGCCTCTCAGCCACGTTTTGAGGTATCAGACGGAGGGCCTCCGGCATGGGACGATATCTGGAGGTGGACACCATCGGAAGGTGGAGCTGCTTCGACAGGGCCTCCACCAGCTGGAATTCCGACAATCTGCCATTTTTCAGGAGGATCTCTCCCAGCCTCATGCCGGTCTGCTTCTGCTCTTCCAGAGCGGACTCGAGCTGTTTTTCCGTGAGGACGTTGGACTTTATCAGGAGATCTCCGAGCTTGACGTTTTTAAACGATTCCAACCCATTCACTCCTTTTCGAGAAAGGACGTCATTTCGTTTCCGAGGACGGACAGAGACCAGCCAGGGAACACCTCTGACAGACCGGTTTCCTCGCCTTACAGATGGATTTACCGTGACTGATGATGTTGAGGTGAGCCCCTTTCTTTCGCTCGTCTGGAACGATCTTCTCCATGTGCTCCTGTATCTTTACCGGGGTAGCCGAACGGGTAACCCACTCCATCCGACGGCAGAACCTGGCGACATGTGTGTCCACGGGAAAGGCGGGGATGTCCATATCGAAGACCAGGACGCAGGCGGCAGTCTTAGGGCCGACGCCGGGAAGCCCCTCGAGAAAGGCCCTTACATCGTTCGAATCCCAGTCTTTCAGTCCCGTAAGGCCATATTCACCTAGCTCGCCATGGATTATCTCCAGTATATCCAGCATTCGAGCGGCCTTGACGTTGGCGATTCCTGCGACCCTTATGGCGTCGGCCAGCTCGTCGGGGGAGACCGCCGCGACGTCTTCCCAAAGGGGGTACAGGGCCTTCAGTTTCTCGAAGGCCCTGTCTCTGTTATTGTCGTTCGTGTTCTGAGACAATATGGTCAACATCAGACCGTCCAGAGGATCGTCGAAGGCGGAGACCATGGGGTTCTTTTCCTGACCCCACAGTTCCTCCAACACATCGAGCACCGATAGGAAGTCGTCCCCGACTGGAGAAAACGAGCTGAGAACCTCGCCCCCCACCTCGGACAGAAGACGGCTCACCGAAGCTGCTCCTCCACCTTGTTCTTCTTGCCCTTTCCAGGTTTGTCCGCCGTTCCGGACATTTCCTTGTGTATTCTGGCGGCGTCCTTCATCCACTTCTTGAGCTTGGCCTTGACCTTGCCGTGTATGGAATTTTTGGGATAATTACCCCTCTTGTTGGCTTTCCCTGCAGGTATACCAGTGAGGACCTCTATTCCCTCGTCCACCGAGTGAACCTTCCAGACGTGGAACAGGCCGCCCTCTATGGCCTCTACGATCTCCTCGTTCAACATGAGGTGCCGTTCGTTCTGATGGGGTATTATCACTCCCTGAGAACCGGTGAGCCCTCTCTCCTTGCAATAGGAGAAGAACCCCTCCACCTTCTCGTTTACCCCTCCTATTGGCTGGATGTTGCCGAACTGGTCGACCGACCCGGTGACGGCTATGGACTGATCTATAGGGACCTCCGCCAAAGAGGATAAAAGGCTGTAGAGCTCGGTGGAAGAGGCGCTGTCTCCCTCTATGCCTCCGTAATTCTGCTCGAAAGAGATGCTGGCCGACAGGGTCAAGGGCATATCCTGGGCGTACTTCATGCCGAGGTAGCTGTTCAGGGTAAGGTGACCTTTGTTGTGGATGGGACCGGCCATGGCAGTCTCTCTCTCGATGTTGACCACGCCCTCCTTCCCCATATAGGTGTTGGCGGTTATCCTGGCGGGATGTCCGAAAGCGTAGTCGCCGAGGTCTATGACGGCCAGTCCGTTTATCTGTCCGATGGCCTCCCCTTCGGTGTCTATCCTTATGACCCCGTCCACGAAGGCACGACGAATCCTCTCCTCCACCAAACTGGCTCGATAGCGAGTCTCCTCTATCGCCTTCCTCACATGACCCCTCGAGACCAACTCCGCCTTGTCCAGCTTGGCCCATGTTATGGCCTCCACTATAACCTCTATTATCCGGTTGAACTGTATGGACAGGCGGTCTTTATCCCCGGACAGACGGGCCGACCAGTCTATGACTTGGGCGACCGCCTCGGCGGTGAAATGAGGGCCCTTCTCCCTTTTGACGACCGTGGTGATGAACTGAGCCATCTGGTGCTCGGAGCAAGAGGTCCTCTCCATGTCGGAGGTGAACTCCGCTCGAAGTTTGAACATCTTGCGGAACTCGGGGTCGTAGTACTGAAGCAGATGGTACAGATAGTGGGTGCCTACCAAAACGACCTTGACCGATATGTCCACTCCCTCCGGGCGAAGGGACGACATGGGAACAGCACCGTACTGTTCGCCCAGGTTCTCTATATGGAGGGTGCCTGTCCTCAAAACCCTCTTGAGTCCCTCGTAGGACATGAAGTTTCTCAAAAGAAGTTCTACGTCCAAAACGAGAAATCCTCCGTTGGCTTTCAGTATGGCTCCGGCCACTATTTTGTTGAAGTCGGTATAGAGGTATCCCTGGCGGCTTTCGTACTCGACCTTTCCCATGAGGTTATAGTAGGTCGGGTTGGTCTCCCATATGACGGGAGCCCCGTCTTCCGGGTCGTTGGAGACTATGGGATTTACCTGGTAGACGCTGAAATCGACCTCGGTATTGTCGTCCCTGGCCGATGCCACGAACACACCGAAATTGTCTATGACGCTGGAGGTATAGGCGTCTATCCAGCCAAGGACCTTGTCGTTAACGCCGAAACGCTCTCTGACGTCGTCTATGGCTGGCTGTATGGCGTTTCTGCATATCTCCGACTCCAGCTCGCTTATCTTCTTCTTGAGGTCTTTCTCCTTGTCCCTGATATCCCTGAGAATTCCCAGGGTCTTCTGTGAGATCTCCTCCGATTCCTTCTGGAGCTCTTTTTGTCTGTCCTCGCTGAGGGCCTCGAACTCTTCAGGCTGTATTTCTCTCCTGGTGGAGTTGCCCTCTTCGTCCACGTCGTCTGTCAGGGGGATGTTCACGAATCCCTGAGGGGTTCTCTTGACGGAAAAACCTCTTTCCCAGGCCCAGGCCTTGACCTCCTCCATCTTCTCGTTTACATCTTCCTGGAAGGCCTTGACCTCCTGGGCCTTGGTATCCTCGTAATGCCCCTTTTCGAAGGCTTTGTTTATGACGCTCTTCAGCTCGTCTATGAGGTTTTCGAAGGCGGTCTCCATCGCCTTTCCCTGTCCGGCGGGAAGAAACAAGGCTACGGGCTCTCCGGGATTATCGAAGTTATAGGCATATACCAGATCGTCCGGCACATCCATCTCCTTCGCCTTTTTTCTGAGGCTGTCCAGAGCATAGGTCGTCCTGCCGCTGCCGGAGTTACCGACGACGAAGATATTGTATCCCTTGCTGTTGACCGAGAGACCGAATTCCATGGAACGGACCGCCCTCTCCTGACCTATGAAACCGGTGAGGCAATCGACCTCCTCGGTCGAAGAACAGTCCAGCGAGGAGGGGTCGGTAGTCCTTCTGACCGCCTCGGGATCTAGACGCAACAATTCCTTTAAAGACATAAAAACTCCTCCTTTATCGGCTATATACCCTATCTATGATTCCACCACCCAGAAGACAGGGGCCATCGTAAAGCACCAAGGATTGCCCCGGCGCTACTCCTCTCGTCGGTTTTTCCAAAAGAACCTCCGCAGAGTCCTGACTCAACCTGGAGAGAACCGCCGGAACCGGTGCGGAGCGATAACGATGTTGAATCATGTAAACCGATCCTTCATTTACTTTATGTTGCCATTTTAGCATAGAGAATCCTATTCTGACAACGGAGGTATCCGCCTCTCTGCCCAGTATCAGGGCGTTTTCGGATCTGTCCTTCCTCACTACGAACCATGGGCCTCCTCCGAGTCCCAGCCCTTTTCTCTGTCCTTCGGTGTAACGGCACAGCCCTCTGTGACGGCCCAGCACGTCTCCGTCGAGCGAGATCATCGGCCCCGGGCCAGCCTCCTCCCTTAAATTCCCGTCCAGGAAGGATTCGAGCGATCCCGGGATGAAACAGATGTCCTGGCTATCGCCGGATCTCAGTTCCTCGTCGTCGAACTCGCGGAAGACCAGATCCCGAACCTCCGGTTTGGACAAGTTCTCGAGAGGAAAGATCAGACGACCGAGCCACTCTGAAGGAAGTCGATAGAGCATATAGCTCTGATCTTTTCCTCCTATCTCGGCCCTGCTTATGGCCGATCCGTCGCGATAGGGGGTTATCCCGGCGTAATGTCCCGTTCCGACCAGGTGGATTCCTCTTCGATCGGCCTCTTCGAAGAGAAGCCTGAACTTGACCCTCTCGTTGCAGATCACGCAGGGATTGGGGGTGGTACTCCTCTCGTAGGCCTCCAGGAAGGGCTCCACCACGGAGGATCGAAAAACATCCCTGCCGTCTACCTCCACCACCGGTATCCCCAGCGAGTCCAACCCCTTAAGCCTGGCCTCGTCCAGCCGATCCTCCTTTTCCTTGAGGATCAGCCGAACCCCAAGAGGTTCGTATCCGGAGCTTCTGAGCAATAAAGCGGCAGCGCAGCTGTCGACGCCGCCACTGACGCCCAAAAGGACCCTGCGATCAGTGGTCGATGCCATTTCTGGACAGGACTCCTCTGTCGTAGGGATGACGACGGGATACAATCTCCGACAGATAGTCCCCTCTCTCCAGTATAGCCTCCGAGGGATACCTGCCTGTGACCACCAATTCCACCGATCCCGGACGGTTGTCTATAAGGTCCAGCAGGTCGCCCTCTTTCAGAATACCGTAATCCAGGGCAACCGAGACCTCGTCCAGTATGACCAGGTCTCGAACTTCCTCGTAGACGAACCGCCTGGCGGCCTCCATCCCTCTGGCGGCCTCTCTCAGGTCCTCGTCGGTTTCCTTTCCCTTGTAGACATAATCGGGACGTCCGGTCTGAACCAGCTCAAGGCCATTTAGCTTCTCCAACAATGCGACCTCCGAATAGGGGTAACCCTTCATGAACTGCACCATTCCGACGGAAAAGCCAGCACCCAAGGCCCTTATGGCCAGCCCCAGAGCCGCTGTGGTCTTTCCCTTTCCGGTTCCGTAGTATACGTGCATCAATCCTCTGTCTCTCACGGCTGAATCTCCTTCCACACCACTGTTTCACATAAAGTAGTAAAATGCCACTGAACGGAGGGATCAAGTTGACGGAAAAAGAAATTCTCGTCACCGGCGTCGTCCAGGGCGTCGGGTTTCGTCCTTTTTGCGCGAAGTTGGCCTCTTCTCTGGGACTCGGAGGATCGGTGATAAACAGCTCCGACGGAGTGGTTATCGTCCTCAGAGGAACGGAGAGGTCCATAGACAACTATATCAAAGATCTTAAAGACACCAAGCCCGATCCGGCGGACATCCATTCCATAACGATAATCTCGGAGAGAGAGACGGACGGAGAATCTCCCGGACCTTTCGTAATAGGCAAAAGCCGAAGAACCGAGAGACAGAGGGTTTTGATCCCTCCCGACATAGGCACCTGCGACAGATGTCTGGCGGAGATGAGGGATCCATCGAACAGAAGGTACCGTTACCCCTTCATAAACTGCACCGACTGCGGCCCACGTTTCTCCATAGTGTCCGGACTCCCCTACGACAGGCCCAAGACTACCATGTCGGTATTCCCCATGTGCGACAGGTGCAACGGCGAGTACACCGATCAGGAAAACCGAAGATATCACGCTCAGCCCAACGCCTGCGCCGACTGCGGCCCTTCAGTATGGTTTCAAACCGAAGGAGAAAAAACCACTCCCGGGGAAGACGGAATCGATCGATGCAGGGAATACCTGAAGGCTGGAAAGGTGACGGCGATAAAGGGTCTCGGAGGTTTCCATCTTGCCTGCGACCCCTTCGAGGACGAACCGGTATCGACCCTCAGGGAGAGAAAGGGCCGCCCAGACAAGCCTCTGGCGATAATGGCGGAAAACCTGGAGTCTGCCAGGGAGATAGCCCTAATATCGGAGGAGGAAGCAGCTCTCCTGACATCGTCCAGGCGTCCCATAGTTCTGTGCGATAAAAAACCCGGTATCGTTGCGGAATCGGTCGCTCCGGGCCAAAACAGCATCGGCATAATGCTACCCTACACACCGCTTCACCATCTGATACTGGAGGGGATGGAGGCTCTCGTGATGACCAGCGCGAACCCCACCGACTCGCCTCTCATCTCGGATAACGAAGAGGCCCTATCCAGACTCGCCCACGTGGCCGACGGTTTTCTGATGCATAACAGGGATATATGCATGAAGGTGGACGACTCTCTCGTCGCCCTTTCGGGGGACAGGACAGTGATGCTCAGAAGGGGAAGAGGCTACGTTCCTAACCCGATCGACCTATCCATGTCCATGCCACACATACTAGCAGCAGGAGCGGAGATGAAGAGCACCTTCTCACTGACCCAGGAGGGATTGATCTTCCCGAGTCAGTACCTCGGAGACGCCAAGCAGATGGATACTCTGGAATACTATCGTCAAACTCTGGACCATTTCACAGAGCTTTACAATATACGTCCCAAGGCATTGGCATACGATGCCCATCCTCTGTATCTATCGACCCAGACCGCCTTGAAGGCGCTAGGCGAAGTGGAGAGGTCCATGGCGGTTCAGCATCATCACGCCCACCTGGCCGCCTGTCTGGCGGAACACGATATAAACGATCCGACCATAGGGGTCATCATGGACGGAACGGGGTACGGATCGGACGGCACGATCTGGGGGGGGGAATTTCTATTGGGAGACTGGTCCGGTTACAGAAGGCTGGGCCATTTTATGACGGCCGGGCTTCCGGGAGGAGACCGTTCGGTGTTGGAGCCTTGGCGCTACTCCCTGTCTTTGCTGACAGAGGCTCTAGGGGAAAAAGAGGCCATAAAGGAAGTCAGTCGTATGTGGCCGGAACGAGCGGAGAAAGCAAAGATCATAGTGAAAACGATGAAGTCCTCTCCATTAACGTCCTCCTGTGGCAGGCTTTTCGACGGAGTATCGGCGATTCTCAGCGGCAGAGACAGGGTAAGCTACGATGGACAGGCTGCCATGGAACTTGAGGCCCGGGCTTCCTATACCGACGAGGTTCCCGTCGATATGGACATATGGAACGACGAAGACGGGGTAATTATGGACTGGCGTCCCTTCATAAGGTGGCTGGTGAAGGAAAAGCCCACCTTAAATCAGGGTGGATCGGCATTCCACGCATCTTTGGCCAAGTCCATTTCGGAGATATGCACGAAAATAGCGAAGGATACCGGCGTAAAGAGGGTCGCCCTGTCCGGCGGGGTATGGCAAAATCGGATGCTTTTGAGACAGACTGTGGTCAGACTTGAGGACAAAGGATTACACGTACTGACCCACCGGAGACTTTCACCTAACGATGAGTCCGTGTCGGTAGGTCAGGCGGCGATAGCCGGATGGCGATGGCGAATTTGAAAGCTAAAAAACGGAGGGCGGCCCAATGGGCCGTCCTCCGTTGTGGTTTTCAGGGCTGTAGAGACTAGTTACGCTCTGGTAACGTTCGACGCCTGGGGGCCCTTCTCACCGTTGGTGATCTCAAACTCGACCACGTCGTTCTCTTCAAGGGTTTTGTACCCATCCATCTGAATCGCGCTGAAGTGGACGAACACATCGTTCCCCTCTTCGGTGGTGATAAAACCGTACCCCTTGGTGCCGTTGAACCATTTGACTGTGCCTTTCATTACTTGTGCCTCCTAAAATGGGTGTACACCTGCGACGAACGTTGCAAGTTCCTCAGGAGCGACTACTATTCGTCGTCCCCTACCTACAATCTTTATAATCGATACCGCTGATAGCGTCAAGTTTTTTAGGACGATGAATTGCCTCCACGTATCTTACCGTTCCGCTTTTGGACCTCATGACGAGAGAACTGGTCTTGATTCTCTCGCTCTCGTAGCGGACGCCGGTCAGGAAATCTCCGTCGGTGATGCCGGTAGCGGAGAAGAAGACGTCGTCGCTGGATACGAGGTCGTCCAGGGTCAGGACCTTGGAGAAATCCAGTCCCTGACCTATGGCGCAGTTTTTCTCGTCCTCCGTTCGAGTCCAAAGCTTACCCTGCATTCCTCCACCGAGGGCCTTCACGGCACAGGCCGTTATGACAGCTTCGGGGGTTCCTCCTATGCCCATCAGCATATCGGCCCCACGTTCGCTCTTGCAGGTCAGGAGGGCCCCTCCGATATCTCCGTCGGGAATGAGTTTTATCCTCGCGCCGGCCGCCCTTATCTCCGCTATGAGGTCCGTGTGTCTAGGGCGATCCAAAACGACTACAGTCACGTCGCACACGTCTTTTTTCTTGGCCTTCGCAACCATGTTTATGTTCTCCGCCACAGGGGCCTCTATGTCCACCATGTCCTTGGCTTCCGGACCGACCACCAGTTTATCCATGTAGAAAACACACTTGGGATCGAACATCGTGCCTCTGGGGGCTATGGCCACCACGCTGATGGCACCGCTCAATCCCAATGCGGTGAGCCTGGTGCCGTCTATGGGATCGACGGCTATATCCACCTGAGGGCCATCGCCGGTACCGAGTTTTTCTCCGTTGAACAGCATGGGGGCCTCGTCCTTTTCCCCCTCGCCGATGACGACTATCCCGTCCATGTGGATTGTGTTGAGCATATACCTCATGGCGTTGACGGCGGCACCGTCGGCGGAGTTTTTATCTCCCCGTCCCATCCAGCGTCCCGCCGCCATGGAGGCGGCTTCGGTACCCCGGCAGAACTCAAGGGCCATGTTGCGGTCAGGGGTTTTATCGCAGCGAGAATCGACAACCATATGTAAGACCTCCCGAATTATCCCCTATTGGGGAATCTATCGAACACAGAATCGACGTGACGGAAATAATATTCCTCGGAGAAGAGCTCCTCCAGTTCCTCCCTTTCGAGAGCTCCGTTGATTCTCTCGTCTTCCCAGAGAAGATCGATGAAGTCTCCCTCACCGTCCCAGCACCTCATAGCGTTGGACTGGACCACCGAGTAAGCGTCCTCCCGGCTCAGACCGAAACGTTCGACCAGCTGCAGCAACACCCTCTGACTGAAGACAAGCCCCTTGGTCAGATCGAGGTTGCGCCTCATGTTGTCGGCCTTTACCGTGAGCCCTACGACGACCCTCTGAAGAAGTTTCTCCATGTAGTGGACCAGATGAAACGAGTCGGGCCAGGCGATACGCTCCACCGAAGAATGGCTTATGTCCCTCTCGTGCCACAGGGCCACGTTCTCGAGGGCAGCCAGATGGTAGGATCTGAGAAGACGGGACATGCCAGTTATCCTCTCGCAGAGTATGGGGTTCTTTTTGTGAGGCATGGCGGAAGAGCCTTTCTGCTTGCTGCCGAAGGGCTCCAGCACCTCCAGCACCTCGGTCCTCTGAAGATGGCGTATCTCGGTGGATATCCTCTCCATGGCGCAACCCAAACTCGACAGGGCGTAGGATACCTGAGCGTGCCTGTCTCTCTGGACTACCTGGGTCGACACAGGATCGGCCTTCAGATCGAGGGAAGCGCAGACCTTCTCCTCGAACTCAGGGGAACTATGGGCAAAGGTTCCCACCGCTCCGGAAAGCTTCCCGTAGCCGATATTCTCCCTGGCGGAGATAAGCCTCTCCCTATCCCTCATAAGCTCCGAGTACCAGTTCAAAACCTTGAGCCCGAAGGTCGTAGGCTCGGCATGGATCCCGTGAGATCTTCCTACACAGGGGGTATGACGGTGCCCGTCGGCCAGTTTCCACACGGCGTCGCAAAGAGAGTCCAGCTGCTTCACCACGATGTCCAGGGCCTGTCTAAGCCTCAGGGCGCTGGCTGTGTCGAGCACGTCGCTGCTGGTGAGCCCCAGATGTATGTACCTGCCGCTAGGCCCTACCTGTGAGGCCATATCCGTGACGAAGGCTATGACGTCGTGATGGACTTCCGCCTCTATAGCGGCGATCCTGTCCACGTCGAAATCGCTTTTCGTCTCGATCTCCTTCAATGCGTCCTTCGGAATGACTCCCAGATCGCACCAGGCCTTACAGACCGCCAGCTCCACCTCCATCCAGCTTCTGTACTGGTTTTCCAAGGACCATATTCCGCGCATATCCTCAGTCTCATAACGACCGATCATAACAGCTATTCATCTCCCGTCGACGGGGAACCGGCGGTTCCTCCGTCCTTTATCTCCAGATATCCTAACAGATCGTTTTCCCACCGACAGGGTAACAGTTCATTGTCGACCTCCGCCTGGCTCATGCGATCCCTTCTGACCAAATCTTTGCCCTCCCGACGAAGTCTTTCCGCCAGGGCTCGACCTACGGCGGCCCACCATCCTATATCCTCGGCCATGGAGATCTCGCCGCTAACGTCCTCGGCCAGATAGTAAGGCCCTTCGATTTCGGAAAGGTATACCCGTTTCTTCCCCTTGGACAGAAGAGCCTCCCCCTTTTCTCCGAGGGATTTTATCTCTTTCGCGGTGAGGGACAGCCGACCGAAGAGGGCCGCCGCCTTTTCGTTCAACTCGGCACCACCGTCTATCTTCACTATTGGCAGTGGAACGGACCACCAGGAGGGTGTGACAGGGGCATCCGGAGGTTCCCGATCGAAATCCTCTATCCTGCCCCCCTTCTCGTCGAGGAAAAGGACCTTTTCTCCCTGGGGTATGTCCTCGAATGAAGAGAATCGTTTACCCTTCAACACATCTTCTAAAGGCGAGTCGCCCAGCCCCATTCCCATAAAGGAGATGAGACGTTCCTTGTGGAGAACGATCTTCTTTTTCCTTTTCTCTACGACGACCCAGTCTATCCTCAAGCTGTAAAGTTTTCTGAGAAGCTCGTCCACCGGCACGGAGAAACCATATTCGAAAGACACCCCCATTATTCCTCTCCGGATCTATCGGAGGACCTGAGAAGTGCATCGACGAACTCGGACGGGACGAAAGGAGCCAGATCCTCTATTGCCTCGCCAAGACCGACATATCTGATGGGAAGCTTTAGCTTATCAGCTATTGCCAAGACGATCCCCCCCTTGGCGGTATTGTCGTATTTTGCAAGTACAACTCCGGTGAGAGGGGTTACCTCGTTGAACACCTCTGCCTGACGAAAGGCGTTCTGTCCCATGACGGCGTCCAACACCAGGAGAGACTCGATTCTGTCTGCCGGGACTTCCTTGGTTATGACCCGATAGACCTTCCTCAGTTCCTCCATGAGATTGTGCTTCGCCTGCAGCCTTCCGGCGGTATCGACTATGACCACATCGGCACCGGACGCTTTGGCTGCGTTTATGGCGTCGTATGCCACGGCTCCGGCGTCGCTGCCCTGATGCTGGGAGATCACCCTTATGCCTATACGCTCACCCCAGACGTGAAGCTGCTCCGAGGCAGCCGCCCTGAAGGTGTCAGCAGCTGCGAGCACCACTTTTTTACCCTGAGACACCAACTGCTGAGCCAGTTTCCCCGTGGTGGTGGTCTTGCCGCTGCCGTTAACCCCTACCATGACCACGACCGAGAGTCCCGATCCGGGGGAAAGAGGTTTCCCCATCATAGGGACCGATTCCAGACGGGAGGAAAGTATCTCCTTAAAACGAACCAGGAGAGGCTCAGGTTCTCTGATTCCCTCTCGACGAGAGGTCTCCTTCAGTTCCTCGGCCAGCTCTTCGGAGAGCTCTACACCTACGTCTCCGGCGATAAGACGATCCGTAAGCTCCTCCCAGAATTCGTCGTCCAGCTTGCCGGAAAAGAGGGAGGCGACCCCCTCGCTCCATTTCTCCCTGACGTTGGCCAACTTGGAAGCAATACCCTTGAAAAAAGCCATCAGTCCACGGTACCTCCCTTGGAGACGTTGTTGCCGTCCTTTTTGACGTTTTTATCAGCGTTTTTATTGTTGCCGGGTTTCTTTCTTCTCCTGCGACGCTTGGGCTTGGGCTTTGAGTCTCCCTTCTCCGGAGGACCCTGTTCCTTTCCTCCGCTTTTGGCTTTGGGAGTTCCCTGTTTGACCTTATCCTTGGGGGGCTTTTGACCTTGAGACTTGTCGGTCGTCTTCTCACCGGATGTGGCCGCAGGCTTCTTTTTCTTTCTCCTTCTCCTCCTGCTGGAGCTTTTGGGCTTGTCGGAAGGACTGTCGTTCCCGGAAGCCCCTTTCCCCGACGGTTTCTCCGATGAATCGGAGCGCAGTTCCTTTTTCGAGGGCTCGTCCTTGTCCTTCCGGACAGCCCTGATGGTGGAGGTAGGCATAGCGAATACCGGTTCGATCGGAGGTTTCTCTGCCTCCTGGTCCGAAACCGCCACGAAGGGCTGCCAGTCCTCTCCGGCCATCACCGCTTCCTTGAAATCGGCAAAACGTTCCACCGATACGGGAACGTGGGCTCCATCAGGGGTCCTCACGAGGGCGTTTTCTCCGTCTATGTCGACTCCTACCAGTATAAAGGTGCCTCTGGGACTTCGTATTTTGCTGCCAGGATTGGGAAGTTTCTTCCAAAGATCCCTGTAGACGTGATGTTCGTAGCTCATACAGCACATAAGCCTTCCGCAAAGTCCGGATATCTTGGTGGGATTCAACGCGAGGTTCTGCTCCTTAACCATCTTGATACCGATGGGAAGGAAGTTGTGAAGCCAGTAGCTACAGCAACAGGGATTGCCACAGGGAGCTATACCTCTCACTACCTTGGCCTCGTCTCTAACCCCTATCTGTCGAAGCTCTATCCTGGTTCTAAATTCCCTGGCTAGATCTCGGACGTAGGCCCTGAAGTCTATCCTCTGCTCGGCGGTGAAGTAGAAGAAGAGTTTTTTCCTGTCCAGAAGATACTCCACATCGACTATCTTCATAGCCAGACCGTGCTCCCCCAGGAGCTGTCTTGCCTTGAAAAGGACGTCTTCCTCATCTCTACGGTTTTCCTGATCGGCGACGATATCGTCCTCCGACGCCTGTGCCACGAAGGTCACGGTCTGGAGTCCCGGCTCTCCTCCCTGGGCTCCGTCCTTGGGGCTGTTCTCGTTGGCCTTTCTGTAAAGCTCCGTCTGCTCTTCCGATATCGGACCTCCTACTGTGGCGGTCTCGATACCTCTCATAGTCTCTATCGCCACCGGCTCCCCAGGAACCAAGACGGGGGAGTCGACTTCCATTATGCCCAGATATCTGGGCTTACCAAATATCGTCAAATATACGCTCAAAAGGATACTCCTCCTCGATAGATAAAAAAGCCAAATCTCCTATCATGGCCGTGGACAGATGGGTCCGCTCCGCCATGAATATCAACTGATCGACGGCGGATGCCGTTTTCAACCTGCCATCTTCGACCAGTTTTCTCGACATACCCTCTAACTCCAGTAGCAGGTCTCCCCTGTCAATACGGGCCGATTTGCCCAGCCATGCGATCCATTGGCCCTTTCCGGACGGCAAAGACACCGATTTAAGCAGGTCTTCCGAGGAAAAACGAAGAGTCCAAACCCGGCTCCTCAAGGTAGGTATCATACGGTCCTCTCTCAACAGGAAAAACAGGTGCCCCGATTCAGGGGGTTCTTCCGTTATCTTCAGAAGGCTGTTGGCGGAGTTGAGCGACATTCTGTCGGCGTCGGGGACCACCGCTATCCTCCTGGAGGCCACGACGGGACGAAGTAACAGCTCCTCCGACATTCTACGACATTGATCCACCGAAGGAGCTCCTTCCTCGGAGGCTACGATGAGATCAGGGTGTCCATCCTCAGACCACGCGAGACAGGATGGACAGCTCCCGCATCCGATCAAATCGTCACAGAGCCACAGCTCGGCGGCCTTTCTCAAAAGAGAGGTATGCAACGATTGGGGAGCTACTATAGCCAGAGCGGACGGCAGCATCCCCCTATTCAAGGCGGATTCCATTTCTCCCCAGGCAGAGCTGCCCTCTAGAAAAGAAGAGAGATCAGACATCCCTTTATATCCTCCATAAGTCTGAGAGCCCTGGTGCGGTTGTTTTCCCTGAAAAGGACCTGTTCCAGCTCCTCCAACCATGCGTCGGTCTGCTCGACTACCAGAAAACCTCTCTTGTCCCCTCTACGCCACTTCAGATCCCTTCTGAGCCTCACGCCCTTAAGGGCCCTGTCTAAAAGCTGCCTCACCAGTTCCCTATATCTGGACATGATAGCAGTGGATGGAACGCTGGACAGCTTCGTCCCTACGTCCTCAAGCTCCTTGAAAAGCGCCTCGAGCTCCATGATCTGGACCGTCTGATCGAAAGAGCTGCCCCTTCCACCAGAGGAGGAGACTGCCCTGCCGTCGCCCTTCAGGGGAACTTCCACTCCACCGGAACGGTCTCCTGAAATTCTATTTATAGCTGCCAAGGAATCAACCCCTCCAGGGACTCCATCAAGCGGGAGAACACGACGTTCTCCTCTCCTTCTCCGTCTATCCTGATAATTCTATCCTCGTAGCTTTCCCTCAGAGACTGAAAACCGCACAGGACCCTATCGAGGAAAACTGAGTCCTCCTCCATGCGATCGAGGCTTCCTCTCGAGCTTATTCTACCCAGCGAACAGGAAAGCGGCACGTCTATCCAGAGGGTCACGTCGGGAACCGGAAATTTGCTCCAGTTGAAGAGCTCCTCCACAAAGGTCAGATCCAGCCCCCTACCGAAGCACTGATAGGCAAGGGTAGAATCGGTGTATCTATCGCATATGACTATGTCGCCCCTGTCCAGGGCGGGAATCACTACCTGCAGGAGATGCTCGCATCTGTCCGCCATGAACAGGAAAAGCTCTGTGTGTTCGTGACGGAGATCCCCGCCGAGGAGTATACGCCTGATCTCCCCGCCATGGGACCAATCTCCAGGCTCCTTGGTGAGAACCACGGAACGTCCCCGTTCCTCCAGGTGATCTCTCAACAACATAGCCTGGGTCGATTTTCCACAGCCATCTATGCCTTCCAGGGAAATGAATAAACCCGAACGATGCGCTAAAGACAATTGTCGCATATAATACCCTCGTTTCTCATAAAAAAGAAAAGGAGGATCATCATGACCGACAAAAAAACGAAAAAAGACCGCACCAAGAGCTGGACGCGATACGGCAAGGTCGACATGACAGAATCCCTAAGATTTCTTATGGACACCGTAACCGCCTATAAGACCGAGAGAGAGTGGGTACGATGGCTTCAATCGGATCTCGAAAGAAAAGGATCGAAGGAGGTAATAGAGACGTCCTCTCTCGAACCGGGCGATACGGTTCACATGAACTGGAAGGGACGGGCCCTTCTAGCCGCTAAAGTAGGCAGAAAAGGTCTATCCTCGGGAGTCACGGTAATCGCATCCCACATAGATTCCCCCAGAGTCGACGTAAAAAGTCGCCCTCTCTACGAGGAAGGCAACTTGGCCCTTCTCGATTGCCATTATTACGGAGGTTTGAAAAAATATCAATGGACCAACGTCCCTCTGGCGCTACACGGAGAGATCCATAGAGGGGACGGAACCTCCGAACGCATCGTCATAGGGGAGGATTCATCCGAACCGGTCCTTATGATACCGGATCTGGAACCCCACGTAGACAGAGACATGGCGAAGAGGAAGGCGTCGGAGACGGTCGTGGGCGAGGATCTAGACGCCATAGTGGGACATCGTCCCATAGAGGACGACGAGATAGAGAATCCGATAAAAGAGAGCATACTGTCTCTTTTAAAGGATCGGTTCGCCATGGATGAACAGGACTTTCTGTCCGCCGATCTAGCCCTCGTACCGGCGGGACCGGCCAGACTGGCGGGATTGGACGAGTCGATGGTGTCATCCTACGGGTTGGACGACAGGATCTGCACCTCCATGTCCTACAAAGCCTTCTGCGACATGGAGACTCCTGATAAGACGGCTATCTTCGTGGCCGTCGACAGAGAGGAAATAGGCAGCGAAAGCATCGGTGGAATCCAGGGTACCTTTTTGGATCTCTTCCTCCTGGAGCTCCTTCGATCTGCGGAGAACAGATCGGACATCCTATCCCTAAGAAGACTCTACTCGGAAAGCTGTGCCATAAGCGCAGACGTAACCTCCGGAATGAACCCCCTCTACAAGAAAAACTACGTCAGAGACCAGCAGGCTCTCATAGGAAACGGCGTTGGGGTGGTCAAGTTCACCGGAAGCGGCGGAAAATACGACGGCAACGAGGCACGAGGCGAATTCGTCGCTGCGGTGGTAGCCTGCCTGGATAGAGCGGAGGTTCCATGGCAGACCGGCGGCTTCGGAACGGTGGATAAGGCCGGAGGAGGAACCATCGCGAAATATCTGGCCAGGACGGGAATGGACACGTTAGATATGGGCCCGGCGCTCCTGTCGATGCACGCCCCGATGGAGATAGCCAGCGTGGCCGACGTAGAGGCACTCTATCGGTCCTATATAGCGCTTTGGACCGATCTAGAACAGGCCCCCCGACCTTCCATATAGACTCCAAGCAGAGAGAGGATGGCGAAAGATCGTTTCAGCCATCCTCTCTTTTCGCTTATTCCGTTTCCTTAGAGGTTCCTTCGCCTTCCTTGCCTTGAGGAATCACAACGAAGCTTTTCTGAAGACTTCCGTCGACGTAGTAATCCGAGCGATAGACCCTCATAGATCCCTCTTTTATCTTACGCCGTCTTATCTCGCCGGGGAACTCCAACGATCGGGGAGAACGAAAGTCCTCGGCCATCTCGGACCCCATGTCCTGATAGATCAACTCTATCACGACCTCGTTATTCCTCTCCCTGTCGTCCAACTCGCCTAAAAGCTCGGGAAGGTTGGATATCGAACGATCCATATCCCCCATCTCACCGCCGTCGGGCTCTCCCAAACCGCCCCCTCGAACGGCTATCCTGCAGGGACCGATGGCTTTTTCCGGAACTATAAGGGAAAACTCCCTTGTCCTGGATTTACCTCTGTAGGGTCTGAGATCGACCGATACAACGACGGTATCTCCCGGGCTGTAGGTTTCGCCGTCCAGCCTTATGGAGTCGACGTAAAGTATACGGGGATCTCTTGTAACGTCCACCGCAAAATGGACCCCTAGAGGAAGAAGCTCCCTGAAGGGGTTCAAGGCCACGGTAGATACCAACCCCTCGACCTCTTTGGACATGGTCTCCACTATATCGGACGGAGAGAACAGATAATTTGTGTAGGTCCAACCTCTCGGGAGCCCCCCTCCCTCGAAGGTGACGGTCAACTTGGCTGTTCCCGCTCCTTTTCTGCCCCAAAGACCGTCGGTCAACCCCATGAACACCGCAGGAACGGCTCTGGAGACCAGAAAAGGCTCCGGAACCGCCCTGAAACGGCGTATCTCCCTCTTTCCCTGATCTCTGTCGTGGAAACGAAGGGAAAGGTCCAGAGCCGGAGCGAAGGTGCCCATTCGTCCTCCTATGGCCTGAGGCCTATCCTGTGTCACAGTTCCCACTATGGGACCGAATGAGCCGATCTTGAAAGGAGCTTCGACGCTCGGTATGACGTGATGTATCCAGGCCTTGGTGACCGGGTAGGCCACCGCCCCGTTGGAGATGAACGGATGGCCGAAGGCCAGGAAACGACCGTCGTCCGCCAAAGCGGAAAGGGTTCCTGTGGCTCCCAGGGTCACGTCCCCCCATACCAGAAGTACCCCTATGGCACCTCCGGGAGTCAATGAAGACCCGTATTCCACGGCATCGGCTCCCCTCCAGGAAGATCCCGCCAAAACCACAGGCATATCCAGGGATTCGGAAAGCCTCTGGCGAGATCGTCCTCCTATACCCGACAGGGAAAGGACCATCCTCTCCGCCTTGGGCTCCATATCCGAGGAAACCTCGCCCTTCTCAAGTAAATAGTCGACAGGAGGCACGAACTTTCTCTCCATGTCCTTCCAGGAGAAGACCTGGCACATATCGTCTATAGGGGTAACCAGCCCCAGCCTGTGATCGCTGAAGTTCCATCCGTAACCGATAGCCCCTATCAGCTTTTTCCCGACGAATACCGGACTCCCGCTCATGCCGGCGGCTATTCCACCGGTGGCCTCGATTATCGGTCCCTCGGCCCGTATAAGGATGAGGTTCGACGGGGTCCCGCTCTGGGGAATCACGCTTATCACGGTTACGGGGAAAGATTTTACGGAGGTCCCGGAAACGACTGTGTAGGCCCTTCCTTTGAGACCGGGGACCACGTCTTCGACGTCCATGACAGGTACATTTGGAGAAAATGCAGCGCTTGCCATGGAAGGAGAGGCTATCCACAGAGCGACTAGGGCCAGATAGAGGGCTAGATATCTTAACGAACGGCTCATCTCTTTCTCCATCTGAGGTAGGACAGGATAAACCGCTCCAGGTCTCCGTCCAGAACCGCCGCAGCGTTCCCAGTCTCCTCGCCTGTCCTGTGATCCTTGACCATGGTATAGGGATGGAGCACATAGGACCTTATCTGATTGCCCCAGGAGATCTCCTTCTTGTCGTGGAGACTGTCCAGGGCATCCTGTCTTTCCGACATGGATTTCTCATATAGTTTTCCCCTCAGCACCTGCATCGCCACCGCCTTATTCATATGCTGGGATCGCTCGTTCTGACAGGATACGACTATACCGGTCGGGATATGGGTTATGCGAACCGCTGAATCGGTCATGTTGACATGCTGCCCCCCTGCTCCACTAGCTCGGAAGGTGTCTATGCGCAGATCCTCGGTCCTGATATCCACCTCGACATCGTCCGGGAGCTCGGGAGCCACGTCTACCGAGGCAAAGCTGGTGTGCCTTCTTTTCGCGGTATCGAAAGGCGATATGCGAATCAGACGATGAACCCCTACCTCCGATTGGAGATAGCCGTAGGCGAAATTGCCCGCAATCAATAAAGTCACCGTCTTTATGCCGCCTTCTTCGTCCCTCTGATAGTCCAGGATCTTGGTTTTGTAATCGTTGGACTCACACCAACGGAGGTACATCCTGTATAGCATCTCCGCCCAATCCTGAGAGTCCAATCCTCCTGATCCGGCATGGACGGTCATTATGGCGTTGTTGCCGTCGTAGTTCCCGTTAAGTAGAAGCTCCATGCTGAAGGCCTCCATCGACCTGGAAAGACTCTCGGACCTGGAGGCAAACTCCGCTTCCAACTCCTGGTCGTCCTCCTCGTCCAGAAGCTCGGCCAGGACGACCAAGTCCTGATACTCGGAGCTCATTCTGTCCCAGGAGGATATCCTGCTCTCCAGCCTGGCCAGATCGGTGGATATTCGCTGGGCATCGTCTCTTCCCCAGAAATCGGGCAAAGCCATTATCTCGTGAAGTCTGCCGGTCTCGCCTCTCAATGAAGGCAGGTCAAAGACTTTCCTGCAGGTCCGACAGCAGAGCCTGAAGTTCCTCCAATACAGCGGATGTGGATATATTATTCACTTTCCGTCCTCCGTTTCTCACTTATAAAATCGATAAGGTCATCATTATAACATCTCTTAAGGTGTGGCATAGGGCACGCTGGAGGACACGAATCGCTTCTTTTCATGTATAATCACCATGAAGATAAGCGATAAAAAAAGGAGGTGTCTCCATGCCTCGACTGACCGAGATGTCAAGGACGAGCGGCTGAGCCGCAAAGATAGGTCCGGCGGACCTAGACGAGGTACTGAAGGCCTTTCCGGTCCCCGAAGACGACCGTCTTATAACGACCTGGGACTGCGGAGAGGACGCTGCACTTTGGGAGATAGACGAGAATAGGGTCGGCATACTCACATTGGATTTCATAACCCCCGTGGTTGACGATCCCAAAGCCTGGGGAGAGATAGCGGCGGCCAACGCCATAAGCGACGTGTTCGCCATGGGAGGCAGACCTTTCGTGGCCCTCAATATCGTCGCCTTCCCCATTAACTGTCTCCCTTTGGATACCCTGAAGGCCGTGATGGAAGGAGGTTACTCGAAGGTAATCGACTCTGGTGCCTTTCTCATGGGAGGACACAGCGTAGAGGACGAGGAGCCCAAGTACGGGCTCTGTGTTTTCGGAGAGGTGGAAAAAGACGCCCTCTGGAAGACAACCGGGGCCGACCCGGGGGACCTGCTCATACTGACCAAACCCCTGGGAAGCGGCATAATAGCCACCGCGGTAAAGGCAGATATGGTGGACGACTCTGCTTGGGCCGAAGATGCTACGAAATGGATGAGCAAATTAAACGATCTGCCTCTCAAGATGCCCCGATCTATGAGAAAAGCCATCAAGAGCTGCACCGACGTCACCGGTTTCGGACTGGCCGGTCACTGTCTAGATATGCTTTCGACTCAAAAGGTGAACCTGGAAATGGAATCGAAAAAGCTACCTCTGATGGACGGTGCCCTGGAGCTCGCCTCCATGGGACTTCTACCCGCCGGGGCCTACACCAACAGGTCCCTTTACGAGGGAAGGGTGGATGGACTGGATTCGATGGGCGAAAGGGCCGACTTCCTCTTCGATCCTCAGACCAGTGGAGGGCTTCTCCTGGCAGTCTCGCCCGATAAAAGCGAGGAGCTTATGGAGTTGGCCATCGATAACGGTTTCGAGAAAACCACGGTAATAGGACGTTTCAAAGATGGAGACGGAAGGATACAGATAGTTTAAACCGAGAGCTTCCCGGATCGGTCCGGGAAGCTCTTATTTTTCCTTGGATCTGAGGACGTTCCACAGAACCAGATAACGATCGTTCAAAACCCCGACCGGATCGGTCTCCACCGTCAATGGGTCTATCCATACGAACCCAGGGACTTTCCGAGCTACCTCTATCAGGGTCGGATCGGATAGATGATCGACCAATACCGCATCGTATCCTTCCTTCCACGAGGTCAAGATCTCGGACAGCTCTTTCTTTTCGCTGTCTTTTTTTGCCGGAAGGGCTTCGGAAAGCTGAGACCTCATGTCCTCCGTAGGGGTCTCAACCTCGCATCCGGCCGCGACGAAAAGCAAGTCGGAGGATCCGGAGAGACTGAGGATCCTGGCACCTTTCAAAAGTTTTCTACCCATCGATACCGTGCTGTCCAGTCTGCTCTGGAACTCCGCCAGACGGCGCTGATAGTAGCTGTATCCGTCGGGATCGAGGTCGGCAATGGCCACCAGAACCCTCTGCCCCACAAAAGGCAGAGAGGCCGGATCGGAGAAGATCTCTTCGACGGAACGATCGACTGGAAAATCGCTGTAGAGGACGGCTACTCCGGCGGACTCCAGAGATAACCCATATTTTTTACCGTCCGACCTGTCCAGACACAGGGCCCTCTTAGGCATATCGTCCACCTTTATTCTGTACCGAATAAAATTTCCGTCGTCCCAACCGGAAAGAGGCACTACGGAAAGGTTTACCCCTCCCAAAAATGACGCCATGGAGGCCAGACAGGGATCGGTAACGGCGAGTCTCCAGGGAGAAGCGGAAAAGGACGGACTCTCGGCTAAAAAAAAGACGGCGAGGGCGAGAGCGAAAATCCCTGCCCTCGGCCCGATGGTCGTCTTAGAGATCATAATAAATCAGACCTGGCGACTGCCCGGTTTGTAAGGTTTGCTGCCATCCGAACAGAGAGGACATTCGTCCGGGTCGTATACGGGAAAGGAGACCTTCCATAAAGACACGGGGTCCTTATCGAAGCAGTGCTTTCCTCCGCTTCTGTCCACTATGCAGGCTGTGTCCACCCAGTCGCATCCTGCCTCGGCGAGACACCTTCCCACCTCGGCAGCGGAGCCTCCGGTGGTGATGACGTCCTCCACTACCACGAAACGCTCTCCGACCGGAACAGGGAACCTCCTGAGGGACATCTTTCCGTTTTCCCTCTCGCAGAAGATAAAGGGAACTCCGAGGGCTTTGGCTACCTCGTGACCTATTATGAGCCCCCCTATGGCGGGAGATGCTACGAAGTCGATGGACTTTCCCTTCAACGCCTCGGCTATGCTACGACCGGCGAACTCCGCCTTATCGGGAAAACGAAGCATCATGGCACACTGCATATAATGACCGCTATGCTTGCCGGAAGTGAGGAGAAAATGCCCCTTCAGGTACGCTCCGGACTCCACCATAAGCTCCTCGAGTTTATCCCTTATCTGACTCATCCCTTGAGCCCCTCCCTTATGGAATCTCCTATAACGTTCATAGCCGATTCTATATCGTCCGCCTTGTATATGGGACGTCCCATCACTACGTAATCCGCACCGTTCTTTATAGCCTGACAGGGAGTGGCTATCCTGGTCTGGTCGTCTCCAAGAGAGGTCAGTCTGACCCCGGGAACCACCTTGAGAAGTCCGGGCCTGACTCTGTCTTTTATCACCGGAAGGTCCAGAGGAGAGCAGACTACCCCGTCGAGTCCGGAGTCGTCGCACAACCAGGCTCTCTGCCTCAAAGCCTCTTCCATGGGACAACCAGGGGTCGCCTCCGACCAGACCTCCTCGTTGAAGCTGGTCAGCACCGAGATACCGAAAAGCTTCATAGAGGAGCCCATTCTATCCCTTGCAGCCACCGCTTCCTCCAGCATCCTTCGACCTCCCGCCGCGTGCAGAGTCAGGGACCAAAGTCCTATTCCTCCGAAGGCCTCCACCGCGAGACGTATGGTATTAGGTATGTCGTGAAGCTTGAGATCGAGGAAGACCTTGAAGCCGTAGTCCACCATCTCCTTTACAAAATGGACTCCTCCGAGGGCGAAAAGTCTCGGGCCTATCTTTACGTAATCAAGTTTCCCCCTCACCAGATTCAACGTCTTTCTGGCATCCGCCAGGGTATCGAGGTCCAGGGCCATTATCAGGGGAAGCTCGTCGTCTCGGTGCATAAAAATTCCTCCTCGTTCCAAATCGTCGCCTACTTTTTGGCGACTCCTACAAGAGATCTCAGTTCCTCTACTTTTTCCTCGGTCATGTAGGCCTTTACCTCTCTGAGGATATTCTCGGGAAGACGAATATCCCTGAACATTCCCGTGCCGAGCTCAATGGCGGTAGCTCCGGCCATTATCATGGCCAGAAGATCCCGACCGGAGGAGACTCCGCCGCAGCCTATGACCGGAATGGACACGGCTGACGAGACCTGCCAGACGAGGCGAAGGGCCATCGGGAAGACCGCCGGGCCGGAAAATCCCGCCACCACTCTGTCGAAGACCGCCTTTCTGCCGTCGACGTCTATAGCCATGCCCAGCCATGTATTTGCTACGACCAAAGCGTCAGCTCCGGAGTCCTCGGCAGCTCTGGCCACCCCCTCCGGATCGGGGGCTTGAGGGGTCATCTTGACCCATAGAGGTCCTCTCCAGACCTCCCGTACCATCGACACCGCCTGAGACGTCAGGACAGGGCTTACCCCCCATGACATGCATCCCTTGTCCACGTTGGGACAGGACACGTTCAGCTCGATGGCGGCCACGCAGTCCGCCACCTCCATCAGCCGTTCCACCATCCGGGCGAGCCCTCTCTCGTCCTCCATGGACACGTTGGCTATTATCGGAACGCCATAAGACTTGAGCTTGGGGACCTTTTCGTCTACGAAATCGTCTATTCCGGTGTTCTGGAGCCCTATGCTGTTCAGCAAACCGCAGGGAGTTTCCCATATTCTATGACCGGGGTTGCCGTCTTTAGGCGATTCGGTTATGGCCTTTGAACAGACGGCTCCGACGTGACGGAGAAGATCGTCTCTCCAGAGAGATTCGTCGTAACCCCACGTACCGGAGGCTATTATCACCGGAGATCGAAGGGGCACCGATCCGATATTGACCGAAAGATCAAGCATTCCATACGACCTCCTCCAAATTGAAGACAGGACCATCTGCGCAGACGCGCCTTTTGCCCTGGATCGTCTCTATGACGCAGCCACAACAGGCTCCGATCCCGCAGGCCATCCGGCTTTCCAGACTTACCTGACACGATAGAGGCTCCAGCTTTACTATAGCCGCCATCATGCCCATGGGACCACAGGCATATACCGGATGGGACTCCCCTTTTTCAAGACCGTCGAGAGCCGTCCCCCTGACGCCGATGGAGCCGTCGTCGGAGAATACCTCCATCTCGGGACACCTCGCTTCCAGATAGTCCACGAACGGCCCCCACCCCTCGCCGGGGACTCCTAGAACGAATCGTCCCGCCCCGAAGACCTGCCTGGCAAATAAAAGAGGCGCCGCCCCCAAAGCTCCCGCTACGTATATAGGCGACGATTCCGGAGATGAAAAGCCACGTCCCATAGGTCCTCTGACCACGAGATCGTCGCCTACGGAACGTCCAGCCAGAAGAGAAGTTCCCCGCCCTACCAGCTTTATCAGCAACTCAAGATCCTCTCCATGTACCGCCGACACGGCGAAGGGGCGCATCAATAGAGGGTCCATCCCCCAGGAAGGATCCCTAAGCAGCACGAACTGCCCCGGATAGATGGACTCGGCGATAGAGGGACACCTCACCCTGATGGACAAGATGTCCTCTCCTACCATCTCTCTGGCCGTTATCTTACAGGGAAAATCGTCGACATTGCCGCTCATATCCCCACCCCCATTATTTTTTCAAGAATACCTACAGATACCCATCCGCTATCCTCGAGAGATCTCCTTCGTGTTCGAGACCGAGAAGTCCGGCAGGTCCCGAGGTAAGACATTCGAGCAGTTTCTCCTCCGAGACGTAGGGAAACTCGCTCCGCCTCGTTCTCAAAAGCGACAGGGCCGCATCGGGTAAGGTCTCGAAACCAAAGGGAGCCTCCGGAAACGGGACCATCTTGTCCTCCTCCGATATCTGGACATGGCCGCTGGTTATCGCATCCACCGTCCCGTCCTCCACCCCTTCCCAGAGGGCCTTTCTGTCGCTATCGGACCTCAGAGGTATCTCTGTCTTGAGGTACGGATCCCATCCGGATTTGATCAGGTCTTCCTCGGTAAGACACAGTGAGAAAGATGTCACCGAACAGGTCACGTCTAGACCCTTCGCCTTGGCCTCTCTCACCATGTCCAGGCCCCTCTCGGTGGAGACACCGTGAAGATGAAGCGGAATATCGTATTCTCCTGCCATCTCCAATGCCCTGAAGATGCCTATGGACTCGGCTACCACCGGAAATCCCTTCATTCCGGAGACGGAGGAAGCCCTGCCCTCCGACACCAGAGCTCCCCTGGTCAGGGGCTCCTCGTCCGGCACCAACGCCAGACGACACCCAAGACCGGAGCAGTATGCCATGATATTTCTAAGCAGCTCGCTCTTTCCGCCTAGAGCTCGACCTCCGTATATCATACCAGCCCCTAAAAGCTCCTGGGAGGTCCTTATGTTGGCCATGGTGCCATCGGGCTTCAGGGCATCGACCACCGGGATGGTCGCAATTCCGTCGAATTCCGAAGCCTCTAGGTCGGCTATAACCCCTAAAGCTCCGTAACCTCCGGACCCAGCCAGGGCGCAGAGTCTGCCGATAGAGTCGGCATTTCCTCTGACGAAAAGATCCACGAAACCCTTAACCCTCATAGCGCCTCACCTCCGAGACAGAGTTCGAGGACGGCCATCCTGGCTGCGACCCCGCTCCTGACCTGATCTAGGATCAGGCTGTTGGGTCCATCCGCCACATCCGAGGCTATCTCGACGCCTCGGTTGATAGGGCCGGGATGCATTACGACCGCACCTTCCGATATGTCCTCCATGGATGCACCGAAAAAACGGTGATATTCCTCGAAGGACGGAAATAGCCCCTGATCCTGACGCTCTCTCTGTATTCTCAAAAGATAGACGATCCGAGCCTCGCGCATCGCCTTTTTAGCGTTCTCCCCATAGGACACCCCGAAGGACCCTAGATCGCTGGGCATGAGGGACCTGGGACCGGAAAAGGAGATCGAGGCTCCCATGGTCCTGAATGCCTTGGCTACGCTTCGGGCCACCCTGCTGTGCTTGACGTCGCCTGCGACTACCATCTTAACTCCGTCAAGGCTGCCCAATCTCTCGTAAGCGGAAAGAAGATCCAACAGGGCCTGAGTGGGATGGCTCCTCGCACCGTCTCCCCCGTTGATTATCGAGACGTCCGGGAGAAGTTTTCCCAGATACATGGGGAAACCTGCCATCCCGTGTCTCATCACGATAGAGTCGATCCCCATGGCCTTCAAGGTCCAGGCCGTATCCCTGAGGGTCTCGCCCTTGGACAGGCTGGATCCGGAAGACGCCCAGTTTATGACCTCCGCTCCGAGGAACTGTTCGGCCATCTCGAAGGACGTCCTCGTCCTGGTGGAGGGCTCGAAAAAGAGGTTCACCACGGTCCTCCCCCTCAGGAGCTCTCCCCTTCTCTTAGGAGAGTCGAGAGAGGCCTTGTGCTTCGAGGCCAGCTCCAGGAACACCTCGAAATCACTACGGTCCCAGTCCTCCAGATCGAAAAGGTTTCTTCTGGACCAGCTCATGACAGGTCCTCCCTCTCGCATATCAGGACCCGATCCTCTCCGTCCAGCTCCTCGACTCGAACCTCCACGACCTCGCTCTTGGAGGTAGGGACCGTCTTTCCAAGGAAATCCGGCTGTATGGGAAGTTCTCTGTGTCCTCTGTCCACCAGGATAGCCAGCTGGACAGCACCCGGCCGCCCCAGGTCCATCAGAGCCTCGAGAGCCGCCCTTATGGTCCGACCTGTAAACAGGACGTCGTCGACCAAGACCAGTGTTTTGCCGGAGACATCCACCGGTATGGAGGTGCTGTGAACGATAGGCTCGTCGGACAAAACGGCCAGATCGTCCCTGTAAAGGGTTATATCCAGTTCTCCCTTAGGGAGTTTCACTCCCTCCGACTCGAGAAGGATCTTTCTGATACGTGAAGCCAGATAGACCCCTCTTCTCTGTATTCCCAGGATGACCAGATCCTGGAGCCCTCGGTTGCGCTCGATGATCTCGTTTGCGATCCTGCGGAGCACCCTCTCCATGTCCTCCGCGGTCATGACGACAGCTTTTTCCCTCAGCTTCACCGCTACGCCTCCTCATAATCTGAACTGGAGGCATTATAGCAGTTACGCTATTTATTTGCAACCGGTTGCATCAACCCTCCTAAAGCTGTCCCTATCACCGCCCCCACAACCGGAGCCCCGTCGAAGGGGGTGTTCCTGCCTTTGGACTCGAAACGATCGGCGTCTATCGTCCATCTCGCCTCCAGATCCAACACAGTCATATCCGCCACACAGCTAGGCCTCAGAGAACCTCCGGGAAGACCGAATATCCCCGCGGAAGCGCAGGACATGGCCTCTACCATGCGGTTTATCGAAAGATGCCCCTTGCCTACAAGCTCGGTCAAGATCATGGGGACCGCAGTCTCAAGACCCACTATTCCGTTAGGCGATTCCAGAAGCCCTCTGCCCTTTTCCTCTTCGGAATGGGGAGCGTGATCCGTCGCAATGACGTCTATAATCCCCAGCCTGAGGCCCTCTCTCAAGGCCTCCACGTCCCGAGCCTCTCTCAAAGGAGGACTCATCTTGGCCTGAGATCCATGAACGGAAAGAACTTCTTCGGTCAAGATAAGATGGTGCGGGGTCGCTTCAGCTGTAACCTCTATGCCGTCCTCCTTGGCCCTACGTATCATCTCGACCCCCAAGGCTGTGCTGACGTGTTGTATATGGACCCTGGCCTTCGTCTTGGAGGCCAAAAGGATATCCCTTTGGATCATGGCCTCCTCCGCCACCTTGGGAACTCCCTTCACCTTCAATGCATCCGATAGAGCTCCCCGATTCATCGTCCTGTCCCCCCATAGACGGGGATCCTCGCAGTGAACCGATATGGGAAGCCCCAGCTCGGCGGCCTTCTCGAAAGCCCTGTACATGACCTCCGAGTCCACGATAGAAAAGCCGTCGTCGGAGAAAGCCACCGCACCGGCCTCGGCCAGACTACCCATGGGGGACAGTACCTCCCCCTTCAGTCCCAAAGTTACAGATCCTACGGAACAAAACCGTACGGGGCTCCCCTTTCCCTTTTCCAGAACGTAGTTGAGGGTTTCCACCGAATCCACCGCAGGGGAGGTATTCGCCATGGCTATGACCGATGTGTAGCCTCCGGCGGCGGCAGAAGCGCAGCCGGAGATAACGGTCTCTTTATGCTCCTGGCCGGGATCCCTGAAATGGACGTGAGGATCTATCAGACCGGGCACGACAGCGTAACCTCTCAGGTCCACCTTCTCAACGTCCCGTCCCAACGCCGAGGTCAGATCCCTGCCTATCGCTGCGACCTTTCCGTCTTTCACCAATATGTCCGATATATCGTCCAATCCCTGACAGGGATCGATCACTCTAGCCCCTGAAAACAAACTCATCATCTAGAACACGCCTCCCAACTATCGATCTTTCGTCACCAGACGGTATATCGCCTCCACCAGGGCTCTGTAGCCCGGACGGATACGACCTATCTCCACTTTTTCCTCAGAGCTGTGGCTTATCCCTCCCACGCAGGGGACGAATATCATGGCAGTAGGGATAATCGAGGCGACATACATGGCATCGTGCCCCGCTCCGCTCGGCATATCGGTCCATCCGATCTCCATATCCTCACAGACCTGACCCAGAAGCCGCCTTAGACGCCCGTCCAGCACCACCGGATCTCCTCTCGAAATAACCTTCTTTTTAATCTCCACGTTACGAGAGGCGGAGATCCTCTCCATCTCACTCAGAAGACCGTCGAAAACCCGACCTATGCTTTTTCCTTCTATGCCCCTGACGTCCACCTTCAGAGAACATCTGCCGGGAACCACGTTCATGACCCCCGGGAATACCTTACAGTCTCCGACCGTTCCGACGGTCTTGAAGGCCGACTCCTCCTTGGCCAATTTTTCCACCGCCAGAACTATCTCGGAGGACGCCGCCAGGGCGTCCTTTCTCATATCCATGGGGCAAGCTCCCGAGTGGGCCGATTCACCTAGGATCTCCAGGGATAGCCTTGTGGGGGCGGCAATGGCCTCCACGACTCCTACGTCTATGCCGGTTTGGTCCAGAAACGGACCCTGTTCGATGTGAAGCTCGAAAAAAGCCTTCATGTCCGAGGGCAGAATTCTGGAACGATCCGCCTTTTCGGGTGAGAGGCCGAAGTCTCTAAGGGCCTTGAAGATCGATATCCCCTGATCGTCTCTGTGATCGAAGAAATCTTTGAGGGACATATATCCCGTAACGGCCTTGCTGCCCACGTTCGATACCCCGAAACGGCTGGATTCCTCACCGGAAAAAACTATCACCTGAAGGGGGTTGACGTGGTCCGGACAGCGTTCCGCCACGTCAAGGACGGCACCCAGCCCTGCCGCTACTCCTAAGATACCGTCGAACTCGCCTCCATCGGGCACTGTGTCTATGTGGGAACCTACTGCTATAGGAGGGGCGCTGGGACGGCTCCCCCAACGGGTCCCCTTTATGTTACCCACTTCGTCTATCTCGACCTGAAACCCGGTCTCGTGCATTATCTCCACCAATGTCTCCCTGGCCAGACGGTCTTCCTCGGTATATGCGATGCGTGAGACCCCTCCTGTCTCGGATCTGCCGTTAGAATTTATCCTTCTGACCGCATCGAGACAAAGATTAAACCCCGACTGCATAAGAACAGCCCCTTCCCATCTATGGATAGGCCTTTAGCATAGCACAAAGCCCCCTTGGGAAAAGGGGGCTTCGGTACGGGAAGAGCCTACCGTCAAGGATAGACGAGCTTTGGAAGAAAAGTGGAGATAGCCGGTATGTAGGTGATGATCAACACCCCCGCCAGACTCACCAGGATGAACCGCATCACCGCTGGTATTATCTCCGACATGGGAAGCCCCGTAACTCCGCTGGCGACGAAGAGGTTCAATCCGAAGGGAGGGGTGAAGTTCCCTATGGATAGATTAGCCACCATGACTATACCGAGGTGAAGAGGATCTATTCCCATCTTCATGGCTATGGGGAAAAACAGAGGGGCAAGTATTATTATCGCGGCAATACCCTCCATGAACATCCCAACCACCAGCAAAACGGCGTTGATTATTCCCAGAAACACCCAAGGGGACGTCACGTTGGAGACGACCATGGAGGTTATCGCCTGAGGGATTCGGACGACCGTCAGAAACCACCCGAAGGTCTGAGCCGCAGCCACCAGAATAAGGACTTGAGCGCAGGTAATCGCCGAGCTGAGGCATACATCGTATAGGCCTTTGAGAGTTATCTCCCTGTATATGAAGATACCCACGAAAAGGGCGTACACGACAGAGATACCCGCCGCCTCGGTAGGTGTGAATATACCCATGTATATTCCGCCCAGAATTATGACCGGAACCATAAGGGACCAGACGGCCTGTTTGCTCTTTTCCCATATCTCCCTTCGGCTGGAGGGAGCGGATAGAGCCAGATTATGAGAGCGGGAGAAAAACCATATATAGATTATGCTCGCAAGTCCGTAGACGACACCGGCGCTGATACCGGCCATGAAGAGAGATCCCACCGAGGTACCGGTGGCGGCCGCGTATATTATCAGGGTTATGCTGGGAGGAATTATCAGCGCTACCGACCCCGCCGACGTTATCAAGCCTACGGAAAAGCCTTTAGGATAACTTTCCCTGACCAGCTCGGGATACAGAAGCTTACCCATGGCCACCACGGTAGCGGGGCTGGATCCGCAAAGAGCTCCGAATACCATACAGGTAGCCTGGGTAGTGTAGGCCAGGCCGCCCCTGGTGCTGCCGACCATACTCCTGGTCCAGTCTAGGATTCGTCTCGACAGTCCGCCCACGTCCATGACGTTCGCTGCGAAGATGAAAAAAGGCATGGACATGAGAGCGAACTTGTCTATTCCACCGAAGGCTTTCTGTACTATAACCATAGGAGGCATATGGGTGAAGAGAAGCACGCATATCAAGACGGCACCGTTCAGTGCTATGAAGATGGGGACGCTGCCGAATAGGGCTGCCAGGAGAGTGCATATCAACACAGTGGTCAATTCAGTTTCCCCCTTCCGAGGCCGTTGTTATCCGCTGTAGAAAACGCAACGCCATAAGTCCCGATCCTATGGGAATGGCGGAGTAGACGATCCACATGGGGACTTCCAAAGCCGGAGATACCTGCCCTGACCTGAAATTGAAAGAGACTATCTGCACCCCGTAGGCGGCCAGAAAACCGCAAAATACGGCGGAAACCAGGTAGATTACCCTGTCTACCAGTCCTCTACTCTTGGGAGAAAGCTTCCCTAGCAGGAAATCCATCCTTATATGGGCTCCCCTTCTCACGCACAGGCTTCCTCCCACGAAGGTTATCCATATCATGAGATACTTTATAAGCTCTTCCGCCCAGCTGGTACTGGCACTGAAGACGTAGCGCAAGGTAACGTTGACGAAAAGTATCAAAGCCGTCGCCAACAGGGCCATGGCACAAAAGCCCTCCTCCAGACGATCCAAAATCCTCATCATATCCATCCCCCGAGGTTTAAAAAAAGGGGCGAGAGGAATCCCTCCAGCCCCGAAAAGATTCTAAGATCCGATCAGTTCTTTCCCAATTCGTCGTAACAGGCGGAAAGAAGCTCTTTCATGGCATCGGTACTCGCGAACTGGTCGTGAACCGAGCGGCTCTTCTTCGAAAAAATCTCGTATTCCTCGTCGGTCAGCTCCGTGACGGATATTCCAGAGCTCTTTATCTCATCCAGGTATTCCGCTTCCTTCTTGGCCTGGGCCTCTCTCTCGACAAGTCTGGCCTCTTTCTCCGCCTGTAGTACAAGCTCTCTGGCGTCGTCGGGAAGACCGTCGAACCACCCCTTGTTGACCACGAAGAGATAGGCCAGAAAACCATGGTTGCTCAATATCAACCTATCCTGGACCTCGTAGAGCTTGTTCATCGCTATCGTCTGGATCGGGTTTTCCTGCCCGTCGACCACCCCCTGCTGAAGGGCGTTGTAAAGCTCGGCATACTCTATGGGGATGGGGTTGGCTCCCCATGCCTTATACTGGGCGATCAGGAGAGGAGATGGCATGACCCTCATCTTGACTCCCTTGAAGTCCTCCGGAACGTGGATATCGATATCCTTGGTAGTGAACTGCTTAAAACCGGAGGCCCAAAGCCCTAAAGAGACCAGCCCTTTGGGCTCGGTGAATTCGTAGAAACGCCGTCCGACCGGGCCGTCCATCACCCGATAAAGCTCGTCGGTAGAAGGCCAGAGAAAGGGAAAGTCTATTATCTGAAGCTCCTCCACGAAAGGAGTCAGCACAGAGACGGGCTGTATGGTTATGTCGAGGGTTCCCATCTGAGCGGACTCTGTCTGCTCCCTCATGGACCCCATCTGCATGGATGGAAATATCTGAACCTCCATCTTTCCGCCCGATCGATCCTCCAGGATGGTCTTGAAGGTCTCGGCACCTATGTCCTCCGGGCTTCCCGTCGGCTGGTTATGGCTCAGACGTATCGTCATCTTCGGATAGTCGGCCGCAAATGCCGCCGTAGAGGCGGTTACGATGAAACAAACGAAAATCGCCGTTATCAAACGTCTCATTATCTATACCTCCATCACATAGATTGAATCTAAAAAAACTAGAATTCTTGAAGTTTATCAGAGAGAGTCATCCCTTGCAACCGATCGCATCAAGGACAATCCATCTAAAGCCGCTTGGACCTCCGCCTCTTTAATAGATCTTCCTCTTCCAGAACTCAGAAGGACTCCCGAGACGTACAGTTCCACCTCGAAACTGGGACTGTGAGGAGGTCCCTCACGAGACATGATCCTATATTCCGGCAATGGCTCCCCCCTTATCTGTAGGATCTGTTGGAGCTCCGACTTGGGGTCGATGGACGAGGTTCCGTCCTGTAGATAATCTCCCTTTTCGAACAGAAAGTCCAGATAGCGGTTCACCACCGATTCCGCCATATCGTAGCCTCCGTCCATATAGACAGCTCCAAAGATAGCCTCTATAGCATCGGCGTGCATGGAGGAAAGATCACTGCTTCCCTCCTTTTTTCGTAGTCCCCGATTGACCCTGAGAACGCCCGAGAGCCCCAGTGCCTCCGCCCACGTCAAAAGAGCTTCCTTACGGACCAACCGGGCCCTGAGCCTGGTCAGTCCTCCTTCGTCCATATCCTTCATCGCCCTGAAAAGTCTCGTCGAGGTAGCCAACTCCAAAACCGCATCTCCCAGGAACTCCAGCCTCTCGTTCCAAGAACAAAGCCCTGACTCATGGGCATAGGACGAATGAGTCAGGGCTTCACGGAGCAGTTCTATATCGGTGAAGCTGTATCCCAGACGGTCCTGAATCAGAGAAAGGTTATTTTCCCATTTCCGTCCGTACATGAGGGGTTCAATCGTTAAAACGCTCGATAGCCAGGACGCCGTTGTGTCCGCCGAAGCCGAAGCTGTTGACCAGGAACCTGTCCACCCTGGCCTCGGTCGTCTCGGTGATGACGTTGACGTCGCAATCCGGATCCTTCTCGTCGAGGTTAAGGGTCGGATGTACGATGCCTTCCTCAACGGACTGAAGGGCAGCTACTGTCTCTAGAGCTCCAGCCGCTCCGAGGCAATGACCTATCATGGACTTAGTGGAGTTGACCATGAGGCGATCGGTGGCCTCACCGAACAGGTTTCTTATGGCGATGGACTCGACCTTGTCGTTGAGGGGGGTTGAGGTTCCGTGGGCGTTTATCAGATCGACCTGGTCAACGGACCAACTGGCTTGATCCATGGCCATCTTCATAGCCCTTGTGGCTCCTTTCCCCTCCGGATCCGGAGCGGTGATATGGCTGGCATCGCAGGTAGAACCGTAGCCGACTACCTCGCCATAGATATGGGCCCCTCTGGCCTTGGCGCTCTCGAGTGTCTCCAGAACCAGAACCCCCGCACCCTCTCCGATGACGAAGCCGTCCCTGTCCTTGTCGAAAGGACGGCTTGCCCTCTCGGGCTCGTCGTTTCTCGTGGAGAGAGCCTTCATGGCTGCGAAGCCTGCCACGCAGATGGAACGAAGGGCGGCCTCGGTTCCACCGCAGAGCATGACGTCGGCGTCGCCTCTCTCTATGGTCCTGGCAGCCTCTCCGATACTGTGTATCGAGGTGGCACAGGCGGTCACGACGCACATGTTTGGCCCTTTGGCCTGATGTCTGATGGCCACGTATGCGGCAGACATATTTCCTATCATCATGGGGATGAAGAAGGGACTAACCCTCTTGGGTCCCTTGGTCATCATGGTCTGGAAACTATCGAAACAGGTTTCGATTCCACCCTGTCCGGAACCTATATAAACGCCGAATCTATTGGAGTCAAGGTCCTCCGCTTTGAGACCGGCGTCTTCCATGGCCATATCCGAAGCTGCCACGGCAAACTGGATAACCCTGTCGGACCTTTTAGCCTCCTTTTTGGGAAGCCACTGGGTTGGATCGAAGTCCCTTACCTCCGCTCCGACCTGAACCGAGAACTCCGAGGCATCGAAGCACGTTATAGCGCCGACGCCGTTCTTTCCCTCTTTAAGAGCCTGCCAATATGCCTCTCTACCGCTGGCTATGGGACTGACGACCCCTAGCCCGGTGATAACGACTCGTCTGTCTTTCAAAGGATGTCCACTCCTTACGGCGCAGGGGAGTTCACAACACTCTAACTCTCGCCTCGCCATGATTTGAGCGAGAGGGGCGGTTGACCGCCCCTCTCCGGATCGAAAACGGGAGTATTCTACCCCTCGATTCCGAGTTTGTTGCTGGCGTAGTCGATAGCTTCACCGACACTGGTGAGTTTCTCCGCGTCCTCATCGGGGATCTCGATGTCGAACTCCTCCTCGATTCCCATGATGAGCTCGACGATGTCGAGGGAGTCAGCCCCCAGGTCCTCGACAAAGGAGGCCTCGGGTTTAATCTGCTCCTCCTCCACATCAAGACGATCTATGATGATCTCCTTAAGACGGGCAAGTACTTCATCTCTCTTCATGGCAACGTCACCTCCCTTCGTCAAATTCAGGATCAGACCATGGTCATTCCGCCATCGACGGCTATAACCTGGCCGTTGATATATGAGGCATCTTCCGAGACCAGGAAGGCCACCGCCTTAGCGACGTCCTCGACTGTCCCGGCACGGCCAGCAGGTACGGATTTCAACATCTCATCTTTCACCGACTCCGGCAGGATATCGGTCATATCGGTGGCTATGAATCCAGGGGCCACTGCGTTTACCGTTATCCCTCTTTGAGCGTACTCTCTTGCTATACTCTTGGTCAAGCCTATTATACCCGCCTTCGAGGCGCAATAATTAGCCTGTCCAGGATTGCCTATAAGCCCGACAACCGAGGCTATGTTCACTATCCGACCCCAGCGCCCTTTTGCCATTACCTTGACTCCGTCTTTGGAGCAAAGGTATGCGGACTTAAGGTTTCCGTCTATGACGGCATCCCAATCGGATTCCTTCATCCTCATGAGGAGGCCGTCTCTGGTTATCCCGGCATTGTTCACCAGAATTTCCACCGGACCGAACTCTTTAGAGATGGTCTTGAAAAGCTCTTTTACCTGATCGGGGTCGGAAACGTCGGCTCTGCCGGCCATAGCCTCTCCCCCCAAGTCGGAAATGTTTTTCACGACCTCGTCGGCCGCCTCGGATGAACTTCTATAGTTCACCACTACCCTCAGACCTCTGGAAGCAAGTTCAAGAGCGATGGCTTTTCCTATTCCCCTGGAACCACCGGTAATCAAGGCAACTCTGCCGTTCTCGGGCATTTTATTTATCCTCCTCGAGAAAGTCAACGACTTTATCCAAATCCTCGGCGGAACCTATCGAGAGAGTCTTGCTTCCCTTGACACATTTCTTCGCCAACCCCGCCAAGACCTTTCCAGGACCGAGCTCTAAAAAGGTGGAAACTCCCGCATCGGACATATACCTCATGCTCTCCACCCACCGGACTGGGCTGTAGGTCTGTCGATACAGTCCGGATCTGATGTCCTCCACCGAGGTTACAGGCGAAGCGGACACGTTCGCTATCAGAGGACAGGCTGAATCGGACCAATCGCAACGTTCCATCTCCCTGGAGAGCTCGTCCGCCACGTCGGTCATCAGTCGGCAATGAAACGGAGCGCTGACGTTGAGGGGGATAGCCCTCTTGGCCCCGGCCTCCTTGGCTGCTTCGATCGCCTTAGCCACCGAGTCGGAATCCCCGGATATCACGACCTGCCCGGGAGAGTTGAAGTTGGCCGCCTCGCATACCTTGTCTCCGTCGAACTGGGAACAGATGTCTCGAACGTCCGAATCCTCCAGACCAAGGATCGCCGCCATAGCTCCCTCTCCCTCCGGAACAGCCTTTTGCATCAGACGACCTCTGGCGTTGACCAACCGGACACCATCGGCTAGAGATAGGGTTCCCGACGCGACCAAGGCAGAATACTCTCCTAAGCTGTGCCCGGCTACAAAATCGGGGTTTAGGAGTATCCCTTTGTCCTCGGTCAAAGCCCTGAAAAAGGCCACGCTAACTGTAAGCAACGCCGGCTGGGTGTACTCCGTCAAGGTCAGTTTTTCCTCGGGACCTTCGAATATGATGGAACTCAGAGAGAAACCCAAGGCCTCGTCAGCCTCGTCGAAAACCCTGCGAGCCAAGGGAAACCCCTCGTAAAGATCCCTGCCCATTCCGACGGATTGAGCTCCCTGGCCGGGGAACAAAAGCGCGAATCTCTTCATACTCATACGGCTACAGCTCCTCTACAGGACCGTTATTTTAGCGATCCCAGTCTAGATAGGACCTCCTCGGCCTCTCTACATATCTCCTCGATTATCTCGGACGCCGGCTGTATCCTAGATACCATGGCGGCGATCTGACCGGCCATGACCGACCCGAAATCGACGTCCCCATCAACCACAGCTGCTCTAAGTTTGCCAGCACCCAGAGCCTCGATATCCTCGACGGACGCACCGGATATCTCCATGTGGTCGAACTGAGAGGTTAATTTGTTTCTTATACATCTAACCGGATGTCCGGTAGGACGCCCCGTCACGGCGGAGCTTCTGTCCTTGGCGTTTAAGATAGCAAGCTTGTAGTTTTCGTGAACTCTGCACTCGGAGGAACAGACGAAACGGGTTCCGATCTGAACTCCCTCGGCCCCTAGGGCAAAAGCTGCGGCCATGCCTCTTCCGTCGGCTATTCCTCCGGCGGCTATCACAGGTATATCTACCGCGTCTACCACCAAAGGAGTCGCGACCATCGTGGTCAGCTCTCCTATGTGGCCTCCTGCCTCGCATCCCTCGACTATCACGGCGTCGGCTCCCTGTCTCTCCACTCTACGAGCCAAAGCGGTCGTGGGCACCACCGGAACTACCTTCGTTCCCAACGGCTTCAGGCGTTCCAGAACCTTTCCCGGACTCCCCGCCCCAGTGGTGGCAACGGGGACCCGATTCGCAGCCGCCACCTCTATGGCATCCGACGCGGTGGGAGACATCAACATTATATTGACCCCGAAAGGACGATCGGTAAGGGCTCGTACCTTTTTAAGCTCCTTGTCCAGAAGCTCCGGAGGCATACTCGCCGCGGCTACGATACCGAGTCCTCCGCCGTTGCTTACGGCAGCGGCCAACTCGGCCTCAGCAACCCAGGCCATTCCACCCTGGACTATGGGATAGTCAATTCCAAGAAGCTCGGTAACCCTTTTACCAAGTCTCATGTCTCTCACCTCACGCCTCGTATATAAAGGCACCGTAGGTCATTCCGGCACCGAAACTGGTAATCAACACCTTCTGTCCGCTGTTATAGGTTATACGTCCACCCTCGTAGGCCTCATTCAGAGCCAGAAAAACCGAGGCAGCAGAGGTATTTCCATACCTTTCCAGGTTGTTGATCGCCCTGTCCTCCGAGACCCCGAGCCGTTTGAGGACACCCTCCATGATCCTGAGGTTTGCCTGATGAAATATCCAACGATCGATATCAGAGGGAGATATACCGGCATCGGAGCATACGTCCTTCAGATATCCTGGAAGAACTCTCTGGGTAAACTTGAAAACGTCGTTTCCCTTCATCGACACGAAATGTTTTTTCTCCGCCAATGTGTCGCTGTTAGCTGGAAGGGAAGATAGCCCTCCAGGAAGGGTGATATAGTCCCACTTGGTTCCGTCGGCCTTCATATCGCAGGCGATAACACCGGGGGATCCCTTTTCTCCGGCCTCCAGTACGACCGCACCGGCTCCGTCGCCGAAAAGCACGCAGGTGGTCCGATCCTCCCAGTCTATCAGTCTGGATAAAACCTCTACACCGCACACCATCACCCTGTTCCACAGGCCCGATGCTATCCCTGAAGACGCCACGGATAGAGAGTAGACAGAACCGGTACATCCGGACTGGACGTCGAAGGCCCCTGCCTTGGACGCACCTATGGCTCCCTGAACCCTGGCGGCTACGCTGGGGAAAAGGGTGTCCGGAGAGTTTGTAGCGACTACAACCATGTCTATGGACTCGACGTCCACTCCGGATCTATCGATAGCCTGTCTACAGGCAGCGATGGCCAGATCGCTGGCGTTTTCGTCCTTGGAAGCTATTCTGCGCTCCCTTATACCGGTCCTCTCCACTATCCATTCGTTGCTGGTATCGACTATCCTCGCCAATTCATCGTTATCCATCACTTTGTCCGGAACCGCCATCCCGGTTGCCACCAGACGGACGGATCGTCCCTGAAGCAACGCCATCAAACGTCCTCCTCTCCAGGTAGGAGATCGGTTATCTCCTCTTTGATCTTACTGACTCCGTTTTTCAACACAAATTCCCTGGCCACACCGAGAGCGCTCGTTATGGCGGGAGCCTTGGAACGACCGTGGGCTTTGATTACCGCTCCGTTGACGCCCAACAGAGGCGTCCCACCGAACTTCTGGTAATCGAAACGATGCTGCAGATCCTTGAGCATCGGAAGAAAGAACACAAGCCCCATCTTGGCCAGGATTCTTTTATCTACCTCGTTTTTCAAGATCTTAAGGGCCAGCTCTCCAAGTCCTTCAAAGGACTTCAACATAACGTTGCCGGAGAAACCATCGCATACGACTACGTCGGCATGACCGAATGGAACGCCGTTTCCCTCTATGTATCCGCCAAAGTCGACATGGGAGTTTTCCACGAGCATGGTTCTGGCCTCGGATATAACTTCGTCTCCCTTGATCTCCTCGGAACCGTTGGAGAGAAGCCTCACGTCAGGTCGGCTCACTCCCACCATATGTTTCATGAACAAGGACCCCATAACGGCAAACTGGGACAGGTTGAGAGGCTTGCACCTAATGGTCGCACCTACGTCTATCAGAAGCGTTGGTTTTTCCAGAGTGGGCAAGACCACGCCCAACCCAGGACGATCTATACCGGATATCCTCCCTACCACCAGGACCCCTCCGGCGACTATGGCTCCGGTATTGCCTGCGGAGATACATCCTCCGGCCTCGCCGGAACGGACCATCTCCATGGCCAGGCGAAGACTTGAACGCCTTTTAGATCTTATGGCCCTGGCGGGAGATTCGTCCATGGATATGGACTCCTCCGCACTCACTACGTACAACCGACCCTTTATAGAGGGCTCGACCGAATCTATGGCCGATCCTATCCGGTCGGTGTCGCCCACAAGGGCTATATCGAGATCGGGAAATTTCCGACAGGCCTCTACGGCTCCGAGACAGTTCTCACTGGGACCGTAGTCCCCTCCCATTGCATCAAGCGCCAGTATCAAGCCTCTCACCTCTTACCTTTCTCTCACCCTCTGAATCTAGCGCCACTACGATGTACCGCCCGACGAAAATTTCCTTTTCGCCGACTCTGGTTCTGACGCTGACTATGTATTTATTTCCCTTATGGACACCTACCTTGGCCCTTGCCATAAGGACATCTCCAACCTTGGCGGGGGCCTTGAATCTACCTCTGATGGATCCAACTATAACCATGTCGGCTCCGACCACGGCGATGGCCAAGGAGGATGCTTGCGCGTATATATAATGGTCCCAGACATATTCCGTGTGTCTGAAGGCCATTTCCTGTCTGGTCTTGAGAACCGACAGAGCCCAGCGGTTCGGTTCCAGCTCCAGCAGATCTCCGATGAACTCTTCCTGTTTGAGAGACCTCAACTTGCTCGTAGCCTGCTCCGCCATCCGTCTGGTTCTCTCTCTGAGCTCCGGAACCCCCAGAAGGGTCCTGTCTAGACGAACGGTGCTTACGCTGACATCCAAAGTCGAAGCCAGCTCTTCGTCGGACAAAAGAGGATTCTGTCTTATAAGCTGGGACAACCGTTCGTGTCTCATCTTACGATTTATCGAACGTGCCACGGCGCCCCCTCCCTTATCACTTGGTCCTAACATCAGATTTGAATACCAGGCAAGTATAGGAATTTTTATCCTGCCGGTCAAGGGCAAACCTCATAAAAAAGGAGGACGGGAAAATCCCGCCCCCTTTTTTATCTTCGCCTCTTTGCTAGGCTTCCTTGTCCGCTGCGACCTCGATAGCCTTACGGCCTCTATAATAACCGCACTCGGGACAGGCATGGTAGTTTTGGATAGTCTCGCCACAGTGAGGACAGGCCGTCAGACCTGGCGTCTCGAGACGTCCAAGCCACTGAGCCTTCCTGTTATGAGTCCTGCGATGAGATACCCTTGACTTTGGAGTTGCCATCGATTTTCCCTCCTTTACCTGAAGAGCTGCCGAACTTATCGGCTAAAATTTGGAATCGGGGATCCGCCGCCTCTCCCTCTTCCCTCGTAGTGCTGGGCCCGATCGGATCACACCCCTCGGGACAAACCGGGTAAAGGGGCATGGAGACGACGAAACACTCCCAAAGGTCGCCGGAGATATCGATGGTTTTTCCAATCTGAGGCAACGATTTTATCACCTCGTCAAGTTCGACATCTTCCGACTCTTCTTCGTCGGGCTGCGACACATAACAATACTCGAAATTCTCGCCTATTGCAACCTCCAGAGGAACGAGACAACGAGAACATTCCGTTTCGACCCTAAAGGAGAGCCGGAGAGATATCCTGACCGCACCATCGTTCCGTACCGTCCTCGCCGAAAATTCGACGGGAGACACGCATCGGTAGGTACCTCCATCGAGCTTTATGAGATCCTGAAAATCCAGAGACCAGTTTTTCTCGGACGGCAGAAGCGGTTCTTCCGGAACATCCACAAAGAATCGCCAATTCTCCGGCGGGCTATCGCGGAAAACCAAAAGGACCGGCTCCTGGAGTTAACAGGACACCAGTTTTTTGGTGTCTCTCGCTATCACGAGTTCCTCGTTGGTAGGTATCACCATGACCTTGACTTTGGAGTCGTCGGAGCTGATGATCCTTTCCTCGCCTCTGAAATCGTTCTTGCTCTTGTCCACCGAGGCGCCCAGGAAACCGAGGTTCTCGGTGACTGTCTCCCTTATGGCCTTGCAGTTCTCGCCTATACCGGCGGTGAAGACGATGGCGTCCACGCCTCCCATGGCGGCGGCGTAGGCACCTATGTACTTGGTTATGCTGTAGGAAAGCATCTCGAAGGCCAAGGTAGCCCTCTCGTCTCCCTTCTCCATGCCCTCCTCGATATCTCTCAGATCGCTGCTGATTCCGGAGACACCGTGGACCCCGCTCTCTTTGTTGAGAATCGTGTCGGCCTTGTCCACCGACCCTTCCTTCTCAGCTATGAATTTGACTATGGATGGATCGATATCGCCACAGCGGGTTCCCATGAGAACCCCGGCGAGAGGTGTGAATCCCATGGACGTATCGACGCAGATTCCGTCCTTGACGGCGGTGATAGAGCTGCCGTTTCCGAGGTGACAGGTGACGATTTTAAGATCCTCGATGGGACGTCCCATAACCTCTGCACAGCGATTGGCCACGAAGAAGTGACTGGTGCCGTGGAAGCCGTAGCGACGGACCTTGTAGTCCTCGTAATAACGATAAGGCACACCGTACATATAGGCGTGTTTGGGCATCGTCTGGTGGAAGGCTGTATCGAAAACCCCGACCTGAGGAACGTCGGGAAGCACCGAGGTGATGGCCTCTATGCCGGTGATGTTGGCCGGATTATGCAAGGGGGCCAAGGGAATACATTCCTTGAGAGCGGCCATGACCGTGTCGTCAAGACGGACGGAGCAGGCAAACTTCTCTCCGGCATGAACGACCCGATGTCCCACGGCACTGAGCTCGTCCAGGCTGGAAAGCACTCCATGCTCTCCGTCTAGAAGAGAGTCCAGCACAAGCTTTACCGCAACCTTATGATCGGGGATAGCGGTCTCGGTGACCACGGCGTCCTGCCCTGCCTTGGTGTGTTTGATCCTGGAGCCCTCTATGCCGATCCTCTCCACCAAACCCTTGGCGAGAGCGTTTTCGGTCTCCATGTCGAAAATCTGATACTTAAGGGAAGAACTACCGCAGTTGATAACCAGAACTTTCATATCGCCTATAAGCCTCCTTGCCATTTTGCATTGCATGGCATAATGTTATCCCCGAACGAAAACTCCGAAGGGGGTATTCCGATGTTTAAAAAAGCGATCGGTATCATCGCCGAATATAACCCGTTCCATATGGGGCATCTGCATCACGTCGAGAATGCCTCTTCAAGTGGAGACCCGGTAATAGTGGCCCTTTCCTCCAACTTCACACAAAGAGGGAAACCAGCGTTTATCGATAAGTGGAGCCGTGCGGAGATGGCCCTGCTCTCCGGGGCGGATCTGGTGCTCGAACTTCCGGTCGTCTTTTCATGCCACAACGCCGGTGTTTTCGCAAACGCCGGCGTCGATATAATGAAGTCGACCGGGGTGGTCGACCGCCTCTCTTTCGGCATGGAGACGATATCCCCCAAACTTCGGGACATCGTGGCTATTTTAGTGGAGGAACCTAAACCTTTCAAGTTAAACCTTCGTAAGTTTCTAAATGAAGGTTTCTCTTACGTGGAATCCAGGACCAGAGCTATGGATTGCGCATATCCCGGAGCCGGAGAAATCCTCTCTCAGCCCAACAACAGCCTAGCTATCTCCTACATGATGAGGATAGAGGAAAAAGGATACGATATAACCCCACTTCCCGTGAAAAGAGCCGGAGCCGGATATCACGATCGATCGATATCCGTCGAGTTCCCCAGCGCAACGGCAATACGAAAGGGCATAAGGGGAAAGAGGGAGAAAGCCTTTCAGCAAGTTCCCCCCTTCAGCCGTAAAATTCTGGAGAGAGAGATATCGAGAGGAAGATGCTTCCTTGACAACGACACCCTGTGGGAAAAGATCCGCTTTCTGATGACCAGGACCTCCGGCGAAGAACTCGGGAAATATGCCGAGTTCGGGGAGGGCATAGAAAACAGATTCATGAAGGCCCTAGGGAAATCCACAGACTGGGAGGACTTCATCGATAGATGCACCTCCAGGAGATACCCAAGAGGAAGACTTCAGAGAAACATGATGCATTTTCTCATCGGTCTAGGACACGAGGAGAACAGGGCATATCAGGAAAAAGGCCCCGCCTACCTGAGGCCGCTGGGGGCTACAAAAAGGGGCAGAGATCTGCTCAAGAGAATAGACGAGGTAGGCACTCTTCCGGTAATATCGAAATTCGCTCAGTTGGACCGGGACTACGGTAGATCGATGCTTTTGATGGAAAGACGGAGCTGCGATATCTGGGAGCTACTCCTTCCGGGGGGAACTCCCGGAAAAGACGCCAAGACACCTCCGATCATCGTCCAATCTACTTGTCGAAACGAGGAAACCTCTCTCTGAGACGACGATACACACCTGGGGGAACCATCTCCTGCACCGGCCCTCCGAAGTTGAAGATATCCTTTACCGCATGGCTCGACAGATAGGAATATCTGGCTTCGGTCACAATAAACAAAGTCTCTATCTCCGGGGCTAGCTGTCTGTTCATCTGGGCAAGCTGAAACTCGTACTCGAAATCGGAAAGCGCCCGCAACCCCCTTATTATTATGCGGCTCCGTTCCTGTCGCAGAAAATCAACCAAAAGCCCGGTGAACGAATCTACCTTTACGTTAGGGAGATGGGACAGGGCCTCTATCGCCATGGTTTTTCTCTCGTCGACGCTGAAAGTGGCCCTCTTCTCCGGGTTTATAAGTATGGATACCGTCAGCTCGTCAAACAACCCGGCGGCTCTCTCGGCTATGTAGATGTGGCCGTTAGTTATGGGATCGAAGGACCCCGGATAGACGGCCCTGATGGTATGGCTCACCACTACCCCTCCTTTAAGGCCGACGAAGAGAGCTCCAAAAAGGAAAGGACCGACCTTCCGTAAGATCTCTCGTCTCTCAGGATCCAGGGAAAAGAGACCTTTACAGGTTCCTCCCTGCCATGCTCGAACACGAAAACCCCGTCCTCCTTCAGTATTTCTCTGCGGGAGAGAATTAAATCAGGAAGAGTCTCGTCCCATCGGGCTCCGTAGGGCGGATCGGCGAAAACGACGTCGAAGGCAAAACCCTTTCTCGATACCCAGGATAACCCCTTTCTGACGTCCATGGAAATATGGGTGTGAGAATCGAAGCTATTGGCCTTCCATATAGCCTTAGATCTGGATCGCACCAACTCCACAGAAACCACAGGATCCGCCCCTCTTCTGCACGCCTCGAAGGCTATCCGTCCAGTTCCGGAAAAGAGATCCAGGAAAGCCACCCCATTCAGGTTACCCAGGATATTGAAGAGAGCCTGAGCCACCAGGCCCGTAGTGGGGCGAACCTCCTTCATGATCTCCTGATGCTTCCTGCGACCGCCCCCAAGGCCTTACGGACCGCGGGAGTGAGATAAGGAGAACAGATTCCGTCTACCTTGACCAAAGCCCCGTTTTCCCTGAGAACTACCCTCACGTAAAATTTCTGCTCGTAACCGTCGTCGGAGGTTACCGCCTGAATAAGCCAGGATTCCCTGGAATCGGAGTAGATCCTCTCCAAAGTCCAGTGAGCTCCGTCCTCTCCCTCGGAGATACCCAACCTTTCATTCCTCAAAACTGCCATATCCAACTCGTCCGATTTCACGGCTACGTGCATATCGTCACACCTTCCGTCCACAATCCTACCCACTGTAAAATTACCGAACTTCTCGAAGACCAAGAGGTATATATCCTTGCCCTGCTCTAGCCATTTCCTCTCGTATTTCGTCGTTATCTCCCTTCTTTTGTTTACCTCGAAAGAGACCAAACTAAGAGAGGGATGTCCATCCAATATGGATGCGACCTCGTCGGCATACCATTTTTCGTCGGTGGCCAGTTCGAAACAGCCGCCGATACGTAAAACCGACGCAACCACATCGGAGAAACCTCTATGTGTGACCCGCCTCCTGGCGTGGCGTTCCTTGGGCCAGGGGCATGGGAAACTCATATATATTCGGTCTAAAGACTCGTCGCTGAAACACTCTCTCAGAAGGAATCGGGCATCGCCGCATATTATCCTGACGTTTCCAAGATTCTCTCTGACGGCCCTTTTTACCGCCTTGCCGACACAGGTCATGGAAATCTCCAATCCATAGACCGTCGTATCGGGGTTCAACCCGGCCAGGTGCGTGAGGAACTCCCCGTTTCCGAAGCCTATCTCAACCATCTTTCTGCCGCCTTGTTCCGGATCAAATGGCACTCCCGATATAGACGGTTCCAAGAGGACATCCTGTCTTTTCATGACCATAAAAACCTCCAACAAAAAAATGCAAGTATCCCCTGCCATCACCGCTTCCAGGTCGGCCAGGACAGTTCGCCATTATACCTTATAACCCGATCGTCGACGATTTGCTTTGACTCTTTAACTCTCGTTGGTATAATCAGGAGGAGAGCGACCTGTATGGTGTATAATTCAGCCTCTTAACGGAAACGCTTTTCATTTCAAGAAGGCGATGCTATGATAGGTTGTATGGGGTATACAAGATAATTCTTATTCTTCACCATATCAAGAGGGGGTAATTTTATGGCAAAGCAGTGGAAAACTATGGACGGAAACATGGCTGCGGCTCATGTTTCCTATGCGTTCACCGAGGTGGCGGCTATCTACCCGATAACTCCGTCGTCTCCCATGGCCGAATACGTGGACGAGTGGGCGGCACACGGCAGAAAGAACATATTCGGAAGAACCGTCGAGCTGGCGGAGCTTCAGTCCGAAGCCGGCGCATCCGGAGCCGTCCATGGTTCTCTCTCCGCAGGTTCCCTTACGAGCACCTTTACTGCCTCGCAGGGACTCATGCTCATGCTTCCCAATATGTACAAAATCGCAGGAGAGCTGCTTCCTGGGGTTTTTGACGTAAGCGCCAGAGCAATCGCCGGTCACGCTCTCTCCATATTCGGGGATCATAGCGACGTCACGGCCTGTCGTGCCTCAGGGTTCGCCATGCTGGCATCCGGCAGTGTACAGGAGACAATGGACTTGACGGCGGTAGCCCATCTCTCCGCCATAAGATCCAGCATCCCCTTCCTCAACTTCTTCGACGGTTTCCGTACCTCTCACGAGATACAGAAGGTAGAGGTCCTCGACTACGACGATCTAGCCGACCTGGTCGACTGGGACGCTATCAGAGATTTTAAGGAAAGAGCTCTTAACCCTGAGCATCCCTATCTGAAAGGGACCGCCCAGAATCCGGACATCTACTTCCAGGCCAAGGAAGCGGCCAACCGCTTCTATCTCGACGTGCCGGACATCGTCGAGGACTACATGAACCAGATAAGCGAGCTCACCGGTCGTCACTACGCTCCCTTCAACTACTACGGAGATCCCGAGGCGGAGAACATCGTCATCCTCATGGGCTCCTCCACTGAGGCTGCCGAGGAGACCGTGGATTATCTTATGGCCAAAGGAGAGAAGGTTGGTATCATCAAGGTCCATCTATACCGCCCCTTCTCGGCCAAGCACTTCTTCAAGGTGCTTCCCGCTACGGTCAAACGTATCGCCATCCTCGACCGCACCAAGGAACCGGGATCACTCGGAGAGCCCCTCTATGAGGACGTATGCGCACTTTTCAACGAGAAGTCCGAGCGTCCTGTCATAATCGGTGGACGTTACGGCCTCGGCTCGAACGACACCACTCCGAGCTGGCTCAAGACCGTATTCGACAACCTCAAGCTCTACGAGCCCAGAAACCATTTCACCATCGGAATCGTGGACGACGTCACCAGACTGTCCCTTGAGCTCAAAGAAGAGATCAACGCGGCTCCGGAGGGAACGATCAGATGTAAGTTCTGGGGTCTCGGCTCGGACGGCACTGTAGGAGCCAACAAGAACGCCATCAAGATCATCGGAGACAACACCGATATGTACGCTCAGGGCTACTTCTCCTACGACTCGAAGAAATCCGGAGGTGTCACCATATCCCACCTTCGCTTCGGCAAGAAGCCCATCAAGTCGACCTACCTCATCAAGGACGCCGACTTCATAGCCTGCCACAAGCAGGAGTACGTCCACCTTTACGACGTCCTCGACGGACTCAGGAAGAACGGCACGTTCCTTCTCAACACCCAGTGGACCGACATGGAGGCTCTGGAGGCCAATCTTCCGGCCAACGTAAAGAGGGCTCTGGCCGAAAAAGAGGCCGATTTCTACGTGATCAACGGAATCGATCTGGGACAGGAGATCGGTCTGGGCAACAGAATCAACATGATAATGATGTCCGCTTTCTTCAAGTTGGCGAAGGTCATCCCCTACGAGGATGCCATCAAGTACATGAAGGAAGCCAATAAGAAGACCTACGGCAAGAAGGGCGATAAGATCGTCGCCATGAACGATACAGCCGTGGACAAGGGAGCGGACGGTCTCATGAAGATAGAGATCCCCGACAGCTGGAAAAACGTAGAGGACACCTGCTGCTGCGAAGAGGACATGCTTCCCGAGTTCATCAAGGAAGTCTGTAAGCCTATGAACGCTCAGAAGGGCGATCAGCTTCCTGTGAGCGCCTTCGTCGGACGGGAGGACGGAAGCTTCCCCAGCGGAACCGCGGCATACGAAAAACGAGGCGTGGCCATCGACGTTCCCGAGTGGATCATGGACAAGTGCATCCAGTGCAACCAGTGTGCCATGGTATGTCCTCATGCTGCCATCAGGCCGGTCCTTCTGAACGAGGACGAGATGTCTCTGGCTCCGAAGAACTTCGAGGTAGTAGATGCCAAGGGCAAGGAGCTGGAAGGTCTCAAGTTCAGGATGCAGGTCAGCCCTCTAGACTGTCTTGGATGCGGCAACTGCGCCGACATCTGCCCGGTCAAGGCGCTGGAGATGAAGCCTCTGGCCACCCAGACCGATCCTCAGGCGGAGAACTGGGAGTTCGGCGTTTCAGTAAGCGATAAGTCCGACAGGGTAAACGTAAAGACGGTCAAGGGAAGCCAGTTCTCCCAGCCTCTGCTCGAGTTCTCCGGAGCCTGCGCCGGATGCGGAGAGACTCCCTACGCCAAGCTGATAACCCAGCTCTTCGGAGACAGGATGATCATCGCCAACGCCACGGGATGCACTTCCATATGGGGCGGATCCGCTCCTAGCATGCCCTACTGCACCAACGCAAAGGGACAGGGACCCGCTTGGGCTAACTCCCTCTTCGAGGATAACGCCGAATACGGGTACGGAATGGCCCTGTCGGTCAAGAGCATCGTCGGAGGCCTGGTAGAGAAGGCAAAGGCTCTGGTCGCCAAGGATATAGACGAGGACGTCAAGGCAGCCCTTCAGGAATGGCTCGACTCCTACAACGACGGAGACGCCTCCAAGAAAGCCGCCGAAAAGGTCAGATCCATACTCGACAGAGACCTCGGCTGCGCCGAATGCAACGCCCTTCTGGACGACATAGCCGAGCTTGAAGACTACCTTGTCAAGAAGTCGGTCTGGATCTTCGGAGGAGACGGCTGGGCCTACGACATCGGTTACGGCGGACTGGACCACGTCCTGGCCTCCGGTGAAAACGTGAACGTAATGGTCTTCGACACCGAGGTCTACTCCAACACGGGCGGACAGTCCTCCAAAGCCACACCGACCGCGGCCGTAGCCAAGTTCGCCGCATCGGGTAAGAAGATCGCCAAGAAGGACCTGGGACGCATGGCCATGACATACGGCTACGTCTACGTAGCTCAGGTGGCTATGGGAGCGGACAAGAACCAGCTGGTAAAGGCTATGGCCGAGGCCGAGGCATACGACGGACCTTCCCTCATCATCGCCTACGCTCCCTGCATTAACCACGGCCTCAAGGAAGGCATGGGACGCAGCCAGAATCAGGAAAAGAAGGCCGTAGAGGCAGGGTACTGGCATCTCTATCGCTACAACCCCGAGGCGGAAGAGGGCAAGAACCCCTTCAGCCTGGATTCCAAGGAGCCCAAGGCTTCCTTCAAGGACTTCATCCTCAGCGAGGTGCGTTACTCCTCACTGACGAAGACCTTCCCCGAGGTGGCGGAACAGCTCTTCGAGGCCGCTGAGAGGGACGCCAAGAGGCGCTACGAGACCTACAAGAAACTTGCCGAGAACTAGAACGCAGAAAATAGATTCAGAACAATCTTTCTAGGCGGGAGGCCGTAAAAAAGCGGCCTCCCGCCGTTTTTGGTAGTTGACCGAAAGGTGTCGGCCGTGTATAATGCTCCTCGTTGAGGCGGGACGTAGCGCAGCCTGGCTAGCGTACCTGAATGGGGTTCAGGTGGTCGGAGGTTCGAATCCTCTCGTCCCGACCAGAATTATCAACGGGAAGCCGTAAAGGCTTCCCGTTTTTTTCATATTTCAGGAGGTCCAAGATCCTATGAGAGATGCCCCCTCTTTTACTCCGAGAACCAGCCTGGGACAGAATTTCCTGATCAATAGGGACATAGTCCGAAGGACTGTGGAGAAAGCCGACATAACGGAGAACGACGTGATCCTCGAGATAGGTCCTGGTCAGGGAGTCCTGACGAGGGAGATACTGTCGTCTAGATGTTCCCACCTTCATTCCATAGAGATAGACAGAAGGCTGGAACCTTTTCTTCAGGATATAGAGGGAGATGACCGTTTTTCCCTCCATTGGGGAGACGGGGTGAAGTTCCCCTACGGAGAACTTAGACCGGTTCCCTCCAAGGTGGTAGCAAACATACCCTACCACGTAACGACCCCTTTGATATGGTCTATATTGGAAAAACTGGCTCCCTCCGGTCTGAGTTATATGATAATGATGGTCCAGAAGGAGGCGGCGGACCGGCTTGTCGCACAGGCCAGTACCAAGGAGCGTTACCCTTTGGGTATAACCTTGGCGGCCATGGGATCGGCCAAGACATACATGAAGGTATCCCCCGGGTCCTTCAGGCCTATCCCTAAGGTATCCTCCGCTCTGGTAGAGCTGACGATAGAGAGGAGGAGAGATCTCCCCTCAGACGACCTCTGGCGAAAGGTTCTTAAGGCCGGGTTCTCTCAGAGACGAAAGAAACTGGCAAATAACCTAGTCTCCCTCGGAGTCAAAAAGGAAGAGATTCTAGCTCTCATGGATCGCTCCGACATTCCATCGGAGGCGAGAGCCGAGACCCTTTCTGTATCTCAATGGCTCGAATTCGTGGAATCCCTAAGACGGGCGGTTTAAAAAAAGAGTGGCATGGAAGAGACGAAGCGTCTCGACCATGCCACTCTTTCGTGACCGGAAAGTCCTCTAGTTAACCCTGTCCTTAAGCGCTTTTCCGGGACGGAACACAGGGACCTTCTTGGCGGGAATCTCTATGGTCTTCTCGGGATCCTGAGGGTTCCTGCCGGTTCTAGCCGCTCTCTCTCTTACCTCGAAGGTTCCAAATCCGACAAGCTGGACCTTTTCACCCTTTACCAGGGCCTCCTCGACTGACTCCAAAACGGCAGAGACCGCCTCTCCTGCGGCTTTTTTGCTGAGTTCCGCGGATTTAGCCACTGCCTCGATAAGTTCGGTTTTAGTCACGTCAAACTACCTCCTCAAAAGGATAAATAAAACGACTCCTACACGCAGGAAGAACTAAGCTCTCCCTGCTATTTTTATCAGCTCATCCAGTCGTGGTCAAGCCTCAGCGCCTTTTTCCATCGCTATTACGCCAAAAAAGGCGTATAGGTACCCCATCGTAGTCTCCTAGCCTTCTGATTTGATTAATCATGTGATTCTCGAAGGACCTGGTAACTATATTTCTCTCATTCACGAAAAACACGAACATAGGGGGCTCCACACCTGCCTGGGTACAATAATAGATCCGAAGAAGCTTCCCTTTCTTATCGCTAGGGAGCCTCTCGAAGGCCAGGACATCTCGCAACAGACCGTTCAGCTTGGTGGTACTGAACCTGTTCTTACGCCTCTCGTAGACCCCTAATACTGCGTCCAGGAGCTTCGCTCCCACCCCTCTTCCGGTCAAAGCGGAGCAAAACACCAGAGGAGCGTGGTTGACGAAAACCAGGGAATCTCTGACCAAATCTCTTTTCTCGTCTCCGATCCTCTCTCCGTCGCCCTTGAGAAGATCCCATTTGTTCATCACCAGGACTATTCCCTTGCCTCTCTCCACTATGGAAGAGGCTAGTTTCTTATCCTGATCGGTAACCCCCTCGACCGCGTCCACCACCAATATGGCGACGTCCGACCGGTCTATGCTCTCCATGGTCCTGACGAAGGAATAATACTCTATATCGTCCTTGAAACGGCTCTTACGCCTTAGACCAGCGGTATCTATGAGACGAAGCTTTCTGCCATCGTCCAATTCCATGAGAGAGTCGATGGAGTCCCTGGTGGTTCCAGGAACGTCGCTCACCAAAGAACGGTTTTCGCCTAAAAGCCTGTTGAGTATGCTGGACTTACCTACGTTGGGTCTACCAACCAGGGCGACCTTTATCTCGTCTTCCTCATAGAAAGACCTATCGTCCTCGGGAAGAAGCTCGCATACCCTGTCCAAAAGGTCATCTATACCTCTGGCGTGTATGGCGCTTATGCCGACAACATCTTGAAAACCTAGACCGTAGGCTTCGTAGACCAGTTCGTCGAACTTCATGTCGTCCAGCTTATTGACGACGACTACGACCGGCTTTGGGGTGCCCTTCCTGATCACCATGGCTATATCCTCGTCCATCCATGTCAGACCTTCTCTGCCGTCCACGGAAAGGAGGATAACGTCGCTTTCCTCCATAGCCTGGAGTATCTGCCCCTTCATACCTTCCATTATGGGATCCTCGTCCCTCAGCAAAAGGCCTCCGGTATCCACCAGGTAAAAACTGTTTCCCCTCCATTCAACCTGACCGTAGAGTCTGTCCCTGGTAACTCCCGGGACGTCGTCCACTATGGCCCTTCTCTCCCCTATCAATCTATTGAACAACGAGGACTTCCCTACGTTGGGACGTCCTACTATGGTTACGATTGCCATCTTTTCCTCCCTAGTCGGTCCAGAGGACCACTTTCGGATATTCGGCGGATCCTATGACATACTCTGATTCCAGGGCCACATAAAGCCGATGAAGGTGTTTAACAGCCACCCATATCAGATCCTGAAAGGGATCGGGGTCCATTACGTCCAACCCCGCCGATACCAACTTATCGATTAGTCTTTCCTTGTATCTACAGCTCACCCTGATCTCCGCAAGATAACGAAAAGGCGGAAGCTCCAGTTCCGATCTCTCCACAAGCTCTCTTCTCCAAAACGAGGTCCATCCGGAGAGGAGGGATACCTGCCAGCCCTTACCGGGACGTCTGCTTTGGATCACGACCTGTCGCCTCTCCGGAGAAGGACCTCTCCAGCAGGACTCGGATATCATTGTATAGGCGCTGTATCTGGCATCGTGTTCGGATCTTCTTGCCTCTCCATCCGAATCGAGCCAACAGACCAGCCCCACGTCCAAGATATCACATAATTCCAGGCTCTTTCTCGTTCCTACGACCAAACCTCCCGAGGATAACTCCTTTATCCTGTCACGTCTATCCACAGTCCTCTTGGGATCGTCGGAAGACCAAGTGAACACTCTCTCCTTCGAGACCACGGCTTGAGCTATCGGCAACAGAGCCTCAAGCCCCGGACGTCTACCCATTATAACCGGACCTCCGCAGTTAGGACACTTATTCGGGATATCGAAGGTCTTTCCGCAACGTACGCAACGTCCCCTTCCTCCGAACAGCCTCAAGGTCCCTCCGCAGTCACACCTGAGAGGGTGTTCGCAATCGTCACATTTCAGATCCCCGACATATCCCTTTCTATCCAGTATCCAAAGGGCGACCCTACCGTTTTCCATCGTATCGAGGGTCCTGGTCATAGTTCCCTCCGCCAGAGGAATCTCGTCGGAAGCTCCCGGCACAGATACCCTGTTCGCGTCGTTGAGATCTATAAAGACGACCCTCGATTCCAGACGTCCACGTTCCTCCTCGGGACGAAGCTCTCGGAACACTCGTGAGGACGGGATCCTCCCTCCAACTACCAGACGGGATCTCGAGTCCATAGCTAGCCTGGTCAATACGCTCCTGCCGTTCAATCGGGGATGACGTTGCATACGATATGAGTCGTTCCCCTCGTCCTCCACCACGACGAGATCGGGCTCCAGGGGAGCGGCCATCACCCCCGGCCCCCCCACCACGAAACGACAGTTTCCGTCCCTGACGGAAAGCCAGGCCTCCATCTTTTTCTTACCGCCGGTATTGGGCCAGAGGAGACCTCCGACGATACCGTCATCCTCCAGCCTTTTCAGGAAAGCCTTGGCCCTGAGCTGCTCCGGGAAGGAGATAATCGCCCTGGTGCTACCATCTCCCAAAAGCTCCTCGTAAAACTTAAGACGATCGTCGTCCAACCAGCGATAGAGACCCTCCATGGAAAAAGACGGTTTCTCCTTTTTTTTCGATCTATCGATAAAGGGAGAGAGGTCCTCTCCCTTCAATATCTGTTCCGGCAGCATGGAGGAAAGAGCCTGGCCTACACCGCATAGAAAGGAACGACCGACCCAGGTCATAAGACGCCAGGACACGTCCGGTATCGTAGAGGATTCATCCAGAACCTCCATAATCGGCCTTACCTTCTTCTCCGGCCAGGAGGAAGTTTCGTCGCATCTAGATACGAATCCTATTCGAGATCCTCGTCCTATCGGAACTCTTACCCTGACGCCCGGCTCCAAAGGTCGATCGTGACGATAGGTCAACCCCGACCACCAAGGGCCCGGAACCAGGACTTCAGGAAACCAAGTCACATTCAGCGCCCCTCTCGTAGCAAGAGCACCTCGTCCCAGATAACACCGGCAACCTCCGACTTCTTCCCTTGAATCTCCTTGGAGTTTCCATGAACGTCGAAGATCGTGACCCTGTTGGTGTCGGTTCCGAAGCCGCTTCCCGGTTCGGCGAGATCGTTCGCTACTATGAGATCCAATCCCTTGGCATTGAGCTTTCTCAGAGCGTTTTCCTTAAGGTCGTTCGTCTCGGCGGCGAACCCTACCAGGATCTGCCCTGGTTTTTTCATCTCTCCCAGGGTAGCCGCTATATCGGGATTGGCAACCATCGAGAAGGAGACCTCCGATTTCCCCTCTCGTTTTATCTTATGCTCCGATCTGGAGGCGAACCTGTAGTCCCCAACAGCCGCAGCCTTTACCATCACGTCGCAATCGTCCATGGCTCGGGTGGCAGCGTCGAGCATGTCCTCTGCCGAGGTTACTGGTATAACCTGAATGCCATGAGGCAGCTCCAGGGCGACCGGTCCCGATATGAGACGGACCTCCGCTCCTCTGTACCAGGCCTCCTTGGCTATAGCGTATCCCATCTTGCCACTGCTGGGATTGGATATATAGCGCACGGGATCCAAGAACTCTCTGGTAGGGCCTGCCGTTACCGCCACAGACAGACCTGCCAGATCTTTGGGACAAAGAGCCCTCTCGACCTCCTCCACTATGACCTCCACGTCGGGAAGGCGACCTCTGCCCTCGTAGCCACAGGCCAGATCCCCAGAATCGGGGTCGACCACAACGTACCCCATGGACTCCAATGTATCTAGGTTCCTCCTGGTAGCACTGTGATCCAACATATTGACGTTCATGGCAGGAAAGACTACCACGGGAGCCCTGGAGGCCAAAACGGCTCCGTCTATCACCTTAGAGGCGTTTCCACCGGCAAGCCTGGCGGCGGTATCGGCGGTACAGGGAGCGACCACTATAACGTCGGCCCATTCCGCCAGAGATATATGTGGTATATGCCAACCGGAATCATCGGAAAGATAGTCCCGATCACGCCATACTCTGTTATGGGATAAAGTGGCTAGGACCATGGGGCTTACGAAAGCCTCCGATGCCTCGGTCATGGCCACCTTAACCTCCCATCCGGACCGGATAAAGCCCCTCACCAGGTGAGGGGCTTTATATGCAGCTATTCCACCGGTCACACATAGAAGGACTCTACTCGACCGAGACGGACTCTTCATCGGAGGAAACTCCTCCCTCTTCTCCGGCAACCCCCATCTTGACCGAGAGTTTGTCCGATTCCAGCTCGGAAAGAGCTATGGAGATTACCTTCTCTCCCTTTCCGGTCTCTTCAAACGCCCTGCTTCCCCTGTCCTCGCTCAGGCTTCTGGCCCTGGCTGCTACGACTGTGGTCAGAAGATATTTATTTGATACTCCTGAATTCTTTTTAATCTTATCTATGTCGAAAAATTTCAACCTAATCCCTCCCTTTACCTCTTCCCTCGCGATAATCGTAAACGATTTGCTCCAGTTCGGAAACCGCCCTTTGAAGTTCGTCGTTGACCACTATATGGTCGTATCTGACGGCCAAGGCCATCTCCTCCAGAGCGTTGTTCAACCTCAGTTTTATGGTTCGTTCGTCCTCCGATCCCCTTCGGCGAAGACGGCATTCCAACTCTTCCGTAGAAGGTGGAGTTAAAAAAACCGTAACTATATCGGGACATCTATCCTTAACTTGCAGGGTACCCTGAACGTCTATCTCCAGCACTACGTCCTTGCCCTCGTCTAGATATCGTTCGACATCGGAGCAGAGGGTGCCGTACATATTTCCGTGAACCTCGGCCCACTCCAGGAAGTCACCGGCGGCGATCCTGCGTTTGAACTCCTTCTGCCCTATAAAACGATAGTCTACCCCGTCGATCTCTCCCTGTCTCGGAGTTCTGGTAGTACAGGATATGGAAAAGACCAATCCCTCCACCCTTCGAAACAACTCCTTGCGTACGGTCCCCTTACCTGCTCCACTTGGTCCGGAGAAGACGAACAACCGCCCTCGGCTGTCCCGTTTAACCATCTGGTTCCTCGCCGGAAAAACGATTGACGATAGTCTCCGGCTGGATGGCCGACAGAATGACGTGATTGCTGTCGGTCACCAATATGGCCCTTGTCTTCCGCCCCTGAGTGGCATCTACGAGACGACCGGTCTCTTTGGCCTCTTCTTTCAGACGTTTCATCGGAGCCGAAGTAGGGTGTATTATGGCCACGACTCTCTCGGCAACTACCATGTTTCCGAATCCTATATGAACGAGTCTCTGTCCCACAGACTATCACTCCACGTTTTGAACCTGTTCCCTAATCCTCTCCAACAAGGATTTTCCGTCGACCACAAGCCATCGTATCTCGGCATCCGCAACTTTGGAGCCCATCGTGTTGATCTCTCTGTTCATCTCCTGGAGAAGGAAATCCAGTTTTCTCCCTCTGGGTCCCTCTTCGTCCAGCAGTTTCTCGAACTGACCTATATGACTGTCCGTACGGGAAAGCTCCTCGGATATATCCCATTTATCCGCTATTACCGTCATCTCTTGAGCAAGCCGTCCCTCGTCCATAGATATCTCGAAACGATCCGCCACCGCCTGAACCCTTTCCTTAAGCGACTCAAAGGCCTTGTCCGCACATCCCCGCCAGAGAGAGCCTATCTTGGACACTATTACCCGGTAGTCCTCTAGACATCCGGAGATATCCTCAAGGAGCTTTTCACCCTCACTCTCCCTCATAGAGACCAGCTCGTCCAGTCCCCGAGAGGTTAGATCGGCTAAAACCGACGATATCTCGTCTTTCATCGACGAGGAAGACGCGGATGGAAGATCCAAAACCCCGGGCAATCCTAAAATTCCGTTCAGGGGAAGCTCGTCCGATCCATCCCCCATAGATAGCACCACGTCTTTCACCTGTGACAGATAGGAGCTAAGGACATCGGGGTTTATCCTGCCCATGCGACACTCGGAAGCCCATGAAAGCTCTACCCTGACCTGAACCTTGCCTCTATTGAGTCTTTTCTTGACGGCTCCCTGTATCAGAGGATCCTCCGAAGCCAGCTCTCTCCCTGACTTCACGAAGACCTCCAGATAGCGGGAGTTGACGCTGGAGAATTCCACGGTCAAGGTACCCCAATCCCTATCCACCGAGACTCGGCTAAAACCGGTCATACTTGTCAACATAACGATCAATCCACCTCCGTTTTTCTATAGATATGTCCTGAAGACGAGCTTTTCCAAGACGGGGATTATCTCTTTTACATCCCATTTCGACGCGCTTATAGCCTCTACGTCCTCGCCGTCGGATCTTATCCTGGTCAGGAGGCCGTTCAGGGTGGATCGATCTATGAGATCCGCCTTGTTCAGCAAGACCGCCCGAGGGATCTCTATAGCGTCTATATCCCTGAGGGTCTCCCTAACAACCCTCAGGGTCTCAAGCGCATCCGGATCGCTTCCGTCGAGCATGACCAACAGGAAGTCGGCCGCAACCGCCTCTTCCAACGTCGTCCTAAAGGCCGCTATCAAAGCGGGAGGAAGTTCCCTTATGAACCCTACCGTATCGGTCAGGAGGATCGTTCGTCCATCGGACATAGATATCGAACGTACCAACGTATCCAACGTTGCGAAAAGGGCGTCGGCCACGTATACGGATCTGTCTCCCGACAGACGGCGTAGAAGAGTCGATTTTCCGCTATTGGTATATCCGACCATCGCTATCGTTAGTATATCGGAACGACTACGTCGCTTCCGTTGATTTCTTCGCCTCTTTTTTACCTGGGCAAGTTTTCTCGTTATATCTCTTATACGCCTCTCGAGCTTTCTCCTGTGTCTCTCGAACTCGGTCTCGCCGGGCCCTCTGGTACCTATTCCGCCCCCCAGCCTAGACATCTGATGTCCCAGACCACGAAGGTGGGGTAATTCATAGCGGCATCGGGCCAGTTCCACCTGAAGCTTAGCCTCCGATGTCCTGGCCCGTTCCTCGAATATCTTCATTATGACCAAAGGCCTGTCCCAGACATACCGCCCCGACTCCGCCTTCAGATTTGCCATCTGCCTAGGGGTCAAGGGACGATCGCTGACGATCAGTCCTGCATCGACCACATCGCAGATCCTCTTGAGATCCCTTGCCTTTCCAGACCCTAAGAAGAAAGCGGGGTCCGGAGAGTCCCGCTTTTGAATTACCCTCTCGACGACGTCCACATCCAGGTTCGCCAACAGAAGCTCAAGCTCCAGAAGAAGACGCTCCCCCTCCTCCAGACGCTCTAAAGCAATTAAAACCGCTCTACCTCTATCAACCGCCAAGGGCTACCGCCTCCATGGATCTGAGGGATTCTCCTAGTTCGGACAGTATCAGAGAACGACATTCCTTGGAGGAAACACCGCCTTCTAGAATCCTGGAGGTATCGATAGGATCTCCGAATCTGACCTCTATGGAGCTCCAACCTATCTTGCTGGCTCCTACCGGCATAGCGTCGAAGGTCCCGGATATATAAACCGGGACGATAGGCACCCCGGTCCTGACCGCCAAGAGGGCGACTCCCCCCTCCAGGTCCTTCAACCTGCCATCCAGAGACCGGGCGCCTTCGGGAAAAAGGAGAACCGACTCTCCCCCCTCGAGAAGCTGTAGAAACGTCCTTAGGGCACCTCCAGCGCTCAAGGAGGAATCCCTGCTGACCGGGATGGCTCCCAACGTCCTTATCAACCAGGCGAAAAGACGGGATCCCTCGAAAAGCTCCACCTTTGCCAGATATCTCAAACGATCTGGAAAGGCGGCACCTAAAACCACTGGATCGAGATTGCTACAGTGGTTGGCCACCATTATGAAAGGCCTCTCCACAGGTATTTTATCCTTGCCCGCTATTCTGAGACGATTATGAAGCTTCAAAAAAATAAAACAAAACCGTCTTACCAACTGATATATAAAGGCATTAATCATGTCGAACCTCCGAAGCGATGGAGACGATCTTCGCCACCACTTCATCGATAGTCATATCCGATGAATCGATGGAAACCGAATCAGCGGCCTTTCTCAGGGGGGAACAGGCTCTATCCATGTCGGCCCTGTCTCTCCGTCTTATATCCTCCAAAATGGACTCGAAGGGGAATTTCTCCCCTTTTTCCCTCAACTCACGCCAACGACGATCGGCTCTGGTCTCTTCCGAAGCGGACAGATACACCTTTAAAGGAGCTAGAGGAAACACCACCGTCCCCATATCCCGACCGTCGGCGACCAAACCACCGGAAAGGGCCTGCTCCCTCTGCAGATCCAAAAGTTTGTCTCTGACCGAGGGAAGGGCCGAATAGGACGAAGCGATGGAGTCCACCTTAGGGGTACGGATCATGTCGGTTACGTCGACATCGTCCACCGTGACCCTGCCGCCTTCGAGTGAAACGGAAATAAATCTAAGAGTCCTGTTCAGGTCCTCTCCCTCCTCGGGGGGGATACCACGGCTGTCCAATATATAGGCGAGGGCTCTGTAAAGAGCCCCTGTGTCCAGATAGGGTATTCCCAACTCAGAGGCGACCTTCCTGGCCACGGTACTCTTTCCGGCACCGGCAGGACCGTCGACGGTGATAACTATATTCTTAGATGCCATAGCAGGCCTTATTCCTCCATGAGTTCCATCTCTTCAGATACCTTGTCCATGATGTCGACCAGATCGGACAAGAGCTCCTCGACCTCCTCCTCTAGTCCCAAACGTTGGAGGACCGTCTCCGACAGAGAATACTGAAGGGCATCCGCCCCTCCGCTTACCCCCAACATCAAAATCAAGGAGTTGGCTAGGTGGATGATGTCCACGAGCCCTCTGTATTCCTGAAGATCCTCCGGAAGTTCGTCGGGTGAGTACTGATACTGAATAGCCACCTTGTGAGATTCCGGCAGATTCCACTTCTCCACCAACATGGCCCCCACCTGGGCGTGATCGAACCCAAGCACCATCCGTTCCGCCTCCACGAAGGGGATCTTATCGGTATCCACGATACGTACTATTATCTGGTAACCGAATTTTATATAGTCGTTTAGAACTATCTTGCCTATGGCGTGAAGCATGCCTACGATATAGGCCTCATCGGGAAGGCAGGCCTTGGTTCTCTCCGCCAGATATCTGGCCGCATAGGCTACACTGAGAGAGTGTTTCCAAAGGTCTCCTCTGTCTAGGGCGTAACCGGCAAAGGAATTGTCCATCCTCTGATAGACCGTGGCGGCTATGACCAGGTTTTTGATCGTTTTATAGCCCAGAAGTGCTACCGCCTCCTGAATGCTGGAGATCTTTCTGGGAAGCCCGTAAAAAGCCGAGTTCGCCAACTTCAAAGTTCTTATGACCAAGCCCTCGTCCTTCGAGAGACTGCCTGCGACGTTATACGCGCTGCTGTCCGGGTTATCCAATGCTCTCAAGGTCTCCATTACAAACTGAGGGAAGGATTTGACCTCCTTCAGCCTGCTGAGGATACGATTCTGTATCAGCTGTCTGGTTCGATCGTCCATCAACCCATCTCCTGCCTTGAACTAGACGCTTCCTCCCTGACGGATAAGTCGCCATAACCGTTGGAGTTCCACAACACAGTATTCCCCTGATTTGAGTTTTCTCAACTCCATTCTACCAACTTTTCTACGAAAGAGGACATTCACCGAAAGGGAAAAATAGGACGCCATTAGCCTGATCTCCCTTTTCAGCCCCTCTTGTAGGACTATCGAGACCCATCTTCCGGCAGGTTTTTTATCCATCACCCGAAGCGAGACCGGAGATACGACCCTTCCGTCTATCGGAACTCCCTTGCGCCAGTAGGAAAGCTCCTCTTCAGTAAGGGGTCTATCCAGCAATACCTCGTAGGTCTTTTGATAGCCAGCGCTAGGATGTATCAAAGAATTACAGAAATCACCGTCGTTCGTCAAGACCAGAAGACCCTCGCTTTGCCTATCGAGACGCCCGACAGGATAGATCCTCTTAGCCCTCAGATCGGGGGGCACAAGACCTATCACGGTAGGATAAAAACGGTCCTCGACGGCACAGACGTAGCCCTTGGGCTTGTTCATAACGAGATAGACGGACTTCTGAAAGCATACCAAATTTCCGTCCACTGACACCTGGTCCTCTTCCGATACATCCCTGGCAGGATCGGTGACAGTCACGTTTCCTACCTTCACCCTACCGGATCTGATTATATCCTCGGACCTACGCCGGGACGCCACTCCGCACAAAGCGAGATACCTATTGAGCCTCACCGTCGTCGTCCTCCCGTCGAGAGCGCAGCTCCTCTATCTCGGAGACCGTAGGCAAATCGGAGATGGCTCCCAAACCGAAGACCTTGAGAAAGGAGTCGGTGGTCCTGTAGAGGAGAGGAGATCCGGTACTCTTCTTTCTCCCGGAGATACGTACCAGACCGTGACTCAGCAGAGTCTCGATCACCCTCTCGCAGCGCACACCTCTGATATCCTCTATTTCCGATCGGGTTACAGGTTGATTATAAGCCACAACGGCTAGAGTCTCCAGGGCCGCTTTGCTCAGTCTGATACGTTCCCTTTCGTTTGCCTCCCTGAAACTATCCACCGCATCGGCGACATCCAAAACGGTACAAAGATGCCACGCACCGCCCAAAAAGACCACCTCTATTCCGTGAGATCCTTCCCTGTATTTTTCAGAGAGGGCCTCCAGACCGGCTAGGACTGTCTTCTCGTCTATTCCCACCGCTTCGGCGAGCTCCGTCGCCGTAGCTCCCTCGGAAGCGACGAAAAGGACCGCCTCGATCCGTTTGAGGACAGAAAACCCTTTATCTTCTTGAAAGAACGAGGACGTCACCAAATTGATCCTCCTGCCTAAGGCTTATTCTGTTTCCTCTGGAAAGCTCCAAGAGGGCCAGAATCGTAACTACCAACTCGGAAGCTCCGGGTCTATCTATCAGGAAGGTGGAAAGGTAGATCCTACCGTCGCCGAGCTCTTCCATTATCAGACCCATTCTGTTCTCCACCTGGTTTTCCTCGGGAATAGGGGCGGGCATCCCCGCCAGATGGTCGTCCTCCCATGTATCTTCGGGATCGGAGAAGACCATCTCCCTGGATTTCATCAGACACCACCAGATGGAAGAGAGGGAGTAAAGGTCCCCTATATCGTAGGACGGCGGAAGAGGCAGGGAGCTCCTGAAGGAACGACGTCCCGTTTCGGCCAGGCGCTCCGCCAGAAGACCGGCGGCCTTCCTGTAGGGGCGATAACGCAGAAGCATATCCTCGATATCCGTCGATTCCTCCACGAACTCCTGATCCCAGATCTCGTCGGTGTCATCGGTAACCTTCTGAGGCATCAGGGCCAGAGCTTTATCCAGTATGAGTCGAGCGGCCTGGACCAAAAAATGGGCCACAGCCTCTATCGGGACCTCGCCTTTCCGGGAGTGATAGGCGCCGTAAATCCTGACGACCTCTGCGACGCTGACCGAAGAGGCCTCTATCTCGCGGCTTTCCACCATATGACAGAGCAAGTCCAGAGGCCCGGAAAAACCGTCGATATCTATACGGATCATCGCATCATCCCCGATTCAGACAAGGTTGGACTGCAGGTTTATCTACGAGGGACGAAGCCGATGCCTTCCAAAACGGCGTCCATTGTCTCTCTGGCGACAACTCTGGCCTTGTCGGCTCCGTTCCACAGGATATCGTCCAAAGTTTCCTGACGAGACTCATAATAAGCCCGTCTCTCCCAGATCGGAGTCATCATGGACACCACGTGCTCCTTCAGGGCCTTCTTGCACTGGACGCAGCCGATGGAACCGGCCCTGCAACCGGAGGCCAGATCCGCCTTTTCCTCCTCGTCGTGGTTGAATACCTTATGGATATCCCACACCGGACATTTGTCGGGATCCCCAGGATCGGTCTTTCTCTCCCTGGCAGGATCGGTCATCATGGTCCTGAGCTTATCCCACATCTCCTTTTCAGTATCGGCTATATTGATGCTGTTGCCGTAGGATTTGCTCATTTTTCTCCCATCCGTGCCTGGAACCTTCGGAGTCGGGGTAAGAAGGATATCCGGCTCGGGAAACACCTCGCCGTAGAAGTTGTTGAACCGACGAGCGATCTCTCTGGTGATCTCAAGGTGAGCCGACTGATCCTCTCCGACAGGAACTACGGAAGATCTGTACAGAAGTATATCGGCAGCCATCAGGACGGGATATCCCAGAAAACCGAAGGTACTGAGGTCCTTATTCTGTATATTTAGGATCTGTTCCTTGTAAGTTGGGTTTCTCTGAAGCCAGCCAAGCGGTGTCACCATTCCCAAAGCCAGGGACAGCTCCGCATGCTCCGGAACGTGGGATTGAACGAATATAGTCGATTTCTCCGGATCAAGGCCCACAGCGAGCCAATCCAACAGAACCTCCCGACAGTTCCCCTTTATAACCGAGCTGTTAGCGTAATCGGACATCATGGCGTGCCAGTCCACTATGCCGTAAAAACAGTCGTATCCAGGATCCTCCTGAAGCTTTATCCAATTCGACAAAGCACCTGCCATATGCCCCAGATGCAGCTTACCGGTAGGTCTCATTCCGCTAAAAGTTCTAAGTTTCATATCTAGAAGAAGCTCCTTTCCTCACCCAGTCAGGTTAAACGAGCTCTCCCGAACAGGACGGTCTCTCCAGCAATAGGGTATCCAATCCGGACAACCTACCTACGTGAGCGGCCAAATCCCCCATGGAAGCCCATTCCATCTCGCCGTGATCAACCTCCAGGACCGACAGTCCGGAAGCTACGGCATCCTGCACATCGTGATACTTCACGTCTGCCGTTATATACACTTCGGCTCCGGCAGCCAGAGCATCTCTCCACAGAGAACCTCCCGATCCACCGCACAAAGCGATCTTAGAGATCGTCCTGTTAGGGTCTCCGTGAAGTCGGGCGAATGAAAGTCGCCATCGATCCTTCGCCGACAAAGCGAGGGTCCTGAAAGAACGGGGCTCCAGTCTTCCTACCGCCCCTACCCCCCATCCTCTGTTCTCGAACAGCATCGGCTCCACCGAGCCTAATCCTATCGAGTTCGCCAGAGAGACATTCGTCCCTGCCGGGGAATTATCCCAACTGGTATGGCAACAGAGGATCGACATATCCTTCTCTATCAAGTCGAAGATCGCCGCGTTGGAAGGTATCGAAGGATCAAGACGCCGGAGGGGAGAGAAGATAAGAGGATGATGGGTGACGAGACAGTCGCACCCAGCGCTGGAGGCCGATCGAACGACCTCCGCCGTAGGATCGAGGGCGACTGCGATACGATCGACCCTTCCCGATCGAGATCTCAACAGAACGCCACAGTTGTCCCAATCCTCCGCCCAGGCCAAAGAAGCCACTTCCTCCATCACACGGGCCAAGCCGTCTATATCCATTATTTTCCCCCCACTCGTGTTTTTCCTAAAAAAAAAGCCGCTCCCGAAGGAACGGCTTAGCTCTTGGTGGGCCCACCAGGACTCGAACCTGGAACCTTCCGGTTATGAGCCGGTGGCTCTGACCAGTTGAGCTATGGGCCCGGAACGGCGCTTATTATAACCGGTACTATCGTCTTGTTCAAGAGGCAAAATCGCCGATTTGAGGTTTTATTTTATTCCTCCACCGTTATGCACGATACGGGACAACTATCCCTGGCCTCCTCCACACAGTCCGCCCCTTCAGGGCGAAGGACCCTCGCTATCCCTTTCGACTCGTCAAGGGTGAAGGCATCTGGACAAATTTGGACACACACTCCACAGCCAATGCATTTATCGCTGTCGATACTGACACGCATACAAGGGCACCCCCCTCATAGTGGGGCATTCTATACCATAGCTTCGCCGACGTCAATCTGAATGTATACAAAAAGATCAGCCCGAGATGGACACCCTTGCCCCTTCACCGGACATATCCAGACGAAGCAAGGCGGAATAACTCTCTATGGCCTTTTTTCGAGGCTCCAGAGCGGCGAGAAAAACCCCGATTCCGACGAGCTCTGCTTTGAACTCCCTGACCACCTGACACATTCCGGAAGCGGTGCTTCCACCTCGCATGAAATCGTCTATGACCAAAACTCTGCTGCCCTGACATATCTGCTTGGTCCCCATGTACATAGCACGGACATCTCCGGTCTGTGTGGCGAAATGGACGCATACGGCGGGTCCATCGCTTGCCCTGTTCCTAAATCTACACACGGCCAACGGAACGCCTAGCGCCTGAGCGGTGAACATCCCAAGCGGTATACCCTTCACTTCCGACGTCATCACGACATCCGGACGGGTATCGTAAAAATCGGAGGCCAATATCAGCCCCAGCTCCCAGGTAAATTTAGGGTTGAACAGTATATCGCTATAGTATATCAGTCCGCTGGGAAGAATCCTGTCCTCCTTGGAAAGGACCTCGGCAAGTCGAGCCAGAAAAGCCTCCCTCCTAGCTCTAGACACCTGAGGCACGAAAAAAGCCCCTCCGGATCTGCCTCTATCGACTCGAACCCGACCCAACCCCTCAACCTGAAGGGCCTCGTCTATGATGGAAACGTCGTCGCTTACCACAGTCTTGGACACATCGAAATCGTCTGCCAACGACGTAACCGAGAATTGGCGCGAAGGGCAGGTCAGAAGTTTAGATACTATCCTTATAAGCCTCCCGGTGCGTTGTCCTCTCATAATCCACCATCACTCCACCAATATTATTTTTTCGACACATTCAAGCCCATAAAGGTGACCTAATCTACCCTTTACAAGACTACCTTTTCGATATAAGGCAAAAACCGCACTGCCGCTGCCGCTGAGACCCCAGGCCAAGGCTCCGGAGATTTCTATACTGTCGAAAATCGACCTGTATTCGGGATAGGAGGCCATAAGAGGTTTCATAAAATCGTTGGGAAGAAGGCCGATTTTAGATCCTTTGGAGAGCCCCTCTACTATGGATAGGGCCTCCTGTCGGGCCTCTTCCGGCCCCTTGGGCCAAACACCTGAAAAGCAGCGGTCGAGAGCCCCGTAGGCCTCTAACGTAGCGGAACGCCAAATTGGGATCAAGAGGGCGCAGTCTAGCTCCAAAGGGGGGAGAAAGCTCACGTCCTCCCCAACTCCCTCGACCAGGGCCAGAGATACGTCTTGGGCGAAAAAAGGCAGATCCGCCCCTACAGAAGCCAGGACATCCGGATGAGGTACGTTCTCGCGACACGACTCGATCCACTTATATACGGCCACGCCGTTCCCGGAACCGCATCCAAGACCCGTTCCGGGAGGAATTTCCTTATTTATGGACACCGAGAGAGAGGGGACCGAAACTCCTCCTCCACGGAGAAGATCGATCACCCTCTTGACTAAATTGACGCCGTCTATCGGTATATTTCTCACCTCTACGACATCATCGACATCTTGCTTTTTTAACGGAACGATGCTCAGGGACTCCAACGACGGCATCCTCATGAAAACCGATACCAGATCGTGATAGCCGTTTTCCCTTCGGCCGACGATTCTCAACGATAGATTTATCTTACCGTCGCTGGGAACAAGGATCTCCATGATAGAATCACTCCTGAAAAAGAATGCTGATCAAAGAAACTCGGAGGTCCTGGCGTTATCCTTGATAAGCTCCAGTTCCACCTCTTTTGTCAACAACTCAGCGTAACTGAAGGAAACCTTGCTGTGTTGAGATTCCACGTAAAGGGTGAAAAGACACGGGTATGTCTCCAAAATCACCCCTCGCCTTTCCTCCGTCTTGCGACGTCCCTTGGTGGCACGATACCGCACCGTGTTTCCCTTGTATCGAGCCACCCTCTGACGAATCGATTGAATGGAACAGGCCATGAGAGTCCTCCTCTTTTCACAGGGATAAGGACATTCTAACATATCCATCCAAAAAATTCAAATTTTTTAACCACCTAAGATTATCCTTCTATCTCCCACCCTTCTGGTAACCCCCTTGCCATCGAGATACTCCAAGAGAGGCAGGACAAACTTTCTACTGCTTCCGGTTATATCCCTCACGGAAGCTATGGTTATACCTCCGTCTACCTCCCTAAGAGCTGATACTAACCGTCTCTCCACATCGGAGGATAGCAGGAAGGTCCCATCCACCACGGAGAACAACCCCATCCGTCTGACATCGGTCAGTAAACGGGAGAACTCATTTTCGTCCATTCCGAGGGCTTTAGGACAATCGGTCAAAACCGGCGGTTGGAACCCCGCCTCGTCGCACAGTCCCTTCAGGGCTTCCACCTTCGCCTGAAAAGCCTGATCGTCCTCTTTCTCGAACCCGGGAAGAGAGAGCAGGGATTCTTTGGATATCAGTGCCCCCCCCTCTACCATCCATCCGACGAAGGAACGGCCGAATTTTCTGTCTTCGTCGATAAAAAGACCGTTCACCAGCCTGTCGGCAGCCTCCCCCTCCTGATGAGGGTGCTCTTCATGAAAGGTCTCCAGCCGTTTCAGGATAGAGCCCTCCAGTCGGACTCTCTCTCCGTCGGAGATGACTATGCCGTTGCCTACGGAAATAACCGATACGCCCCTGGATTTCAGGAGATCCTTCAATATTTCAGCCAATCCTTTTCTGGTCTCCTGGGTCTGCACTATCAGGTCGTCGAAGGGGATCCTTTCATGAAAATCCACCAGGGCCGCTATGCGATCCTCTCTGGAATCGGAGGCCATCAACGCCTCCAGCCTGGCGACGGCCTCCTCTCTCGCCCTTCTCCCTCGAGCTTTTTTCCCGTAGGGGGAGAGGACCTCTCCTCCGCCTATAGTCCTTAGGGGACTGTAAAAGCGGACGACAAACCTCTGACATATGGAGGCGACGACCGGTTCCTCCAGGACGAGCTGAGCGACCGCCTCCTCTCCGGGAAGAAGTTCCTTTCTGTCCAGAAAAGCCACCCTCGCCAACACGTCCGAGGTTCCCAGGTGGACCCTGAGCCTCTGCCAATGGGAAATTCCCTCTATAGCCCCCGGCAAGACCTTCAACCCCACGTCCAGACAGCTGGACGCCCTGAACACGCCGGAGGCACACACGACGTCTCCTCTGTTGAGCTGATCCACGGAAAGACCGTTCAGACTCATGGCCACCCTCTGACCTGCCTCGGCAGAATCGACAGAAGAACCGTGAACCTGTAGGCTTCTAACTCGGGTGTCCAACTCCGCCGGCAATATCTCCATATCGTCGCCCTGGGAAACCCTGCCTCTGTAGGCCGTTCCGGTCACAACGGTTCCGAACCCCGCCACGGGAAAGGATCGGTCTATAGGCATAAAGAAGGCCCCTTCTCTATCTCTGGGGACGACCTCGTCCACAAGCTTGTCCATCTCGTCCATAACGGCGCTCAGGTTGTCTCCCGTTACGGAGGAAACAGCCAGTATAGGCTTGTCCTGAAGAAAGGTCCCCTTGACCAGATCCTGAACATCGTCCGTCGCTAACTCCAGCATCTCCTCATCGACCAGGTCAGCCTTAGTCAAAACCACGAATCCCTCGCGAACCCCGAGGAGCTCTATTATGTCCAAATGCTCTCTGGTCTGAGGCATAACCCCCTCGTCGGCGGCCACCACGAGCAAAACGGCGTCCAGACCGGAGGCCCCCGCCACCATCTGTCTTATGAACTTCTCGTGTCCGGGAACATCTATCACGCTGACCACTCGGCCGCTGGGAAGCTCCAGAGGAGCAAAGCCGAGCTCTATGGTTATCCCCCGTTTCCGTTCCTCCGACAACCTGTCGCAGTCCACGCCGGTCAAGGCCTTAACCAGATGGGTTTTCCCGTGGTCTATATGCCCGGCAGTACCTATTACTAGAGACATCTCCTCGGTCATCTCGACTCCTCCTCCAGGATAGACGTAAAAGCTCGAACCAATCGGTCCAGGTCTCCCTCCATCAGGGTCCTGCCGTGGATCAAGATCCTACCGTCTCTAGCCCCGACCACCGCAGGTTCGTCGCAGGACCTGAGCCTTTCCTGAATAGTTCCGGAGCTCAGATCGGGCAAGGATATGGATAGAGCAAATCCGGGAACAGCCGTGGCAGGGAAGGCCCCTCCTCCGACTGCGTCGTCCACCGCTACGACCTCCATATGGGCCCCTTCGAGAACCGGTTCCAGAGCCTCCATGAGAGATCGACATCTCTCTTTTATCGCATCTCCGTCGAGAGAGAGCATGGCCAAGGTAGGTATCTCGTTCCAACTTCCTCTGAGATACAGCCTCAAGGTGGCCTCGAGAGCTGCCAAAGTCATCTTATCGCACCTGAGAGCTCTTAGGAGAGGATAGGTCCGAATCGAGTCCACCAGCTTTTTCTTTCCAACCACGGCCCCTATCTGAGGTCCCCCCAAAAGTTTATCTCCGGAAAAAGTGACCAGATCGACTCCGGCATCGATACAGTCGCCGACAGTGGGCTCTCCCGAGAGCCCCAGCTTGCCTGGATCGATCAATATACCGCTGCCGAGATCCTCCATGAAGATAACACCCTTATCCCTAGCGAGGGCAGCCAGGTCCTCTCTAGATACCTCCTTGTGGAATCCCACCACCCTGAAATTGGAAGGGTGGACCTTCATAACCATTGCAGTATCCTCGTCGATCGCCTTTTCGTAATCCCTCAGGTGGGTCCGGTTCGTGGTTCCCACCTCGACCAGCCTGGTTCCGGAAAAGGTCATTATGTCGGGTATCCGGAAGGAACCTCCTATCTCCACCAGCTCCCCTCTGGAGACCACGGCCGATCGACCGGCGGAGAGAGCGGCGAGGCAGAGAAGAACGGCTCCGGCGTTGTTGTTGACTACTACGGCGGCCTCCGCTCCGGTAAGCTTGCAGAGGAGCCACTCCACGTGACTGTTCCTCTGACCTCTTTCCCCCGCCTCCAGGTCGTACTCCAGCGTGTTATACCTACCTGCGACCTCGGAAACCGCACTTACAGCCTCCGGCGACAGGCAGGACCTTCCAAGGTTCGTATGGACCACTACTCCGGTACCGTTCACCACCGATCTCAGGCTGGGTGCGGACATGGATTCGACCCTGTCATCCAATAAAGAAAACAGATCCTCGTCTTTAAATTGCTTTCTCTTTCCGGACAGGATCTCGACTCTCATATCGTTCAATATGGAGGAACACAGCTCCTTCAGTCCCTCTCTATCCAGATATTCGAGATACCTAGAGGTTCTCTCGTCGTTCAAAACCTTCTCCATCGCGGGAATTCCACGAAGAAGTCCCTGTATATCTCTGTCCGCCATTAGGACCGTCACCACCCGATACGAATTCCCCCGCAGGGGTGAAATAGGTTAATAGTAATGATATAATTTCTTTGCAGTTATGGAAAGACCTTTCGATCAATCGATGATAACAGACCGAAGGCTTCAAGCCTAGAGCAACAGCTGCATACAGAATATCCATAGGAGGTCGAGCGTAATGCAAACAGTGGATGCCAGGGGAAAGATGTGCCCTCAGCCTGTGATAATGACGAAGAAAGCCATAGAGGCGGGGGCCTCGGAGATCAAGGTGATAGTGGACAACGCCATCGCCGGACAGAACGTCACGAGACTGCTCAAAAGCAAGGGGTTCGAGGTGGTCCTGGAGGCGGAAAACGACCTGGATATAGCTGTCACGGGAATCAGGGGAGACGGCCCTTCCGAGGGAGAAGATGGAACTAGCCCGTCCGAAGACACCCGAGGGGGAAGTAACGGACCATCCGGCGACAGCAAAGCCATAGCCGTCATCATCACCAAAGACATCCTTGGAGGAGCCGATAGAGATCTGGGAGAGATCCTTATAAAAGGCTTTCTAGGAACCCTTCATCAACTGGACGACGAACTTATACCGGAGACCCTGGCCTTCATGAACGAGGGAGTCAGACTGGCCCTCAAGGACAGTTCGACCTGCGAAAGCATCATCGAACTGGAGAAGAAGGGATGCAGAATCTTGGTCTGCGGAACCTGCGTAAACCACTTCGGCATAGCCGATCAGGTAGGAGTCGGAGAGATATCCAACATGTTCGATATCTCCGAGGCCATGCTAAAGGCCGATTCCATACTCTCGCTGTAAACGTTGAATATCAAAAAGACGGCAGGAAAGATCGAACGATCTTCCTGCCGTCTTTTATTCTTTCGTAATCTATCAGTTGAAGGACTTCAGATTCCTTCCAGAGAAGATCTCCGCCATCTCCGTCTTGATCTTGTCCATGATTATCTTTTTCTTTGAGGGGCGGATATCGTCCGCACTTATGTGAAACAGATAATCGTCCAGGTCGAAATCCCTGAGGGTCATCCTGGTGCAGAAAAGATTTTCCTGGTAAACGTTGACATCGTACATGTTATACCTGTTTATGGTGTCCTTCGAGATAAAGTCCTGTATGGAGTTTATGTCGTGATCGATGAAGTACTTATTGCCATCTATATCTCTGGTGAACCCTCTTACACGATAATCTATACAGGCGATATCGGGATTGAACCTGTGGATCAGGTAATTTAACGCCCTCAGAGGCGATATCCTTCCACAGGTGGACACGTCTATATCGGCCCTGAAGGTGCTTATGCCGTTATCCGGATGTTGCTCCGGGTAGGTATGGACCGTTATGTGGCTCTTGTCGAGATGACCTATCACGGTATTGGGCAAAGGCCCCGGCGCAGCGGACTGCTCTCTCTCCGACTCGCTACCTCTGAGCTCCGGAGGAACGGGTTCCTCCGCTATCAGCATCGTGACGCTGGCGCCCTGAGGCTCGTAGTCCTGTTTGGCCACGTTCAAGATGGTTGCCCCTATAATATCCGCCACGTCGCTCAGGATGGCGGTGAGCCTATCGGCGGAATACTCGTCGTCGATATACTTTATGTACTCCTTACGCTCCACCAGACTTTGGGCATAGCATATATCGTACAGGTTAAAACACAGGCTCTTGGTAAGATTGTTGAAACCATACAGCTTTATTCTATCTTCCGTCATCGTAAGCCCCCCAGACGTGAACAGGGTAGCCCGGACAACCGCCGGGACGGCCTTTCGGAGAAACTCCTCTTTCCGAATATACCACTCAATTCTCCATACCTCAAAAAAGCCTCATTCCCAAACCGCTTTTTCTCTGACGGCGGACCCTATCGGGTATCAGAGAGGCCTCCAGTTTTGCTTCGGTCCAACGAGCCAGTCGGATGAAGGGATATCCCAGAAGAAAATAAATCGCCGCCACGATCAACCCAGTTCCGAAATAATCGTAGTAGGTCGTAGCTATCTGTCCGTAAGCTTTGGTTAGATCCACCAAAGTTATGACGGAGACCAGCGAGGAATCCTTCAAAAGCGATATAAAATCGTTGGTCACAGGAGGCAACACCATCCTGACCGCCTGAGGAACCACGACGTGACGCAGGGACTCTCTCCTGGTCATTCCCAGTCCCAAGGCCGCCTCCATCTGACCGGCTGGAACCGCCATCAATCCCGCCCTGTATATCTCGGCCTCGTAGGCGGCGTAGTTTAACCCTAAGCCTATCACCCCGGCGGTGAAGGGATCGAGCTTTATGCCCACGTTTGGGAGACCGTAGAAAATGAAGAAAAGCTGAATCAAGACGGGCGTCCCTCTTATGATCTCCACATACCACGTCGACAACACCGCCAAGGGCGCGGGACCGAACACCCTGACTATGGCGAGGCACAATCCGAGGACCACAGCCAATACCATCGCGGCCAGCGACACCTCTATCGTAGTGATAGCAGCTCTTCCGAGCTTGGGCATGAAGGAAACATATCTTCGAGCCGTATCCTTCCATGTGGCACCGGGCCTATGGCTCTCAATCCATCTGTTGTATCTGTCCGGAGTCGCCTTGACCGGCCCTAGATCCTGAAACTCCTCTGCTGACAGGGAATTCCACAGGTTCCACCTCTCCAGGATAAAGCGGATAGTGCCGTCGTCCCTGAGGGACATTATAGCCTGATTCACCTGGCTCAAAAGCTCCTCTTCGCCTTTGCGCACCGCTATTCCGTACTCGATTCTGCCTATCTCCGGACCTACGAATTTGACCTCTCTCATAGGACCTCCGTAATAGAGAGCGATAGGGGCATCGAAAAGGGTGGCGTCCAGCCTTCCGTTGACGAGATCGGTATAGGCGTTTATCTCGTCGGCGTAGGTACGGACCTCCACTCCTTCCAAAGAATCCAGAACGTACTGAGAGTAAGACTGCTTCAACGTCCCTACCACCCTGCCCTTGCAGGATTCGAGATCGGTGATGTCGAAATTATCCCTTCTCACAGCTATCTGAAGATGTGTGACGTAATAAGGGATCGAGAAATCGACCACATCACTGTGTTCCGGCGTGATCTCCAGTCCGTCTATGGATACGTCGTACAGATGTCTTTCCAAACCAGGGATGAGATTGTCCCATCCGTTCTGGACGAATCTGGTGGAAAGCCCCATCTGTTCCGCTATAGCCTCGACTATCTCCACCTCGTAGCCGACGAGTTCACCTATATCGTCAGCATGGTGGAACATGTAAGGAGCTCCGCCCTCCGTATCGCCTCCCCAGGTCAGGACGCCGGGAGACATAGTATTGGAGGCGAGAGCTCCGGTAACCGGTAAAAAAGAGAAAAAGAACGCACAAAAGACCGACAGTAAGCGGGACATCAGGCGACCTCCATCATGTGACGAAGGAAATTTCTGGTCCGCTCGTTCTTGGGGTTTGAGAACATCTCGTCTCCGTCGGAGATCTCCACTATCTCGCCACGGTCCATAAAAACGACGTAATCGGAGGCATCTCTGGCGAAATGCATGGCGTGGGTCACAAGCACCTGGGTCATCCCCTCTGCGTCGAGATCCCTCATTACCTGGAGGACCTCTCCCACCAGCTCGGGATCCAGAGCCGAGGTAGGCTCGTCGTAAAGCATCACCTTCGGAGCCATGGCGAGAGCCCTGGCTATGGCGGCCCTCTGAGCCTGACCACCGGAGAGAGTAACCGGATATCGCCCGGCATATCCCAGAAGTCCGACCTTCGAGAGGATGGCCCTGGCTATCTCCTCCGCCTCTTCGTAGGGCTTCTTCTTTACGACCATGGGAGCCAGCATAACGTTTTCGATCACGGTCTTATGGGGAAAAAGGTTGAATCCCTGAAACACTATTCCTATCTCTTTCCTCATATCGTGAGCGGTCTTCATGAACCTCTGTCCAGCTTGCCGTTCGGATGAATCTCTCCTCAAGGTCTTGCCCGCCACGGAGATAGTCCCGGAATCCAGAAGTTCCAGCCCGTTTATACACCTCAGAAAAGTGGACTTGCCGCATCCGGAAGGACCGATTATGGAGACCAGATCTCCCTCCTTGATGTCTATGGACACCCCGTTGAGCACCTTCTCGTCGTCGAAACTCTTGTGGAGATCCTCGACGCTTATGAGGACCTCGCAGTTCTTTTTCAACTCCTTCTCACTCTCCTAACTTAAACCGGATCGCCCCCTTGAGGGCGTCAGAGACGTAGTATGACATAAAAGCCACGCAAGAGAAAGGGTTACACCCTTTTTTCTTGCTCCTTCTTCTCTAATCTTAGTTTATCGCCTGACCGAAAGATCTCATGTAGGGGAACTATCCCCTTTTCCGGCTCCACATATCTGACCTCGCAGGGAATATCGCGACCTATGGAATCCCTGATTACCGACCGAATCGTTCCGACCAAACCGATCACGTCGGAGGAACCGGCGTCCCCCAGGTTTATTATAAAATTAGCGTGTTTTTCGCTGACCATGGCGTCGCCCAGTCGAAGTCCCTTGAGTCCGCATCGCTCTATTACCCTTCCCGGAGCTCCCCAGAGGGAGAATATCTCCGGGTCGTTGCTGAAGACCGATCCGCAATTCGGATATCCCAAGGGGAACTTCCGTCTTCTCTCTCTGAGCACATCCTCCATCTCGGATCTCACGTCTCCGGGCGTCGACCTCTTCAGACGGAGTCCGGCCTCCACCACGACCCTCCGTCCATCCTGAAAACTGGAACGACGGTAGGAAAAGCCGCACTCTTCGGTAGAGAACACCTTAAGGGCTCCGTCTTCGTCCAGAAAGCGAACCCACTCCACAGAATCGCCGATGGACCTTCTGAGGCTGCCTCCGTTCATTGCTATCAACCCACCGACGTTACCCGGAATCCCGACTGTATGCTCCAACCCGGAAAGTCCGGCGGAGGCGCTGGCCCTCGCCAGACAGGGGGCCCACGTACCGGCTCTCACAGTAATTCGATCCTCTCTGATCTCGAATCCCCCTAAAGACCTGCCTATCTTCAGTACCGCCCCTCGAAAACCGTCGTCGTCGAAGAGCAGGTTGGACCCTCTGCCTATCACCAACCAGGGAACATCGTTACGGCACAAGGCTGAGACCGTGGCGGCCACTTCCTCGTCGGTGCGGGGCTGGACGAAAAGATCCGCCGGGCCTCCGATCCTCCACGTACAGTGATCTTTCAGAGGTTCGTCCAAGGAGAAGGGAATCCCCATGCTCTCCAACATACGAAGAACTCGTATCATCTCCCACCCCTCCGTCCTCTTTTCTTTTCCTTTCGTACCCGGACCTTCTCCGTCTTTTTATCGGTCCTCTTTTTTTCGGTATAGTTTCTAACGAGACATTCAGGACCTCTGCCTATAAGATCGGTCCGCCCCGTCTTCTCCAGCGCCTCCACCACCAGAGCCCTGTTTTCCGCCCTATCGTACTGCAACAAAGCCCTCTGAAGCGCCTTATCGTGACCTCTTTTGGCGACAAAGAGAGACCTTCCAGAATAGGGATCCATCTCGGAGTAATACATGCAGGTGGACAGACTGCCTGGCGTAGGTATGAAATCCTGAACGTGATCCGGGATGTGCCCCAGGTCCCTCAGGAACTCCGCCATGACAACGGCATCCTTCAAGGTCGCACCGGGGTGACTGGATATCAGATAGGGAATGAGATACTGCTTCTTGCCTATCTTTTCGTTTATTCTGTCGAAAGCCTTCTTGAACTTGAGGAACACGTCTATGGATGGTTTTCCCATAAGCTTAAGGACCCGGGGGGAACAGTGTTCGGGAGCCACCTTTAATATTCCGCTGACGTGATGGCGACATATCTCCTCGAGATAGCTTTCGTCGCCGCACTCCATGAGATAGTCGTATCTGATGCCCGATCGTATGAACACCTTCTTGACCTTGGGGAGCATCCTTATCTTCCTCAAAAGAGCCATATAGTCCGAATGATCCGTATCCAGAGAGGGGCAGGGTTTAGGCGCCATACAGCGTCGATCTCGACAGGTTCCGACCTTCAACTGCTTCGAGCATGATGGATGACGAAAGTTGGCAGTAGGACCTCCAACGTCGTGGATGTACCCCTTAAAACCGTCCATGGAGACCAATCTCTCCGCCTCTTTCAATATGGAACGATGGCTCCTGGCCTGGATTATCCTGCCCTGATGGGCCGAAATGGCACAAAACGAACAGTCTCCGAAACAGCCTCTATGGCTCACTATGCTGAAGCGGACCTCCTCTATCGCCGGAATCCCGCCCAAATCGTCGTACATGGGATGGGGCTCCCTGACGTAGGGAAGATCGTAGACACCGTCCATCTCCTCGGTCGACAGAGGCATGGCAGGGGGAAGCTGGACAACCGTCTTATCTCCGTGCCTCTGACAGACGGACCTTCCCCTGAAGGGATCCTGTTCTCCATACCAAAGCCGAAAAGCCTCGGCGAAAGCCCTCTTATCCTTCTGAACCTCCTCGAAAGAGGGGACCTCTATGGCCTCTTCCGGAACCGACGAAGACCTGTAACAGGTCCCTCCGATATCGGTCAAATCAGACACGGACTCGCCGGAGGCCAGCCTAGAGACTATCTCCAGGATCTGTCGTTCCCCCATTCCATAGACAAGGATATCCGCACGGCTGTCGATCAGTATGGACCGTCTCACCTTATCGGACCAATAATCGTAATGGGCCATCCTTCTCAGGCTGGCCTCCACCCCTCCTATAATCAACGGGACGTCGCCCCAGAGCTCTCTCGCTATATTACAGTAGACCAAGGTAGCCCTGTCCGGCCTGTGACCGAGCTCCCCTCCAGGCGAATAGCTGTCGCTTCTTCTCCTGTTCCTCGCAGCGGTCAGTTTGTTGAGCATCGAATCGAGATTCCCCGCCGACACCAACACCCCCAGCCTGGGACGGCCCATCGCGGTAAAATCCTCTCGCCCCCGCCAGTCCGGCTGTGCGATTATTCCGACCTTAAACCCCGCCGCCTCGAGACATCGACATATCACGGCGGGCCCGAAGCTCGGATGATCCACGTAGGCATCTCCGCTCACGAACAGAAAATCCAGCTCGTTCCAGCCCCGGGCCTCCATATCGTCCCTGTTCACAGGAAGAAAATCTCTGCGATCCAACATATCTACTCCTCCCACAGAAGCCTCTCCCATATGGAATTAGCCACCCTCATTCCCTTACGGGTCAGGGCTACCGAGCCCTTTTTCCACTCGAGACAGTTATCGGGAATTTCCGAGAGACACTTCAACAACCGGGCCTTCGATCCGGATCCGAACCTTCGACAAAAATCGTCCAGATCGATCCCCCATTTGGTTCTCAATGCCAATATGGCCGACTCGGACGCCTCGGCGACGCCACCGATCCTCTCGCTGTAGACCGCCGCGAAACCGGAGGACCTCACCGAATCGCAATACCCAGCCAGAGACGGATCGTTCTCGTACCTCAGACCGTTTAAATATCCCCAGGCTCCCGGCCCCAGCCCCAGGACATTCTCCCTGTTCCAATAGGCCAGATTGTGGAGACTCCAGCGCCCTTCGAGGGCGAAACTCGCTATCTCGTACTGGTCGAAACCGATCTTAGGCAGATACCACTGGGCCCATCGATAGTGGCCGTAACCGTCGAAGACACCCTCGGGCGGTTTTTTCCCCCAAAAGGAATCGTTATCCAAGGTAAGCTGATACAGAGACATATGACCGACCCCCAGCTCCGCCAAGGCCTTTAGGCTCCGGTGCCATTTTCTGAGGGTCTGCCCCTTCAGGCCGAACATCAGATCACCACTGACGTCGAAACCGGACGCCACCGACGCAATAACAGCCCGTCTCGCCTCGTTCGAATCGTGAAGTCTACCGAGCCATCGAAGCTCGTCGTCGTCCAGGCTCTGAACACCTATACTGATTCGAGAGATCCCTCTGTCCCTCCAAAACCGAAGATGGCCGTCGGAAAGGCTCTCGGGGTTCGCCTCTACGGAGAACTCCTCGATCGAACCACGGTCGATATATCGATCCAGCAGATCCATCAGCCTGATCCATTCCTCAACTGACAAGACCGTGGGAGTTCCTCCTCCTATGTAGAGGGTCCTGACCGAAAGGGGCCCTCCGGATAGCCGACTCAGTCCGATAAGCTCCGACTCCAAAGCCGAAAGATAAAGGTCCACGTCCCCAAGACGAGGAACAGAGCTGGCGAAAGAACAGTAAGGACATTTGGACCTACAGAAAGGCACGTGAAGGTAAACAGAGAGGGGCTCGGAAAGCCCCTCTCTACCTCCCTCGAAATCGAGGATATGACTAGTTACTTTCATCGTCCATGTTGAGGAAGGACATAAAGGCATCGGGAGGAATGGAAACTTTCCCTATCATCTTCATCTTTTCCTTGCCCTTCTTCTGCTTCTCCAGAAGCTTCCTCTTCCTCGTTATATCACCGCCGTAGCACTTGGCCAAAACGTCCTTCCTCAGGGCCTTAACGTTGGAACGGACTATGATCTTGGATCCCACAGAAGCCTGAAGAGGAACCTCGAACATCTGTCTCGGAATTATCTCCTTTAACTTCCTGATCGCCTGCTGACCTCTGTGATACGCGTCGTCCTGATGGCAGATAAAGGAGAAAGCGTCCACCGGCTCGTGGTTTATGAGAACGTCGACCTTGACCAGCTTGGCCTCTCCGAATCCCACGTGCTCGTAGTCCAGGGAGGCATAACCCCTCGTCTGGGACTGAAGCTTATCGTAAAAGTCGACGATGAACTCCGCCAGAGGAAGATCGTAAATCGCCCTCGCCCTCTCGGGAGTGATATAGTCCATGGACACGAAGGTACCCCTCTTCTCCTGACAGAGCTGCATGACCTTCCCGACGTAATCGGAAGGAACGTAAACGGTGAGCCTTATCATAGGCTCCGACACGGAGGCGATATCCCCGACCTCGGGAAAATCCGAGGGCCTGTGGGCCTCTATCTCCTCGCCTTTTTTGGTCTCCATCCTGTAAACGACGTTGGGGGCCGTCGCCACCAGCTGAACGTCGAACTCCCTCTGAAGCCTCTCCCTGGTTATATCCATGTGGAGCAACCCGAGAAAACCGCAGCGAAAACCAAAGCCGAGGGCGGTCGAGGTCTCTGGCTCGAACTCTATGGAAGCGTCGTTCAGCTTGAGCTTTTCGAGAGCCTCTCTAAGCTGGGTATATTCGTCCCTGTCCACAGGGTAGAAACCGCAATAGACCACCGGCTTTACAGCCTGATAGCCCGGAAGTGGCTTATCTGCCTTTTTGTTGTAGAAGGTGACGGTATCCCCGACCCTTGCCTCGTCCAGGGTCTTTATGCTGGCTGTAAGATAGCCGACCTCCCCGACCCCCAGGGACTCGACGGAGGTGAAACCCGGACGGAACACCCCGACATCCTCGACGGTGTAGCGTCTGCCGGTGACCATGAAAATTATCTCGTCTCCGGCAGAGATCCTTCCGTCCACGACCCTTATGTAGCATATGACCCCTCGATAGTTATCGTACACCGAGTCGAATATCAGAGCCCTCAGAGGAGCGTCTGCGTCTCCCTTCGGAGGGGGAACAATCCCCACCACCCTCTCCAGGGCATCCTCAATGCCTATTCCGTTCTTGGCGCTCGCCAACACGGCATCGGAGGCGTCCAGACCGACCACGTCCTCTATCTCCTGGCGAATCTCGTCGGGACGTGCAGATGGAAGGTCTATCTTGTTTATGACCGGAATTATCTCCAGATCCTGATCGATGGCCTTATACGCGTTGGCAAGGGTCTGAGCCTCCACCCCCTGAGCAGCATCCACCACCAACAGAGCCCCCTCGCAGGCGGCGAGAGACCGGGATACCTCGTAACTGAAGTCCACGTGGCCCGGGGTATCGATAAGGTTCAACACGTACTTTTCGCCGTCCGAAGCGGTATAGTCCATGCGTACCGGAACGGACTTTATGGTTATTCCCCTCTCCCTTTCGAGCTCGAGGGAATCCAAAACCTGTTCCTTCATGTTTCTCTTATCGATAGTACCGGTAAACTCCAGCATCCTGTCGGCTATGGTGGACTTACCGTGATCGATATGAGCTATAATCGAAAAATTTCTTATCCTTTTAGGATCCATATAGAAAAAACACCTCACAGATAGAAAGAGCGCCCCCTAAAGGGCCCGTTTCGCTCCCTCCGAAAGAGGGATCCGAACCAGACTATGATATCAGAGACGGGACAAAACCGCACCGTCTCAGGTAGAAGCCCATCCGAAACGTAGCCCTCCATCGAGCCTCTCCCTATAGTTGACATTTATAGACCTCAAGGTGATAATGTCAGTATCTTATTCCGGGAGGTAACTGCCATGGAGATCCGTGAAATGCTGTACGAGGGAAAGGCAAAGAGACTCTACGCTACCGACGACCCCGACGCCCTATATCTGAAGTATAAAAACTCCCTTACCGCCTTCAACGCCAAGAAAAAGGCGGAGATGGAGGGAAAAGGAGAGCTGAACAACATGATAAGCTCCTGGATATTCAGATATCTGAAGAGCAAGGGCATAGACAGTCACTTCATCGAAAGGATCGACGAGCTTTCACAGCTGGTAAAACCGGTCACCATAGTCCCTCTGGAGGTGGTGGTCCGCAACGTCACAGCCGGTTCCATATGCAGAAGGCTCGGGGTCGAGGAGGGAATGAAGCTTCCCAGACCTCTGGTGGAGTTCTATTATAAAGAGGACGAGCTGGACGACCCTCTCGTCATAAGAGACCATGCGGTGTTGTTCGGATGGGCCACCGACGAGGAACTGGACAGAATGACCGAAATGGCCCTTACGGTGGACTCTGTGCTTACCGAGCTCCTCTCTTCCATAGATATAGACCTGGTGGACTTCAAGCTGGAGTTCGGCAAGGATAGAGAAGGCAACATTCTTCTGGCCGACGAGATCTCTCCGGACACCTGCCGTTTCTGGCAGAAGGGAACCAGACAGAGCCTGGACAAGGACCGTTTCCGCAAGGACCTGGGAGACGTGCTCGGAGCTTACAGGGAGATATGGCGCCGTCTTTCGGAAAAGAAGGAGGAGAACTGATGCGTTACGGAGCGGAGATACTGGTATATCTGAAAGAGGGAGTCCTGGACACCCAGGGCAAGGCCGTCGCGGCATCCCTGACGAGGCTGGGCTACGACGACCCTTCCGTCAGGGTAGGTAAATACATCCGAGTCGAGATAGAGGCCTCCGACATGGATTCCGCCAAGGAAACCTTCGATAAAATGTGCAAGGATCTTCTCGTAAACGCCATAGTCGAGGACTACACGGTAAAGGTGGAGGAACTGAGATGAACGTCGCCGTGGTGGTCTTCCCCGGCAGCAACTGCGACAGAGACGTGGTCAAAGCCATAAAATACGCAACGGGAGACGAGGCCGAGCTGGTCTGGCACGGAGAGACGGAGCTTCCAGGAGAAACCGACCTCGTCGTTCTGCCAGGCGGCTTTTCCTACGGCGACTACCTCCGTTGCGGCGCTATGGCCCACACGGCTCCCATCATGGCCGACGTGAAACGGCACGCCGATCGGGGCGGTCTGGTGCTGGGGATATGCAACGGTTTTCAGGTTTTGACCGAATCCAAGATGCTTCCCGGGGCCCTACTGGTCAACCGGGACCTGGCCTTCATCTGTCGCCCCGTCGAGATATCGGTGGAGAGGGACGACACCGCCTTCACCTCCGGCTACGAAAAGGGACAGGTGATAACGGTACCCATAGCCCACTACGAGGGTCGATACCACCTTCCAGAGGATGAGCTGGAGCTCCTGGAGAAACGGGGGCAGGTGGCGTTTCGCTACAGCGGAGGGAACCCCAACGGGGCCCTGAACGACATCGCCGGTATATACAACGAAGGCGGGAACGTTCTGGGGATGATGCCCCACCCGGAGAGATATTCCGATAGAGCCGTAGGGGGAGACGACGGACTTCCCATGTGGCTGTCGATAAAGAGATGGATCGAAAGGACCGGTGCCTGATATGGATTACTCCAAAGCGGGACTCCGCAAAGAGGAATACGACGCCCTGAAAGCCAGACTCGGAAGGGAGCCCAACGACCTGGAGCTTCAGATCATGGGGGTAATGTGGTCAGAACACTGTAGCTACAAATCGACCAAGCCGCTTCTGAGGCTATTCCCCAAGGACGGAGACAGGGTCCTCCTCGGACCGGGGGAAAACGCCGGGGTCGTCGACGCCGGAGACGGACTCGGGCTGGCTTTCAAGGTGGAAAGCCACAACCATCCCTCCGCAGTCGCCCCCTATCAGGGAGCCGCCACGGGGGTAGGAGGCATAATTCGAGACATAATGGCCCTGGGAGCCAGGCCTGTAGCCTCCATGGACGGACTTTTCTTCGGAGACCCGGAGGAGAGGAAGACCCAGGCACTGGCCGACGGAGTGGTAAAGGGAGTGGGAGGCTACGGCAACTGCGTAGGAGTTCCCACCGTAGGAGGCAAGACGGTCTATCACGAAAGCTACAGGGGCAACCCCCTGGTTAACGCCTTCTGCGCCGGACTTGTCCCGACCGACAGAATGGTGAGCTCCCAGACGGCCTCTTCTGGCCAGAAGGTACTGATACTTGGCTCCAAGACAGGAAGGGACGGCATAGCCGGAGCGGCCTTCGCCTCGGTGGAGCTAGCCGAGGACGGTTCGGGGGTCCCGTCCATCCAGATAGGCGATCCCTTCACGGAAAAGCTTCTCATAGAGGCCTGTCTGGAACTGCGAGACAAGGACCTGCTGGTCAGCATGCAGGACATGGGAGCGGCGGGAATACTCTCCTCCTCCAGCGAGATAGCCGCCAAGAGCGGCATCGCCATGACCATAGACTTCGACGCCGTTCCACTCAGGGCCGAGGGAATGGAGCCCTGGGAGATAGCCCTATCCGAGTCTCAGGAGAGGATGCTGCTCATAGTCGAGCCGGAAAAGGTCGACCAGGTGATGGCTGTCGCCGGAAAATGGGAGCTGGACTGCGCCGTCATAGGAGAGACCGAAAAGGGCGATCATTACCGCATCCTCTGGAAGGGGGACACCGTCGCAGACATGCCTGCGTCTGTAATAGGCAGCGACTGTCCCGAGATCCCCTGGCCCTCCGTCAGACCCGAGGACCTGGAGGATCGCTGGAACTTCGACCTCGACTCGCTTCCCCTTCCGGAAAACTGGAACGAGGAGATTTTGAACCTTCTGGGCTCCCATTCCCATCGCTCCAGAAAAGAGATATTCGAGCAGTACGACTCGATGGTCCAGACCAACACGGTGATAGGTCCAGGATCCCCTGTGAGCGCCGTAAGGATCGAGGGCACCGACCGATTAGCCGTCATGTCCATGGAGGCCCAGCCCTTCATGTGCTGGCTAGATCCCTACAACGGCTCAGCCGAGGTCGTGGCCAGAAGCTGCCGGGCTCTCGCCGTAGCCGGAGCGAAACCGGCCGGGACCACCGACTGCCTGAACTTCCCCTCTCCGGAGAAACCCGAGCAGTTCTGGACCCTGGAGCAGTCCGCCAAGGGAATGGCCGAGGCCTGTTCCTCACTGAAATGCCCCGTGGTGTCCGGAAACGTCAGCCTGTACAACGAGACCGCCAACGGCCCCATTCTGCCGACTCCCCTGGTCGGAACGGTAGGATTCGTCGAAAACATCGAGGAGCTTCTCCGTTCCGGCAACTGGAGCGAGGGAGACAGACTCTTCTACGTGGGAATGCCCAACCCGAGGCTCGACGGAGGATCCTACCTGCTGAACAAGACCGGCCGCATCTGGGGCAAACCTCTGGACTTCGACGGAGAGCTGGAAAACGAGTTCATCCTGAGGGCGATCGAGACGGCCAAAAGGCGGGCCGCCTCGTCGGGAATGCCCATAGCAGGAGGAGGACTGGCCGTGGCCCTGGCCAAGGAGGCCGGAGCCAGCGGCCTGGGAGCCTCTATATCCATACCCTGCCCCACCAGGAGGGACGTCCTCCTCTTCGGAGAAGGAGGCCCCAGGGCAGTTTACTCGGTTCCTAAAAACCGACTGGTTCTCTTCAGAGCCCTCTGGAAGGGCTACGCCGTGACGGAGATAGGACAGGTCGGAGGAAACCGCCTGACCCTGGACGACCTGGTAGATCTGTCGGTATCCGAGATCAGGGAAAGCTGGAATCTCTGATATGTGCGGAGTTTTCGGCGCCTTTTCCGCCTCGGGCAATCCGGTCCTCGAGGAGGTCTACCTGGGCCTCTACGCCCTCCAGCACAGAGGACAGGAATCGGCGGGAGTAGCATGGATCGACGGAGAAAATCAGATAAGGACCATAAAGGGACAGGGCCTTGTACACCTGGCTTTGAACCAGGCGGAACTGTCGGGCATCCCGGCGAGCTCCGCCATAGGACACGTCCGCTACTCCACTGCCGGAGGCTCGGGACTGTCTAACGTGCAGCCCCTGGCGGCAAACTACTGCAGGGGCCCGGTGGCAATAGCCCATAACGGCAACATATCCAACGCCTCGGGGGTAAGAAGATACCTTGAGAACAGAGGGGCCATATTTCAGTCCACCACCGACACGGAGGTCATCCTCCACCTCATGGCCCACCAACCCCACAAAACGGAGCTGGACGCCCTGGTCGACTCTCTGAGAAAACTCAAGGGAGCATTCTCTCTCGCTGTGGCCCTGAAGGACCGCCTGGTGGCTGCCAGAGATCCCTGGGGATTCCGTCCCCTCGCCCTGGGCAAGAGAGACGACGTCTACTACATATCGTCCGAGAGCTGCGCCCTCGACCTGGTAGGGGCGGAGATGATCCGGGAGCTCGATCCGGGAGAGATCCTGGTGATAGACACAGACGGCCTCCATTCCCTCAGGATCCCGGTGGAGCCAAGGCGGAGATACCTCTGCGCCTTCGAATTCGTCTACTTCGCCAGACCGGACAGCCTGATAGCGGGACAATCGGTCTATCAGGTAAGAAAAGAGCTGGGCCGTAGATTGGCCAGAAGGTCTCCCTGCTCGGGAAACTGCGTTACTGGAATGCCCGACAGCGGAACGATAGCGGCCATGGGCTACGCCGAGGAATCGGGGCTAGCCTACGAGAAAGCCATAGTCAGGAACCGTTACTCCGGACGGACCTTCATCGAACCCACCCAGAGGGTGAGGGAGCTGGGTGTAAGGAAAAAGCTCAACCCGATAAGAGAGCTAATAAAGGGTCAAAGCCTGGCTGTGGTGGACGACTCCATAGTCCGTGGAACGACCTCCAGAAAGATGGTAGAGCTTTTGAGAAACTACGGCGCCTCGGAGATACACATGAGGATATCCTCTCCGCCGGTGCGCTTTCCCTGCTACTACGGCATAGACACCCCCACCAGGGAGGAGCTCGCGGCGGCCCGATCCAACGAAGAGGCCCTATGCGCCGAAATAGGGGCCAACTCGCTGGCCTATCTTACCGAGACGGACCTGGTAGAGGCCATTGGCCTACCGGCCTGCGAGGTATGCACCGCCTGTTTCAGCGGATCCTACATGGAGGACGGAGAGAAATATGAAGAACTGGACATATGAGGAATCGGGAGTCACCATAGACGGAGGCAACCGCTGGGTCAAGCGGATAGGCGAGCTCATGTCCCAAAGACCCAAGGACCCTAACGTAGTAGGTGGAATAGGCGGCTTCAGCGGCCTCTACGACATGGGCGGAGGCTCTCTTCTGGCCGCCTGCTGCGACGGCGTCGGCACCAAGCTGGAGATAGCCGAGGCCGCTGGAAAACTCAAGGGGCTGGGGCAGGACCTGGTGGCGATGAGCGTAAACGACCTGATAACCTGCGGAGCCAGACCTATACTCTTCCTCGACTACCTGGCCTGCGGCAAGCTGGACTCGGACAGACTCATCCCCGTAGTCGAGGGAGTCATGGACGCCTGTCTCGAATCGGGATGCGCTCTTCTCGGAGGCGAAACCGCCGAGATGCCCGGGGTGTACCCTCCCAACGGATTCGACCTGGCAGGCTTCGCCGTGGGAACTGTAGACAGAGAGGACCTCATAGACGGATCCTGCGTCGAAAGAGGCGACCTCATGATAGGGCTCGCAAGCTCGGGCATACACAGCAACGGCTACTCTCTGGTCAGAAAGGCACTGGAGAAAGAGCTCGCCGCCTCACTTCACGAAAAGATCGACCAACTGGGAGAGCCCCTCTCGGACGCCCTGCTAAAACCCACCAGGCTCTATCCCCGTCCGGTTCTCTCGGCTCTAAAAACCGGAAAGATAAAGGCGATGGCCCATATCACCGGAGGGGGCCTGGAGGAAAACATAGAGAGAGCCCTTCCGAAGGGAATGCTCCCCGAGATAGACTTCGACTCCTGGAACAGACCGGCCATATTCGACTACATCTCGGACAGAGGCGTGGACGAATCGGAGATGCGCAGGGTCTTCAACCTCGGAATAGGATACACCCTGGTGGTTGCCCCAGAAAACCGCGACGAAGTTACGGAAAAACTGAGAGAAAAAGGGGAGACCCCGGTGATCTTCGGTACGGTGGCATGACCTCCATAGGACTGCTGATATCCGGCAGAGGCTCCAACATGGACGCCATCCTGGACCGAGTGAAATCGGGAGATCTGAAGGCCAACGTCTCCTTCGTGGCGTCGGACCGACCCGGAGCCCCCGGCCTGGAGAAGGCGGCCGCCAGAGGGGTAAAGACCGAGCTACTGCCCTACGAAAACGGCAAAGAGGCGGCGGAGGAACATCTCCACCGCCTTTGGCGTCGTCACGACCTGGGCTGGCTCGTACTGGCCGGCTTCATGAGAATACTCTCGCCGGGCTTCGTATCCTCCCACGCCGGAAGGATCGTGAACATCCACCCCGCCCTGCTCCCCTCCTTCCCCGGAGCCCACGGCATAGAGGATGCCTGGGGCTACGGTGTAAAGGTGACGGGGGTAACGGTCCACCTGGTGGACGAACTGGTGGACCACGGGACCATCCTGTCCCAGATGCCGGTAAGGGTAAAACCGGACGATAACATGGAAACCCTGGAAAGAAGGATTCACCGAGCGGAACACAGACTATACTGGAGAACCCTGGAGAAACTCTTCTCCGGGATAATTCACACAGGAAAGGACGATTCCAGATGAAGAGAAGAGCCCTCATATCGGTCTACGACAAGACCGGCGTGGTCCAGTTCGCCAAGGCGCTATCCGAGCGAGGTTGGGAGATAGTCTCCAGCTCGGGAACCGCAAAGGCCATTGAAGAAGGCGAAGTCGAGGTCGTGGAGGTCGCCGACCTGACCGGAGTGCCCCACATGCTGGGAGGCCGGGTGAAGACCCTGCACCCGGCCATATCGGGAGGCATACTTGCCAGACGGGAGCTCGAAAGCGACATGGCCGACGTCGACACCCACAGGATCCCCCTGATAGACATGGTGGTCTGCACCCTCTATCCCTTCGAGGAAACGGTCCGATCCGGCGGAGGGCTGGACGAGCTCATAGAGAAGATAGACATAGGCGGGGTAACCCTTTTGAGAGCTGCGGCCAAGAACTACCGCCACGTAACTGTGATATCTGACATTGCCGACTACGACTCCATAGTAGAGGAGCTGGACAAAGAGGGAGATATATCCGTATCCACCAGACAGTCTCTGGCCCTCAAGGCCTTCGCCCTCACATCGGGATACGACTCGGCCATAACCGCCGGTCTGTCCTCCGAGCTGGGCAGGGATATGGAGGAACAGGAAGAGATACCCTCGGACCTGCCTCTCAACCTTAAACTGGCTCAGCCTCTGAGATACGGTGAAAACCCCCATCAGACCGCCGGACTCTATCTGCCATCCCTCTCCGAACTACCATGGGAACAGCTGGCAGGCAAGCCCCTTTCCTACAACAACATACTCGACCTGGACGGAGCCCTAAGAGGAATGGCCATGATGCAAAAGGACGTCGGAGCGGTAGTGTTGAAGCACACCACCCCCTGCGGCATGGCGGTGGCAGACACAGTAGGAGACGCCTACAACAGGGCTTTCGAATGCGACTCTCTTTCGGCCTACGGCGGGGTCGTAGGGGTTACCAGGACGGTCGACCTCGACTCGGCCAAGAGGATAGGCGAACACTTCACGGAGATAGTCGCCGCCCCGGACTTCGACGAAAAAGCGGTCGAATACCTGGCGGAACGCCGTCCCTCCCTAAGGCTCATAAAGTGGAACGGAGGCCGGGTGATGCCCTGGCAGATCACCGGAACATGGAGCGGACTGCTGGCACAGAAAGACCAGCTTCCTCCTCTGCCCTCCCCCGACTCGGGCGAGTGGATCGGCCCTAAAAGACTCGACCTCTGGGAGGACATGCTTCTGGCCTGGAAGGTAGCCTGTCTGTCCAAGAGCAACGCAGTCGCCATGGTCAAAAACGGAGCGGCGGTAGGAATAGGTATGGGATTTTGCAGCAGGGTCTTCGCCGTCGAGTTCGCCGCCTCCCAGGCGGGAGATAAGGCCAAAGGAGCTGTTATGGCCTCCGACGCATTCTTCCCCTTCGCAGACGGACTGGAAAAGGCGGCGGAAGCCGGAATCGTGGCGATAATCCAGCCCGGCGGCTCCGTCAGAGACGACGAGGTCAAGTCCAGAGCCGAGGAACTTGGCATATCCATGTTTCTCAGCGGCTGGCGGACCTTCAGGCACTGACCATGAAGGTACTCGTACTCGGCGGAGGCGGCAGGGAACACGCCATAGCCTGGGCCCTGGCTAAATCGCCCCTCTGCGACGAACTGCACGCCCTGCCGGGCAACCCGGGAATCGCCGGAATAGCCACCTGCCACGAAGGGAATCCCTGCGACGGGAAATCGGTCGTAAAACTGGCCGAGGACCTCTCGATAAACCTGGTCGTGGTGGGCCCGGAGGCGCCTTTGGTATCCGGCGTCTCCGACGAACTTCGCAGGGCCGGTATTCCGGTGTTCGGTCCGGGAAAGGCCGGAGCCATGCTGGAGGCCAGCAAGGCCTACTCCAAGGAATTCATGGCCAGACACGGCATACCCACCGCCCCGTTCAAAATATGCCGCAGCATAGACGAGGCGAGAGAAGCCCTGGAGGAAAGAAAGCCCCCCTACATAGTCAAAGCCGACGGCCTTGCGGCGGGAAAGGGAGTATTCATCTCCGACGACCTCTCCCAGGCGCTGGACTCCTGCAAAGAGCTCCTGGACGGATCGCTGGGCGAGGCCGGAAAGACCCTCGTGGTGGAAAACGGCCTTACGGGACGGGAGGTCTCTGTGATGATAATCACCGACGGAGAGACATGGAGACTCCTCCACACCAGCCAGGACCATAAAAGGGCCTTCGACGGTGACAGAGGCCCCAACACCGGAGGAATGGGAGCCTACGCTCCGGTTCCCTGGGTGGACCCCGAGATGACCAAAAAGATAGAGCAAGAGATCGTGAAAAAAACCCTGTCGGGACTGAAAAAAGACGGCATAGACTACCGTGGCGTCATATACGCGGGGCTGATGGTCTCCCCGGAGGGCAGGATCGACCTGCTGGAGTATAACGTCAGGCTGGGAGACCCGGAGACCCAGGCACTGCTTCCCCTCTTCGACGGCGACTGGCTGGAGGCCTGTCTCCGATGCACCCAGGGAAAACTCTCGGAGGCCAAATGGTCTCTCAAGGACCTGTGCTCGGTCAACCTGGTCATAGCCTCGGAAGGATACCCGGGCAGCTACGAAAAGGGACACCCCATAGAGGGGCTGGACGACGAAGAGGAAGGCGTTACAGTCTTCCAGGCGGGAACGGCGCTTAAAAACGACAAGATAGTAACGGCGGGGGGAAGGGTGCTTTCCGTGGTTGGCACAGGCTCAACTCCCGACGAGGCCAGAAAAAGGGCCTACGGAAAAGCCGAAAAGATAAAATTCCAGGGAGCTTTCTATCGAAAGGACATAGCGGCAAACACGGAGAGGCCGAGGGAGGAAGACAGATGACCAAGGCAAAGATAGGCATAGTTCTGGGATCGGCAAGCGACAAAGCGATCGCCAAAAAAGCGGGGGACATGCTGGACAAGCTCCAGATCCCCTACGAGGTGACGGTGGCCTCCGCCCACAGGACTCCGGAGGACGCTGCGGCCTACGCCGCCAACGGAGAGAAACGAGGGCTAATGGCGATCATAGCCGTGGCGGGACTTTCCGCCGCCCTTCCCGGCGTGCTGGCCGCCCACACTTCCCTGCCGGTCATAGGGGTTCCGGTTTCCGCCGGAACCGTGGGAGGGCTGGACGCCCTCTACTCGGTGGCCCAGATGCCTCCGGGCGTTCCCGTGGCGTCGGTGGGAATAGACGGAGGGGCAAACGCCGCCCTTCTGGCAGCCAGGATAGTGGCCCTCCTGGACGAAAAGGTGAGACAGAACCTGGAGGACCTCCGGGTGGAACAGGCCGAAAAGGTCCGCAAATCCAGATCGACCCTGGAGCTTCCGGAGGTGCCGGAGGAAGCGTTTAAATAGCCCCAGGAAAAACAGTCGTTCCCCGCTCTCTATCAAGAGGGTGGGGAACGACTGTTTTTCGACATGGACTTTAGTATTTTCTTTCATCCTGAATACCCAAGTTTTCCCTTATAGCATTCTGGAGAAGAGCGGAGAAATTGACTCCCTTAGCCTCAGCGGCACGATTTAGCCAATAGGGCAGGGTTAATGTCTTTTTTATCGCCTTACTCTCCATAGCATCTCTGACCAGAGGCATTATGGCCGAGATCATCACCGTTCTTTCACCTGGTCCAAGATCGATATCGGATAGACGGGATGGATTGGGGATAGAGTCTCCGTCCTCCTCCATCCCGAAGATGTGAAGCTCAAGGGCTTCGGTGGCTTTTTTTATCCCCTCTTTGTCGGAGGTCGCCTGGCTGACGCATCCGGGAAGATCGGGGAAGTATATGCCGATACGACCGTCGGGGTTATAGTGAAACACCGCCGGGAAGTTGTATCTGTCCTGCATCTATTTCACCTCCCTTGGTTCATATATCATAAGGTTATGCCTGCCTGCTTTTCTATGCTTTTGAGAACCATTATGTCCAGGTCTTTTACGGTCATGATAATCAGGTTATTCAAGGTTAACTCAACTTGGGCCTCAGAATGTCGATCAACGTGATTGGCGTCTGTTCCGCTACTGACCCAGTTGAAATTCACCAAGTCGGAGAGTGCCATAAAATGGCGCTCTCCGTGGCAACTCTCGCTCTGTTTAGGCTTCGGTAACTTAGCCATTCAGGCAAGAGGACTTTTTGATACGGTTATTTCTTCTGGAACAGGAGCAAAGGCAAGAGCAAGAAAAATGCCGCTGGGGCAATCCCACCTATAGAGCATCCAGCACCACCGCTTCCACTGCTTGCGGGAACAGGCTTTGCGGTATTGATTGCATCGATAGCTTTTTGAATATCCTCTTTTACTGGATCCACCAGTTTATCTATTTCACTCTTATATTCATACCATTTAGACGAATCAAGATTCAATAATCCCATGTTTACAAGATCCTGATAGCTATAATTCTTTGAGCCTATCTTTTCCATGATAGTCTGTATCAGATGCTCTTCCGTATCCACAGCAAACACGGACCCCGATAGATCATCAAAGGTCAAGCCAGCCCCTGGACGATTGGACACATTTAGAACGACGTAGTAAAACCCGTCCTTTTCCTCTACTGTAGCGAGTCTTTCTGCCACGAGATTTCTCCCCCTGAACATTATGACGCTATCTTTCGAGGCTATCCTAAGGCGGAAAGTCAGGACGTTATTGGATATGTTTGTCATAAGAGATCTTATCTGGGCAACAGGAAGAGAGAAATCAAAATTATCCCCATCGCCTAAAGAACCATCGTTTTTTATCTGAGCAATCACAGGTGTTATAGCCACAGAGCCTTCATATTTCACGGCTATATCCGTCACGTTCTTAGCGTGATCCTTCTTTGCAGGAAACTCTATGTCCTTTACATCACCGTCAAGATTCACAGCAACTATCTCAGCTACTTTATCCTCGCTAAATAAATTCAAAAGATCTCCGTTGCCGTTGACTATGTCTGCTGTCTCACCGGCAGTCATAGGCTTTGCCCCAGTGTCAGAGCTTATATCTTCATCTTCCAATTTAAAAGGTTCTATATCGGAAGGCTCAACCTTTGGTATCACCGGTGTAACAGGATCGGTACCTATATATACCGTGACAGCCCAATTCAGAAAAGACTTATCTTCTGCGATTATCTTGTAAGGGACGGGAGATGTAAAATCATTAGCGGTTACCCCACTCTCCTGAATTAGAGATCCAACCTCAGCGGAGGCTCCATCGGATAGGGTAAAATCAGCCACCAGAGAGGATACATCCGTTCCGCTAGGCATGGTCACGGTGACGGTATGAGCAGAGCTGTCGATTATAGAACTCACCTGACCGGGAAGAGAATAGCTGGTTATATCCTTGCCGATTCTTGGAGCTGGGGCAACGTTTACCGTGACTACCCAGTTCTGAACGCTTTTATCCTCGGCAGTAACTCTATAGGTAACGGGATTCCTAAAGTCGTTGGCGGTCTTTTTGCTGATTTGGGCTACTCCGCCTACTTCAGAAGAGGCTCCACCTGAGAGGGTAAAATCAGCCACCAGAGAGGATACATCCGTTCCGCTAGGCATGGTCACGGTGACGGTATGAGCAGAGCTATCGATTATAGAACCCACCTGACCGGGAAGAGAGTAGCTGGTTATATCCTTGCCGATCCTTGGAGCTGGGGCAACGTTTACCGTGACAACCCAGTTCTGAACGCTTTTATCCTCGGCGACAACGGCATAGGTAACGGGATTCCTAAAATCGTTGGCGGTATTTTTGCTTATCTGGGCTATTCCGCCTACTTCAGAAGAGGCTCCATCTGAGAGGGTAAAATCAGCCACCAGAGAGGATACATCCGTTCCGCTAGGCATGGTCACGGTGACGGTATGAGCAGAGCTGTCGATTATAGAGCTCACCTGACCGGGAAGAGAGTAGCTGGTTATATCCTTGCCGATCCTTGGAGCTGGGGCAACGTTTACCGTGACTACCCAGTTCTGAACGCTTTTATCCTCGGCGACAACGGCATAGGTAACGGGATTCCTAAAGTCGTTGGCGGTCTTTTTGCTGATTTGGGCTACTCCGCCTACTTCAGAAGAGGCTCCACCTGAGAGGGTAAAATCAGCCACCAGAGAGGATACATCCGTTCCGCTAGGCATGGTCACGGTGACGGTATGAGCAGAGCTATCGATTATAGAACCCACCTGACCGGGAAGAGAGTACGCAAGAATTGCTTTTCCGGTCTGCAATGCTACGGCTGTTGTCGTAAAACTAAACGTACTTTTCCAAACAACCCCCTTGTTGTCCCTAGCACTAACTTCCCACGTGTACTTATCCCCCAGGTAAAAGCCGGACGTTTCAAAAGTAATTCTACTTGGCCCTATAGATGAAATACTTCCACTGCTCATGTACGTTCCCTTTTCGTTTCTTACTTTAATAGTATATCCTGCTATTGGAGTTCCATCCTCGTTATAACAGCGTGCCCAGGATAGCGTTTGGTCCAATGGAACATCGACGGCATTGTCCGCTGGTATGGGATCGGAGGGTTTTTGAGACTGTGAGAAAGACGAGGCCCAGGTGGAACAAGAACAGACTGCCACCGCTAGAAAAGCCAACAAGAACAGACTAATAAATCTTTTTGTCATAACAAAAACCTCTTTCTTTTTAATTGAGAAAATCTCCTTGTTTAAAGAATTTCAGCTTTAATAAGGTATCTTCCTGCCCTGTTCTAACACCCCCTTACAGACATTCCAACAACCTAGCTTGCTGAGTAATTGCATTTTGTAGATAATGTTTTCAGCAGGAATAACTAAACCTTCCACTCAGCCCTTTCCTGACCTTCAGAAAGATTGACATTAAAACACTACACCAGACATACGACATTTTAAGTCGTAACTACCCTAAACGTATATTTAGGCACATCTTCCACTCCTCTTACCCAAGAGAGACTCTCTTGCCCTATAATCTACACAGAGAGGGGGGCTTCATTTGGAAAAGATGATTTTAGGAAGGACAGGGCTTTCCGTCACCAGAAGCGGCTTCGGCGCTCTTCCGGTACAGAGAATTCCGCTTGAGGATGCGGCAGAGCTGTTGAGGGAGGCGTTCGAGAAGGGAATCAACTACTTCGATACCGCCAGGGCCTACACGGACAGCGAGGAAAAGATCGGAAAGGCGTTGTCGGACGTTCGAGACAGCATCGTGATATCCACCAAGAGCCACGCTACGACGCCCCAGGAGCTCAGGGAGCACGTGGAGACCAGTCTGGCGACGATGAAGACCGACTACGTGGACATACTGCAGTTTCACAATCCGAAGAAGGTCTTTCTGCCCGGCGGAGAGGACGGCATGTACGACGCCCTGGCGGAGCTGAAAGATCAGGGAAAGGTTCGTTTCATAGGCTACACCAACCACAGCCTGGACAGGGCCATGGAGGCGGTTCGCTCGGGATATTACGACACGGTACAGTTTCCCCTGAACCATCTGTCGGCCCAGAGGGACGTGGAGCTGGTGGAGGAATGCTCGAAAAGGAACGTAGGGTTCATCGCCATGAAGGGTATGTCCGGCGGGCTTATCACCGACGCCAGATTATCCTTCGCCTTTTTGAGACAGTTCGATAACGTGGTGCCCATATGGGGAATGCAGAAAAAGTCGGAGCTGGAACAGTTTATCGAGTTGGAAGCGGCTCCCCCGTCGCTGGAGGAGCTCCAGGATCTCATAGACGAGGACAGAAAGGCACTTTCCGGCGATTTCTGCCGTTCATGCGGCTATTGTCTGCCCTGCCCCGCCGGAATAGACATTCCTCAGGCAGCCAGGATGTCCCTCCTTTTGGGAAGGATGCCCTGGCAGCCCTTCATGTCCGACGAGTGGCGTGACAAGATGGAAAAAATAGAGGGCTGTATACACTGCGATCACTGCAAGAACCATTGTCCTTACGGCCTGGATACCCCGGAGCTGCTCAGGAAAAACCTCGTCTTCTACAGAGAGTTCTACAGGGAAAAAACCGGCAAGAAACTACCTTAAGGAGGGCTGAAGGGAACCGAAGCCACGAGAAAACATATCGGCGACGGCCTCTTCCGGAACGGGGCGGCTGTAGAGAAAGCCCTGCGCCGAGACGCAGCCTATACGGAGGAGCAGATCCCTCTGTTCCTCCGTCTCCACTCCTTCGGCTATCACCCTAAGCCCTCTCGCACGGGCGAGGGCCACGATGCTCTTCACTATAGCCTCGTTCAAAGATGGGGCCTCTTTACCCGGCATGAAGGATCGGTCTATCTTGAGGACGTCTACGTCGAAACGGGCCATATAGGTTAGGGACGAATATCCAGTTCCGAAATCGTCTATGGCGAGGGAGACACCCAGTTCCTTCAGACTCTCCAGCATACTGCAGCTTCTGTCCAGGTCTTTCATCAGGGTCGACTCGGTCAGCTCCAGCTCCAGAAGTTCCGGAGGAAATCCCGTTTCCTCCAGGATTCGACCTACCATAAGTACGAAGTCGTCCTGTTGAACCTGTTTCGCCGATATATTAACGGCCAGGGGAACTCTAAGCCCCTCCTCCAGCCAGAGGGCTCCTCTACGACAGGCCTTCTCCATAACCCATCGTCCCAGGTCAACTATGAGGCCTGTTTCCTCAGCGGCCGGTATGAAAAGCTCGGGAGAGCGATCTTCCTCTCCATCTTTCCAACGACAGAGGGCCTCGAATCCCAAGACCTCTCCGGAGGACATGTCCACCTTTGGCTGGTATGCCAAAGAGAGCCCCGACTCTCTTGCAAGAGAGTCGGCGAGGCGACGTTCCATTCCTATACGCTCCCGAAAAGAGACCCCCATTACGTCGTCGAAGAAGACTATCTTTCGTCCCGATTTCTTAGCCTCGTACATGGCTATATCGGCATGGCCGAAAAGGTCTTCCCAGGTGATGCCGTGATCGGGATAGACGGAGATGCCCACCGAGGCACCTATGGATATATGGGCCCTTTCGGAAAGCTTGAACGGCCCGTCCATACAGTCCAGTATCGATTTACCCACCGAGTAGGCGTCGCAGTAATCGCCGGAATATATCATGACGCCGAACTCGTCTCCGCCGAGACGGGAGACCATGGCGGAGGGGTCGAGCGCTCTGGATATACGGTCTGCCACGTAACGAAGCAGCTCGTCGCCTATGGCGTGTCCTAAGGTGTCGTTCACGTTTTTAAACCGGTCCAGATCAACGTAGAGAATCGAGAAGGGCTCACCCCTCTTTACCCTGGAGCGGCCTTCCCTCACGAAAGACACCCTGTTGGGAAGGTCGCACAGTTCGTCTCTAAAGGCCAGACGACGGACCTTTGCCTCTACCTCGGCCTGCTTCGTGACGTCCCGATATATGCCGTAGAAACCGACGAGTTTTCGGTTCACCTCTATGGGACACCCGAAGATCATGACCTTTATGATTTCTCCGTCGCCTCTGAGACGGGTTCCCTCGAACTCCACTTTCTTATCTTCCAATATCTTTCGGTTTATCGCCAACCCCTCGTCCACCCTGTCGGGAGGAAGAATCATCTCGTCCAGTTTTTTACCCAGCAGGTCTTTTTTGGAAAAACGGAATATGCCGAGGAAGGCGTCGTTGACGTCCATCACCCTCTCGTTCGGGTCCAGCAGGACTACTCCGTCCGGCAGGGTCTGAAAGAGTCTTTTCAGGGAAATTCTGTCCTTACGGCTCACAGGATCGATCGGTTCAACCTGTTTTACCGCTTTCTCGAAAAACGAGCGAACGAGAGAGACGATTTTTCCTACTCCAGCCATCTCGGGATGTTCTCTCTGTATAGTGTCCTTATTCTACCGGTAATTTCTCCGGGATTGCCGTTTCCCACCGTTATGTCCCCTACCTGAACGACCGGCATTATCTCCTTCACCGATCCGGTTATAAAGGCCTCCTGGGCCTCGGACAGCTCCTCCAGAGATGGAACCCGCAGCTCCAGGTCGATCTCGTTTTCAGTCAGTATCTGAAGGAGAAGAGATCGAGTGGTTCCAGCTAGAACCACGTCGTCCGGAGCGGTTACGACCTTTCCGTCTTTTATCATGAAGAAACTGCTGTGTCCCGCCTCGGTTATTCCGCCCCCTGGACAGTAAAGTACTTCGAGGGCCCCGGGATCGACGCTGTTTTTTGCCAAGGCGGCACTGTAGTCTATGCTTTTCGCCGAGGGCATCAGCCTGGCTCTGTCCAGGGGGAAAAGCCTGACTCCCTTGGAGTAATGCTCCTTATCGGGAAGAACCAGGTCCTGAAAGGAAACGAAGTAACGTGGATCGGGAAAACGACATCCGTCCACGAAATTATCTCCTCCGGTTATGTAGAAGTTCACCAGAACCTCTCCGTCTCCATCCATCCGGCCGATTCCCTCTCTGACTATGGATTTCATAGCCTCCACTCCGAGTTTGTTCTCTATTCCCAGAGCCGAAGCGGATTTCAAGAGTCTTTCCAGATGGTAGGTCATCATCATGGGCCTTCTGTCGTAGGTCCTGACGAGATCGAAGACTCCTATGCCTCGAAGTATTATGTGATCCGAGAGAGGAAGAGCGGCACGATCAAAGGGAAGGAAGTTTCCGTCCATATAGCAAAGTCTCAAATCGATCCCTCCAAAGGTCTATGTAAGCTTTCATGGCACTCCCGGTATTGTACCTCAAAAAATTCAGGAATCGAACCTTTTCTTGAGAATATCCAACGCCTCTTCCGATCTGGATTTAGCCAGGATGCAACACAGAGATTCCGGAGTCTCCACTATCATCTCCAGGTTTATGCCCCTCTCGGCCAGGGCGGAAAAGACGTCGGACAGCAGTTCTGGACGGTCGGAAAAGCCCTTTCCGTAAAGAGCCACTCGACATATTTCTGTATCGAAGGTCACTCCCTGGGCGCCTATTTCGCCGGGCATCTTGCGACAGACGTCTATGGCCTCTCCTATGCGGGAGTCCTTTATCAGAAAGGCTATGTCGTTTACGTCGCCTCTCATGACGCTCTGAATGACCATCTCGACTGGCACCTGAGCCTCCTTAAGGGCGGAAAAAAGATGGGCCGCTATGCCGGGGCGATCGGGAACCCCCAGCACCGCCACTTTAGCGACGTCGACGTCGCAGACGATGGTATCTATGGAAAAGCCGGACATTTTATCGACATCTCCTCTCTTCGGGAACTTTAAAATCAGCCGTCGTTTCGACCGATGCTCCGTAACGATCTACGTCCAATACGAAAAACCGGGAGTGAACTCCGGCCTCGGCGAAAATACGGCACATAGGCCTGGCGAGCTTTTCAGGAGACCATCTGGTGAAGGCCACCATGGTAGGGCCGGATCCGCTTATTGCCACGCCGTCGCATCCGGGAATTTCCCTCAAGGTATCGAGAATTTTCTCCCCTCCGGGAAAAAGTTTCGACCGAAATGGCTGATGAAGACGGTCTCCTACCGCCAATGAGAGGTTTTCCCACTTTCCGGTGGCCCAGGAAGCGGCCAAAAGAGCGGAACGGCCCAGGTTGAAAACAGCGTCTTCCATAGGGACAGTTTTAGGCAAAGCCGCTCTCGCCTGAGAGGTAGGGACCCTCACGTCTGGAACGGCCACCACGGCGGTCATTTCATCCTCTCCGCAGGGGAGCCTTACGTAGCGCAGGTCTCCATCGAGCCAGCAGCTGACCACGAAACCGCCCAGGCAGCAGGGAACCACGTTGTCCGGGTGTCCCTCCAACTCTACCATGAGGGGCAGAAGCTCCTCTTTGGAAAGGGGCTCGTCCCTGAGCTCGTTCGCCACCATAACTCCTCCTACTATGGCGGAGGAGGAGCTTCCCAAACCTCGGCAAAACGGGATCGCGTTGAGGCTCAACAGGTCCAGCCCGGGGGGTTCTATTCCCCATCGCCGACAGGTGGCCTCGTAGGCCAGGATGAAACCGTTTTCCTCCGGTTTTTCCGCCTCGCCAGCTCCTTCGCCCAATACCTCTATTTTGTAGATTCCTCTTTCAAGAAATCCTTTGACCTTGAAAACGTTGTAAAACCCCAGAGCCAAGCCGATGGAGTCGTACCCCGACCCCATGTTGGCGCTGGTGGCTGGGACCCTTACGGATATCATGACCTGAAGATCTCCTCCAGGACGGACCATTGAGCCTTCACCGGCTCGATCGGGGAGATCCTGGATAGAAGGGCATCCGGATCTTTTAGACCGTTCCCCGTCAGGACCGTGACTATTCTGATGCCCTCGGGCAACTCGCCCTGTTCCTTCAGTTTCATCAGTCCCGCCACTCCGGCACAGGAAGCGGGCTCGGCGAAGATCCCATCCCTACCGGCCAGGAGCCTCTGGGCTTTCAGTATCTCGTCGTCGTCCACCGCGAGGAAGGTTCCCCCGCTGTCGGACACGGCTTTTTTTGCTTTCTCCGCGTTTACCGGACGGCCTATCCTTATGGCGGTGGCCACCGTTTCCGGCTCGGGGAACTCCCGTCCCAATGCCAGAGGGGCCGAACCGGAAGCCTGAACCCCTACCATCCGGGGCAATCCGGAGCAGCGTCCCAAAGAGGAATAGTAATCGAAGCCTTCCCTATAGGCGGAGATGTTTCCAGCGTTGCCCACGGGCAACACCAGCCAGTCGGGCCGATCGCCCAGCTCGTCGCAGATCTCCCAGGAGGCGCTTCTCTGTCCCATCAATCTGTAGGGATTGACCGAGTTGACTATCGCCATGCCCATCTCCTCCGCTCCTTTTCTTGCAAGGTCAAGAGCGACGTCGAAATTGTCCTCTATAGGTACTACCTTAGCTCCGTAGGCGATGGCCTGGGCGAGTTTCCCCATGGCCACGTTGCCGGCAGGTAGGACCACGAAGCAGGGGATACCTGCCCTGGCGGCGTAGGCGGCGGCGGAGGCGGAGGTGTTGCCTGTGGAGGCACAGACCACCGAACGGGCCCCTTCCTCCAGTGCCTTCGCCACCGCCAGGACCATCCCTCTGTCCTTGAAGGACCCGGTGGGGTTCAAGCCGTCGAATTTAGCGTAAAGCTCGACGGAGAGCTCTCTACCGAGATTTATCAGAGGGATAAGCGGTGTGCTCCCCTCACAGAGAGACAGATCGGGAGTTCTGTCCGTTATAGGAAGATGTTCGCCGTATCTCCTTAAAATTCCCTGAGCCATGAAAAAGACCTCCTCTAGATAAAGTAAAACCGGACCCGATCGTCTCAACAGGCCCAATGCCTGGAGACGACCGAGTCCGGCCGCGGTTCCACTCCAGTTCCGGTAAAAACCGGCTCTCTAAAGAAGTACATAACAAGCTCCGAGGTGGTATTCCCGAAAGTCCTTGCCGGGAAGCTTTTCAGCCCACGAGCTCCCCTCTCTGAGACCGGTTTCGATCGGTACTGGCTCTCTTCATCGCTTTATTCCGATTTGGTTGATAAAGTACTTTACAGCAGCGACATAACTATGTCAAGGACGGGACGCTCGACTTTATGGATCCAAAGGCACGGAGTAAATTAGGGGGTTTTCCCTATATCGACATAAAGGGGGCCGATGCTATTATGTAGTCGTCCGCAAGAAGCGGACGTTTTGTGGAACCCTCCAAAATCCACCACCCCAGGCGATGGGATCCCCCCCATCGCCACTTTTTTATCCTCTCAATCCTCGGAAATTCTCGTCTTCTCCAAACCTCCGGATCTTAGAGTATCCAAGGTGCCGTAATGGGTCATGTCCATGTGTATAGGGGTTATGGAGACATAGCCGTGAGCCACCGCCCATACGTCGCTGCCCTCCACCAGGTCGTCCTCCGGTTTACCGGCCACCCAATAGTAGGTGCGTCCGAAGGGATCCTGTAGTTTGGTGACCTTATCGGCGTAAACCCTGACTCCCTTATGGGTAACCTTCAACCCCTTCATCATGGTCAGAGGCAGGTTCGGTACGTTTACGTTCAGAACTATGTCGTCCGTCATGGGGTTATGGGAAAGCCAATCGACCAAACGGACCACTACCGCCGCGGCAGCATCGTAATGGAGCTCTTCGTCTCCTCTGGAACAGTTCAGCGACACTGCCACCGATGGGTACCCCATGATGGATCCCTCCATCGCGGCTGAGACCGTACCGGAATAGGTTATGTCGTCTCCCAGGTTGGGACCGTTGTTTATCCCGGATATGACTATATCCGTGCCGGAGGATACCTCGTCCACCCCCAGTACCACGCAGTCCGAGGGGGTTCCGTCGCAGGCGTGGACGTCCAGATCATGGGGGTAAAGGTCGCTGACCACGGACCAGACTCTCAAAGGTCTGGTCAGGGTTATGGCGTGCCCTACGGAACTTCTCTCTCTATCGGGAGCCACCACTGTCGCGAGGTGACCTCCAGCTTTAAGGGCCTTGGCCAGAGCCGCTATTCCAGGAGCGTAAACTCCGTCATCGTTGGTAACGAATAATCTCATAGATTCACCTCAAGCCAGTATAAGTCTCAAAAAAAGGTACATGACGGGGCGCATTATTGCCCCGATTGCACCGACGGCGACCAAAAGCAACAACACTATCATTCCGTACCTCTCAAGGTAGAACCAGCCTTTCATCCAGGATCGGGGAAGAAGGGGGTAGATCAGCTTCGATCCGTCCAGAGGGGGAATGGGGATGAGGTTGAACACCGCAAGCCCCACGTTTACGTAGACCATCAATATCATGACCCTTCCGAGAGCGGGGCTGGCCATGAAGGGACCGGGAAAGAAACGCAGTATCAGACCTACGACAAAAGCGGTGAAGATGTTTCCCGCCACCCCTGCCACCGAGACCAGCACCATGTCCCTCCTTGGCTTGCCGAAGTAACGTGGGTCGATGGGAACAGGCTTGGCCCATCCAAAATGGAACAACAGCAACATTATGGCCCCTATGACGTCGAAGTGGGCCAAGGGGTTCAACGTAAGTCTGCCTGCATCTCTGGCAGTAGGGTCTCCCAGCTGATAGGCCACCCAACCATGGCAGAATTCGTGAAAGGATATGGCCCAGAGCACGGCAGGCAGGGCCAGAAGTATATCGGCGATTTGTCCAGACATATGGTTATCTCCCTTCCATCTCTACTTCTCTTTTAAAATTTCGAGTTACCCAGGCGATTTCATCGTCCCTGGTATCGACAGTTCCGTCCAGCCTGGCCAGAAGCAGCGAGTCCAGGATTTTTCCGACGTGAGGCCCTTCCGAATATCCCATGGCCAATATATCGCTTCCGGACAACATGGGCTTCACCTTGATTAACCTGGTCAGATACAGCAGTATCCTTCTCCTGAAACGCCAACGAGCGGTGGAAAGAGCCCAATAGAGGGCTACCACCGGAGAGACGTCCCTCAGAAAGGTCACTATCTCCGAGTTTCTTCTGGAAGACCGGCCTCCTATGGCTTCCTCCGCCCCTCCCAATCCGTCAACGCTCATCCGAAGAAGAGATCTCTCCCTGGCACCCAGGTTCAATCTATCGGCAACCCTGGGCCACAGGTCGTCCGGCCCCTCTTGGAGCAAGGCGGCCAGAGGGGCTATCCATAGGTCGTCTCCCAGGGGGATCAACTCCTTGGCCATTCTACCTCTCGCTACGGAGAGACGACGCAGAGTTCTGGCTACCCTGTTGCCCAGGTGTATTCCTGGAAAGAGGGGCTCCCAGAGTCCCAGTTCGGCCATTCTCTTGACTATGGGCCAGGGTCTGGGCTCCTTCAATGATATCTCCAGCTCCGATCTCAAACGAAACCCGGAGAGCCCGCCAAACAAGCCGCCTCTCACGCAGTTTTTCATCGTTCTGAGAGCGTTATCGTCCAGGTCGAAACCGAGCCTCTGCTCGAGCCTGACTCCTCTAAAGATTCTGGTCGGGTCCTCAACAAAGCTGAGGTTGTGCAGGGTTCTCAGCTTACGAGACAGGATATCTCGCCTTCCGCCAAAGTAGTCTATCAGGGTTCCCCAAGTCTCCCCTCCGATGGAGAGAGCCATGGCGTTGACTGTAAAATCCCTCCTGTAGAGATCGTGTTTCAGTGAGTCGCTGGAGACGGTCGGCTGAGCCGTGGGGAATTCGTAAAACTCCCTCCTGGCAGTGGCGACGTCCACCTTTCTTCCGTCCGGAAAGGCGATCGTGCCGGTTTTGAAGCGACCGTGAAGCGATACGTCGGCACCGTCTCTCTCCCAGGATTTTATGAAGCCGGTGGCGTCGCCCTCCACCACAACGTCAAGATCCGTGACGGGTCGATCGAGCAGTAGATCTCTCACGACACCTCCTACGACATAGGCGGCCATTCCCATATCGTGGGCCCTGCGCCCCATCGTTTTAAGCAGTTCTCTGTCGGAGCAGGAAAGCCCCTTGTCCAACAGACGTTCCATAGGCTCGGTCCAAGGGTAATCCGGGGCTATCTGCCTTTCCTCCATGGGCATAGATGCGGGGTAGAGAGCCCTCAAAAGGTCGGTTCTGGTGACTATTCCTATCAGATCTCCGTTACGCACCACCGGCAGTCTGCCGATGTTGTGGGTTACCATGGATCGATGGGCTTCCTCTATGGAGGCCTGAGAGGAGACGGTTATGACCCCTTCCGTCATGAACTCCCCCACCATGGCCTCTCCGTATCCGTGTAGCTGAGCCTTGTCCAGGTCCTTTCTGGTTATAAGACCTATCAGATCTCCACGCCTGGTAACGGGAAGAGCGGAGTGACCGTAGCGAAGCATTATCCTGTAGGCGTCGTTTACAGAGCTGTCCTCGTCCACCGCCATGACGGGGCTGGTCATTATCCCCGACACGGTCATAACCGGGGTTATAAGCTCCTCGACCTTGTTTTCGAGAGACAGGAGAATCCTCTGAGGGCTCCTGTCGCTTACCGTAGCGGACGCAGCCTGGGGATGGCCTCCTCCGCCCAGAGGTTTAAGCAGAGATGACACGTCGAGAACGTTCTGTTTGCTTCTGCCGACAACGTAGGTGCGCCCCTCCATCCTCACGGCGGACAGGACTACGTCGGCGCTGAAAAAATCGCGAAGACGATGGACGAACAGGGACAGTCCCTCGATGTAGGTGTCGACCGCCGCCATGGTGAAGACAACTCTAGCACCGGCGATATACCTCTCCCAGGCGTTCTCCACCAACTTATCCATCATGCTGCGCTCCGAGGCGGAAAGCCCCATCTCTATAGCGGAGGGGATGAGGGTGAAATCCGCGCCGTATTCCCTCATGCGACACATCATCTCGTAGTCCCGTTTGGTGGTTCCGCCGAATATGAGGCCCCCGGTGTCCTCGTATATGCCAAGGGCGAAAAGGGTGGCCTCGTGGGGAGTCGGAGCTATCCCCCTGCGGAGCACCTCCTCGAGTATGAGGGTGACCGCCGCCCCCACAGGCTCTATTACCTTTTTGGATGCGTCTATCTCGTCGGAACAGGGCGGATGATGATCGTATACGTGGACGTCCACTTCCGGACGTCCCGCCAGAGGGGCGAGGACGCCCAGTCTCCGAACGGACCTGGTGTCGACGACTATCAGCTGGGTTACCTCGTCCATTCTGATTTTTCTTGGGGTCAGGACGGTCCACCGGTCGCGATGTCTTTTCAGAAAATCCCTGACGTTTCGTTCAGCCGATCCGGAAAAACACGGAACGCCGTCGGGATATAGTTTCCCGGCGGCGATCATGCTGGCGAGTGAGTCGAAGTCGCTGCCGACGTGACTGGTGATAACCTTCAAAGACAGGCCTCACAGAGGGCCTCTCTGAAAGACAAGCTGGCCCTCAGGACATCGGCTACGGCGAGAGGTGTCGGTTCCTTCTTTATGATCTCCGAAGCCACTCGAGATATCTCCGGCACCAGAGGTGCCAGGGTGTAGAATTGGACCTCCCAGTTGTCCGTGAGGAACTGGTCGTATCTGGAATAGGCCGTCTCCAGAGAGGCAAGGTTGGCCTGGTAGGCCAGTTTTTTGCCGAGGATGCCCGATATAAGCTGTCTGGCCTGTTTTTTGAAGGCGCATTGGATCTTGACCGTACATATGGACGACATCCGAAGCATCTTCTCGCCGTGGGACCTCAGGATATCCTTCAGTTCATCCAGGGATCCGTCGTTAGTGACCACCAGATCCGCCATTGATTTCTTCTCCTCAGAGGATATGAGGAACTTCTCTCTCCTGTCCAGCTCGTCTCCGTTCAGGCCTCTTGAAGAGTTTCTCGCTACCCTGTTTTCCGGAGACGCCGTCACGTAAAGGGTCATATCGCACCAATAGGGAACGTCGGACTCGAAAAGCAAGGGGATCTCCACCACCACCCAGCCCCGTTCCGCCGAAAGCCCGGAGGCCATCTCGCTTCGGACCATGGGATGGATTAGTCGGCAAAGCCAACGATATTCCTTCTCTTCTCCGAAAAAACGCTCCGCGACTGCGGAGGGGGAGATTTTTCCGTCTTCGTTCAAGACGGAGTCGCCCCATCTGTCTCGGGCCGCGTCCACCAGCTCCCTGTGGTTCCAAAGTCTACGGACTATTTGATCCGCGTCTATGACCCTGGCACCCATGTTGCCCAAGATGGAGGCCACTGTGGACTTACCGGCGCCGATATCCCCGGTAATTCCCAAAACGAACATGATTAGGTCCCTCCCCTGCTCTGCTCTCTACGACCCGGTAGTTCTCGGGTATCTCCCATATGAATCTGGAAACGTCGTTATTCATCACGGAACCGAAAAGACGCCGAAACCGAGACGAGGTCAGATATAGCCTCTCTTCGGCTCTGGTCATTCCGACGTAACAAAGCCTTCGTTCCTCCTCCAGTTCGTCTCTTCCTCCATCCAGGGATCTTCCGTGAGGAAAGATTCCATCCTCCATTCCAACCACGAAAACTACCGGGAATTCCAGCCCCTTGGCGGCGTGGAGAGAGGACAGGCTGATACCATCCGGTATGTCGTCTACCTCTTGGTCGGTATAAAGGGCTATCTCGGCCAGGACGTCCTCCAGGCTCTCGGATCCGGGAGATATGGAGGTAAGCTCCATAACGTTCTCCCTGCGCTCCTCGAATTGATCGGGGTACCCCTTCTCCAGGTAGGATCCGTAGCCTATAACGTCCATTATATACTCAACGGCACGGTTCAAGTCGGAGCCTATGTCTATCAGCGATATCATATGCCGGGCCAAATCCCTTATGCCCTTATCGCCCTTTCCCCTGAGACCGCAACCTCCGTCCGCTATGCGACACCAGGTCGTCCTGGCCTCGGCGGCGTGGGTCGAGAGGTAGTTTTCCACCGACTCCAATCCCTTTGCGCCCAGTCCTCTCGGGGGCACGTTGGCCACCCTTGCCAAAGCGCTGGCGTCTCTGGGGTTTACTGCTAGACGAAGGTAGGAGATGGCGTCTTTTATCTCTTTTCTGTCGTAGAAAGCGGTGCCCTTGACGACTCTGTAAGGGATCCCCCTTTTTACGAACTCCTGTTCGAAGTTTCTGCTAAGAGCGTTCATTCTGTAAAGCACCGCCATGTCGGTGTAGCGGTATCCGAGGGACAACAGCTCCTCGACCACGTCGGAAACGTAACGTGCCTCGGAACGCTCGTCCCCCAAGGTCACGACGTTTATAGGCTCTCCTCCGGAACGGGCTGTCCAGAGCCTCTTTTCCGGACGGTTTACGTTGTTGCCTATCACGGAGTTGGCTGCGTCCAGTATGGTCTCGGTCGATCTGTAGTTCTGCTCCAGGAGGATCACCTTCGATCCGGGAAAGTGCCGTTCGAATCCAAGGATAACCGACATGTCCGCCCCTCTCCATCCGTAGATCGACTGATCCGGATCCCCTACAGCCATTACGTTAGGAGAGTCTCCGGCCAGAAGGCGAAGGAGGGCGAACTGGGGACGGTTCACGTCCTGGTATTCGTCCACCAATATCCAGTCCAGTCTATCCCTCTCTTTTTTCAGTATATCCCGATCGGTGGACATGAGATGAAGCGGCATGACGATGAGGTCGTCGAAATCGAAGGCACCCTGCTCCTTCAGGGATTTGGTATAGCGACTGTAGAGCTCCGCCATATCTCCTTCCAGAATAGTTCCGTCCATGGTAACCGGATCCGAGGCAGTCTTGGCCTTGGATATACATTCCAGGACCCAGGAAGGCTCCATCTGAGAGGTGTCCAACTTCATGGCCTTCATGGATTTTTTCACCAGGGAAAGCGAGTCTCCTCTGTCGAAGACAACGAAGTTTCTCCTGTATCCCCGGGCCTCCAGGGCGTCTCTGTTTCTGAAGAGCATCTGAAGCCCGAAGGAATGGAAGGTGGAGATCTGACCGTAGGGGTATCCGCCGTCCAGCATGGAGTCTACTCTATCCTTCATCTCACGGGCAGCCTTGTTGGTGAAAGTGACTGCCAGGATCCGCCAGGGAGGAACCGACCGCTCCGCCACCAGCCAGGCCAGCTTGCTCGTCAAGACCCTGGTCTTGCCACTTCCGGCTCCGGCCAAGACGAGAAGAGGGGTCCCCTCGTAGGAGACCGCCTCCCTCTGTCGAGGATTAAGACTCTCTAAGACAGGAGAGTCCTTCGTCATCCGTTCCTTTTCTCCTCTAGCCAGCTACGGAGGATCCGAGACCATTCCTCCAGTCCCTCTCCCTTGGCGCAGGACATATCCAGACGCTTCGCCTTCGGGTTCATCTTACCGACATCGCCCCAGTAGAGATCCAGGTCGAAAGGCACGTAGGGCAGCAGGTCCGTCTTGGTGAGGACCACGGCGGAAGCCTCGGTGAAAAGCAGAGGATACTTGAGGGGTTTGTCCGGTCCCTCCGGCACGGAGGAGATGGCGACCTTGTGATCCTCTCCTATGTCGAACTCGGCGGGGCACACCAGGTTACCCACGTTCTCGACGAAGATTATATCCAGTTCGTCCAAAGGCAGCTTGTCTATGGTGGAGTCCACCCAGTTCGCCTCGAGATGACAACCTCCGTCGGTGTTTATCTGGATCGAGGGCACACCTGTGGCCTCGATTCTCTTGGCATCCCTGTCGGTGGCGACGTCGCCCTCTATCACTGCCGCTCTGAGGCCGTCCTTGCCCAGGGTTTTCTCCAGAAGGGTGGTCTTGCCGGAACCGGGAGAGCCTATGAGATTGACCATGAGGATTCCCTTCTCCTTCAGGCGATCCTTGATCTTCTGAGCGTAGCTGAGGTCCGCCGCCATAACCGCCTGTTGAACTTCTACTTTTTTCGTAGTCATCGTTCCTGCACCTCCAGGGATTCCAGTTCTAGTTCCATTCCTTGTTCCATATCCACTTCCATCCCTCCACAGGAAGGACAGAGATACCCAAGTTCCTCCTCGCCCCAATGGGCTCCACAGCCCCGGCAGGAAAACTTTATGGGCACCGAGATTATAGCAAGTTCCGCCCCTTCCATGGGAGTTCCCTTCACCGATACTTCGAAGGCGAACTTCATGACGTCCGGTATTACCTGACGCATGGCTCCCACCCTGAGGGTCACCGATTTGACCGAGGACCATCCGTTTTCGTCCACCATCTTTTCTAGGCTTTCCAAAATAGCGCTGACCAGGGACATCTCGTGCAAGCGATCACCTCCGCTGAAGCAGACAAGTCACAACAATTTAAAAAGGGGCCCCTAGGGCCCCTCCGGTAAGGTTCAAATCTAGTCCGTAGGTTCCAATAGGCCGTATCCGCCGGACTTTCTCTTGTAGACGACGTTCATGGAACCGTTCTCGGCATTGGAAAAGATGAAGAACGAATGTCCTAAAAGATCCATCTGCATACAGGCTTCCTCTGCACTCATGGGCCTGAGAGGGAACTTCTTGACCTTAACGATCTTCTCGTCCTTCTCCTCCACCGCCGGCTTCGACATATCCGCCAGAATCTCGTCTATGTTGAACGATACGTCGTGGGTCTTAAGCTGAACTCTATCGACAAGATACTTCTTGTGCCTGCGTATGCGCCTCTCAAGATTCTTGAGGGCTATATCGAAGGCCTTTCTCAGATCCGAATCCCTCTCCTCTCCCCTCATGATGACGCCGTTGACGTTGGAGGTCACCTCGACGGTGTGAATACCCCGACTGAGATTGAGGACGATCTGGTTATCAAGGATCTTGGGGAAGAATTTCTCCAGTTTGGAGAGCTTCCTCTCCATGTATTCCTTCAGTTCGTCCGCCAGTTCCACGTTGCGAGTAACAAAACGAATGTCCATTCTATTTCCTCCCTTCCTCCAACAGGTGCGCCTATCTACGCAATCGTATTTTAACACCTGTCCTCACATCTCTGCAACCGATGGAGGCTTACATAAAGTATAAACGACTTTCGTCAAAAGGACGAGACCGCTGTAGCTTTTCCTCGTTTTTTTTGTTTAAATGGCTGTACGCGATTACGGAACGACAAATAATCTAAGGAGATGAGCGGAATGGTTCTTTCTGAAAGGGCACGAACGCTTGAACCTTCGGCCACGCTGGCCGTGGTGGCCAAGGCCAAGGCTATGAAGAGGGAGGGTAAGCCCGTAATTTCCTTCGGTGCCGGAGAGCCGGACTTCAACTCGCCCGAGTCCGCCCTCAAGTACGCAGTAGAGGCGATGGAAAAAGGTTACACCCACTATACTCCCGGAACCGGAATACCGGAGCTCAAGGAGGCCGTGTGTTCCTACTACTCCAAGAGGTTCGGCCTGGAATACGCCCCGGGAGACGTCGTCGTAGGAGCGGGAGCCAAGATACTTCTCTACGAAGCCCTCAGCTGTCTGGTCGACCCAGGAGACGAGGTTATAGTGTTCGCTCCCGCCTGGGTCAGCTATGTGGAACAGATCCGCTTATGCGGGGGTAAAGAGGTCATAGTGGACACATCAGAAACCGACTCCATTCCGGACCTGAACGAGGTAAGACGGGTGATATCGGACAAGACGAAATGTATGATGATAAATTCGCCCAACAATCCCACCGGTGCCGTCTACGACGAGGAAACCCTTAAGGGCTTGGCCTCTATAGCGGTGGAGAACGACATAGTCATAATATACGACGAGATATACGAACAGCTGGTCTACGGCGATGCCGCCCACCATCAGATAGTCGCACTGGCTCCGGAGGTCCGGGACCATACGATAATCATAAACGGGGTCAGCAAGGCCTACGCCATGACGGGGTGGAGGATAGGCTACGCCCTGGGACCGTCCGAACTGATGGCCAAGGTAGGAGCGGTGCAGGGACACCTCACGTCCAACCCCTGCTCCATAGCTCAGTACGCTGCCCTAGGAGCCCTGAAGGAAGCCGACGGCGACATAGTAAAGATGCACGGTCACTTTTCCGATAGAAGAGACCTCATCCTCAAGCTCCTCGGAGATGTACCTCTGATCGAGTTCGTAGAGCCTCAGGGAGCTTTTTACGTTCTGGTCAACGTTAAAAAAGCCCTGGGCAAGAGCTGCGACGGAGAGAAACTGACCGACGACGTCCATTTCTGCCAGAAACTGCTGGACAAGTCATATGTGGCGATGGTTCCGGGCAGCGCCTTCTTCGCGCCGGGCCACATAAGGGTGTCCTACTCCAACTCGACGGAGGAGATCGTAGAGGGAATTAAACGACTCAAGGAGTTCATAGAGAAGCTGAGTTAAACGACATGACATACTACGAACGGGGTCCTTCTCGAAGGACCCCGTTCGCTTTACCTATATCCAATTCATATGGCTTGCCAATATCTCCAGACCTATGAGGCAGAGACAAAGGCCTCCCAACATCTCAGCTCTGTGTCCAGTGACACTTCCCAGACGACACCCGGCCATCGCTCCGAATACGGAAAGAAGGTAGGTTATAACCCCGGCAGCTAGGGCCAGAGGCATGACGGACTCCCCTAAAGTGGCGGTGGAAAAACCGACCGCCATGGCGTCGATGGAGGTAGCCACGGCCAGTCCCAGCAGAACTCTGGTCTTGGCGGTGTCCAGACCGGAGCAGTCTTTGTTGGGCTTGAGAGACTCGAATATCATGTTCCCCCCGACGAACCAGAGGAGACCGGCGGCTATCCAATGATCCCAGGCCGACACGAAAGACACAGCGGTAGCTCCCAAGAACCCGCCTAACAGGGGCATGGCAAACTGGAAAAAACCGAACATAAAGGCCATCCGGAGGATCTGCCTTACCGGCATACCGCACCGACAGGCCCCGGCGCCTAGAGAGACCGAAAAAGCGTCCATCGCCAGAGCGGACGCCGTAGCTACGACCACATCCATCTCGGCCATCCACCGTTACCGTTCAATTGACGGACCAGACGAGCTTCACCGCCTCGCCGAGATTTTCACCCCGCTCTATGGGCCCGTAGACCCTGAGGGATTTTTTTGGAGGAATACCGACGTCGAACACGGCTACTCCGAGGTCTTCTCCCCCCGCCCCCTGGAAGACTACCTTCGCCTTCAGGGGCTGAAAGAGCTCGCCGTCGTTCTTCACCGTCAGGTAGAGACGATTCCACTTTATATGAGGCTTGCTCCAGGACAGGTTAAAATAACCGTCCACCTTCCCCGAGCCTGGCAAGGCCGCCCAGGCCGTTCCTATCGAAGCTAAGGCCAGCAAAACAGCCGAAAAGATGGCAAGATACTTTTTCATCGAACTCCCCCTATACACGATGTCAATTCACCGGATTTCTCGGTTCCTTTCCTTCCAGCACGTCCAGCATGTTGGACACGGCCATTGTAGCCATGGCATCCCTTGCCTCCCTGGTGGCGCTGCCTATGTGGGGCAACATGACCACGTTTTCAAGTGACAGAAGGGGATCCTCCGGCGATATCGGCTCCTCGTCGTAGACGTCGAGACCGGCGGCGCCGATGACCCCGTCCCTGAGGGACTCGTAGAGTGACGTCTGGTCTACCACAGGGCCTCTGGATGTGTTTACCAAAACCGCGTCCTGCTTCATCCTCTCCAGCTCTTTCTTCCCGATAAGCCCTCTCGTACGATCGTTCAGAGGGCAATGGAGGCTCAGGTAGTCGCTTTTCTCCAGGATCTCTTCAAATGAGACCCATCGGGGGCCGTCGCCCTGATCCGTCGCAGGACCTCCCGAAGGGGTGTGATAGATTACCTTCATGCCGAATCCGGCTGCCCTTCGAGCCACGGCCTTCCCTATTCTTCCGAAGCCTATCAAGCCCAGAGTCTTGCCGAATATCTCCCGTCCGAGCAGCATGGTGGGATGCCAACAGGTCCATTTTCCGGAACGAAGATACCTCTCCGCCTCGGTGAACCTGCGGGAAGCCGCCACTAGCAATCCAAAGGCGATGTCGGCGGTGGCCTCCGTCAGAACTCCAGGGGTGTTCGTTATCTTTACCCCTCTAGAAGTGGCCTCCTCCACGTCGACGTTGTTGTAGCCTACCGCGTAGTTGCTGACCACCTTAACCCTCGGGGCGTTATCGAAGAACTCCGAGTCCACCTTTTCGGTCAACATGGTTATAACTCCGTCCACGTCGGATATCTCCTCCAAGAGCAGGTCCCTCGGAACCGGTCCGTCTCCGTCCCAACACCGATATTCCACTTTTCCGTTCAATAAATTTAAACCGGCCTCCGGAATTTTATGGCACACATAGACTTTATTCATGGTATTCCTCCTTTTCAACAGAGCCTCTCAAAGGTATCATAAGACGATTCGGAGAGAAAGCATTTAAAATCCTGATCCCCTGCGACAGGGTGTCTCGTTGAAATGCTTTTCAACCAGGTCTATACTTATATTATATTCTTTAAGTAAAGACATCTTCATTATTTCAGGAGGGATCATCGTGGCAAGTTGGCTAGAAAGGCAGTTTAAACTGAAAGAAGTCGGGAGCGACGTAAAGACGGAGGTAATGGCCGGTATCACCACCTTCATGACCATGGGGTACATAATTTTCGTCAACCCGGACATATTGTCCAAGACGGGGATGCCTTTCGGTCCTCTCATGGTAGCGACCTGTCTCGCCAGCGCTCTGGCGACTTTACTCATGGCGTTAATGGCCAACTACCCCATAGCTCTCTCGTCCGGCATGGGACTCAACGCCTTCTTCGCCTTTTCCGTGGTTCTGGGGATGAACATACCCTGGGAAGTGGCCTTGGCGGCGATCTTCGTGGAAGGACTTCTATTCATAGTCCTTACACTGACCAAGATACGAGAGGCTATAGTCAACAGTATACCGAAATCCCTCAAGATCGGCATCTCTACCGGGATAGGCTTTTTCATAGCCCTCATCGGACTGGAGGGAGCTGGAATCATCGTAGACAATCCCGCCACCCTGGTAGGTCTGGGCGATCTGGCCTCCAAGCCGGTCATACTTACGATCATCGGCTTCGTCATAATGATGGCCCTGGAAGCCCACAGAGTCAAGGGTGCCATCCTATGGGGAATCCTGGCCGTAACTGCCATAGCTGTGCCTATGGGAGTGGCTTCCATGCCGGAAGGGGTAGTCTCCATGCCTCCCTCCATCTCTCCGATTTTCATGAAGATGGATTTCTCTCAGCTGGCGAACGGAACTTTCTGGATCATAGTCTTTACGTTCTTTTTCGTTGACTTTTTCGACACTGTCGGCACTCTGGTCGGTGTCACCAACAGGGCCGGACTTCTTGACGACAAGGGCAACCTGCCCAGGGCCAGAAGCGCCCTCATGGCGGACGCCATTGGGACAACCTGCGGAGCGGTTCTCGGCACATCGACTATCACCTCCTTCGTTGAAAGCGCCAGTGGAGTCGAACAGGGCGGCAGGACCGGGCTCACAGCTCTCGTGACGTCGATACTCTTCCTTTTGGCCATTTTCTTCAGCCCCATTGTGTCCATCGTTCCGGCCTGTGCGACCGCACCTGCTCTGATAATGGTCGGGGTCTATATGATGATGAGCCTCAAAGACCTGGACTTCGGCAGCTATACCGACGTAATTCCGGCGGCTATAGCGATATTCATCATGCCTTTCAGCTACAGCATAGCCAACGGAATAGAGTTCGGCATCCTCACTTTCGTGATCCTCAAGTTCGTGGCCTGCAAGAAAAACGAGATAAGCCCCGTCATGTGGGGACTTTTCGTCATATTCATTCTCAAGGAGATATTCGTGTAAAAATCACCGCACGACAAAGAGGGGGCAGGGCTTTCGCTTCAGAGAGCCCTGCCCCTCTCTCTAGCGAGGGAAATGAAACAGAAAGGAGCGATATCCTATATGAACGTAAAATCCATGCTGGCTCAGGCCAGAGGCGAAAGGGAGGCGGACCTGGTTATATCCAACGTCACGGTTCCCAATCTGTTCAGTTTCGAGCTGGAGGTAACCGACGTAGCCGTTTCGGGCGACCTCATAGTAGGTGTAGGAGAGGGATACAGTGGAGCGAGAACCGTGGACGGGACTGGGAAGTATCTGGTCCCAGGGTTCATAGACGGACACTGCCACATAGAGAGCACCATGTTGACCCCGGAGGGATTCGCAGAGTTGGTTCTTCCTAGAGGGACGACTGCGGTATTCGCCGATCCCCACGAGATAGCCAATACGTCCGGAATGGCCGGACTGGAGTATATGCACAGGGCGTCCAGGTCCCTTCCTATGGACGTATTCCTGAACGCTCCGTCCTGCGTTCCGGCCTCTCCCTTCGAGACCCCCTTCGACAGGCTGGACTCTATGGCTTTGGACCAAATGTTCCGAAAAGGTTGGTGCACCGCCTTAGGCGAGGTGATGAACTATCCGGGCGTTCTGGAGGGCGATCCCGATCTATGGGGAAAGATACTCGTATCGGGAGATCAAGTTAAGACCGGACACGCTCCGGGGCTCACAGGAAAAGACCTGTGCGCCTATCTTCTCAGCCAATGTGATTCGGACCATGAATCCTACGAGCTGGGCGAGGCGATAGAAAAGCTTCGCAGAGGCATGTGGGTGATGATAAGAGAGGGAGCAAGCGAGCATAACCTGGAGGATCTGGCCCCGATGATAGTCCGGGACGAGAGACGGGGATGCCGATCCATGATGGTGAGCGACGATCTCAACGTCTCCTATCTCTTAAGCAGAGGACACATGGATGAGAAGCTCCGTATGGCTCAGAGACTAGGAATATCCTTCCTGACCGCGCTTAGAATGGTGACTCTGTCCGCCGCGGATTATTTCGGACTGAAGGACAGAGGAGCCATTGCACCGGGATACAGGGCCGACATGGTCCTCCTAGACTCCATGGAAAACTGCAGAGCCGAGATGGTCTGGAAGGACGGTACGTTGGTGGCGGAAAACGGATCCCTGTCCAGCTACCCTCTTGTCAGAGAGGGACGTTATCCATCTCCGTCCAAGACGACCGAGATCCCCGACTCGGAAGGCCTGAAGGTAAAATTCCAAGGCGGCAATATAAGGGTAATAGGCATAAAACCGGGACAGGTGGTGACGGAACACCTAGTAATGCCACCGAAGGTAAGGGACAACCTGGTTATATCCGACGTCGAGAAGGACGTCATAAAAATGGCGGTGGTCGACAGAAACACCGACAGCGGCAGAGTCGGCATAGGCTTCGTTCACGGAATAGGCTTAACAGGAGGTGCAATGGCATCCTCGGTGGCCCACGACGCCCATAATTTCGGCGTCATAGGGACGAACGACGACGACATGGTGTCGGCTCTCCGGGAGCTGAGACGCTTAGGCGGTGGATTCGTATCCGTGTTGGACGGAAAAGTCCTGTCCTCCCTCCCCCTGCCGGTCGGAGGGCTCATGAGCCAGGAAAACCCCGAAGAGATCATGGAGAAATACGAGAAGATGGAGGTATCGATCGAAAAACTGGGCTGTTCTCTGGAGCATCCTTTTATGGTTATGGCCTTTCTGTCTCTATCGGTGATACCGACGCTCAAGTTGACCGATCAGGGATACGTCGATCTGGATGCTGGAGGGCTGCTGGATCTCTTCGTATGAAAACGAAAAAAAGCGTAGGAGAAAGGGATCCCCTTCTCCTACGCTTTTAAAAAAGACTAGAACTTGGTGAGGATCTCCTCTTCCTTGTCCTTCATGACCTTGTCGATCTCCTGTATGTGCCCATCGGTTATCTTCTGGATCTGATCCAAAAAGTCGTGGTACTGGTCCTCGCCTATCTCCGATTCGTTCAGCTTTTTCTTGTAGAAATCGTTACAGTCCCGGCGCAGGTTTCTTACCGCGATCCTGGCCTCCTCGGAAAGCTTATGGACCATCTTGGTAAGCTCTTTGCGCCTGTCTCCCGTGAGCTCCGGCAGATTCAGCCTTATGACCTGTCCGTCGTTCTGAGGGGTTACGCCGAGATCGGAGCCCAAAATGGCCTTCTCCAAATCCTTGAGTACGGTCTTGTCGAAGGGAGTTATCAGAAGAGATCTCCCCTCCGGGACGCTTATGGTGGCAAGCTGTTTCAGCGGCGTGGACGACCCGTAGTAGTCCACCTTGATGTCGCTTACCAAACCAGGATGAGCCCTTCCTGTCCTGATTCCTACGAACTCCCCTTTCAGGAAGTCCACTGCTTTTTCCATTTTCTCTTCAAGATCGAATTTCGTTACCTCGCTCATGGAAACACTCTCCTTTTCGGTGGCGCTGATCTGTGATCCGGCTATTCCCCCGAAACTATCGTACCAATCTTCTTCCCTTGGATCAAGAAGTCGGCTAATCTACCGTCCTCCAGGACGTTCATGACCACTATGGGAATCTTGTTTTCCATACACAGGGAGAAGGCGGCGGCATCCATGACCTCTATCCTCTGCCTCAGGGCGTCCATATAGGTCAAGGAGGAGTAGAGGACGGCATCGGAGTTCTTCATTGGATCTTTATCGTATATTCCGTCGACCTTGGTGGCCTTCACGAGACATTGGGCTCCTATCTCGGCGGCCCGGAGAGCCGCTGCCGTATCGGTGGAAAAATAGGGAGAGCCGGTTCCGGCGGAGAAGATGAGAACCCGTCCCTTGTCCATATGTCTGAGAGCCCTTCTTCGGATATAGGGCTCGGCTATCTCCTGCATCTGGATGGCCGTCTGGACCCGGGTGGGGATGCCCTGTTTTTCCAATACGTCCTGAAGAGCCAGGGAGTTTATAACGGTGCCCAACATCCCCATGTAATCGGCCTGGGATCTCTCTATGCCCTCGTCGACGGCCTGTTTACCTCTGAAGAAATTGCCTCCCCCTACGACCAGTCCGACCTCGACTCCGGCTCTCGAGATCTCCACGATCTGATGGGATATGCTCCTGATGGCGCCGAAGTCCAATCCGAAACCGAGCTTGCCGGCTAGCACCTCTCCGGAAAGCTTCAACAATATCCTCTTGTATTTAAACTCTGCCACTGACGAATCCCCCCGTGTTTTTCCAAAAAAAAGGGGCCAGGATAAGAAATCCCTGAGCCCCTCTATCGTTGATCTAACTACTCTCCGATCGAGAATCTGGCGAAACGACGGACCACCATATTCTCGCCAAGCTTGGCGACCGCCTCTATCACGAGATCCTTGATCTTTTTGTCGCCGTCCCTGATCCAAGGCTGCTCCATAAGACACACGGTCTCGTAGTATTTGCGGACCCTGCCCTCGGCGATCTTGTCCAGGATATTTTCCGGCTTGCCCTCCTGAAGGGCCTGCTGACGGTAAACCTCTATCTCGCGATCGAGCTCCTCCGAGGGAACTTCCTCGGGAGATACGTAGATCGGAGCGGCAGCGGCCACGTGCATGGCTATCTCGTGTCCCAGCTCCTGGAACTCATCGGTTTTGGCCACGAAATCGGTCTCGCAGTCGAGCTCTAGGAGGACACCGATCTTGCCGGTGGTGTGGATGTAGGAGAACACCCTTCCCTCTTTGGCCGCACGGCTGGCCTTCTTGGCCGCCTTAGCCAAACCTTTTTCCCTCAGGTAGTCGACGGCCTTTTCTACGTTGCCATCGCACTCGGCAAGGGCATTTTTGCAGTCCATCATGCCACAACCGGTACGTTCTCTAAGACTCTTGACGTCAGATGCGCTGATTGCCATGGTCAGATCCTCCCTTATTCCTTTAAAAAGAAGACAGCTCTATCAACGGCCGTCCTGATATTAGTCTTCACCCTCGGCGGTATCTTCTCCGTATGCCTCGGTGAGTTTCTCCTTGACCTCGATGATATCGTTATCGTTGACATCGTCGGAATCGTCGGATCCGTTGGCTCCGTCCACTCCCTGACGTCCCTCTATTACGGCGCTTGCCATGAGCCCGGATATAAGCTTGATGGCCCTTATGGCGTCGTCGTTTCCGGGGATGGGATAGTCTATGACCTCGGGATCGCAGTTTGTATCGACTATGGAGATGACCGGTATGCCGATCTTCCTGGCCTCTTTGACTGCGATATCCTCACGACGAGGATCGATGATGAAGAGGGCATCGGGAAGAACCTTCATGTTTTTTATGCCGAGTAGGTACTTCTCGAGCTTGGCCTTCTGCTTTTTGAGCAGGACTACCTCTTTTTTGGTAAGATCGTTCCAGGAACCGTCGGACTCCATGCGATCCAGTTCGACCATTTTGAGAACCCTTTTACGGATGGTCTGGAAGTTGGTGAGCAAACCACCGAGCCAACGCTGGTTGATATAGTGCTGACCACAGCGGATGGCCTCTTCTCTGATGGTGTCCTGAGCCTGGCGCTTGGTCCCTACGAAAAGAACGCTGCCGCCTTCCTTGGAGACCTCTCTCAGGAAAGAATAGGACTTCTCAAGTCCTTTGACGGTCTTCTGAAGGTCGATGATGTAGACGCCGTTTCTCTCGGTGAAGATGAACGGCTTCATCTTGGGGTTCCAGCGGCGGGTCTGGTGACCGAAATGGACACCGCACTCGAGAAGCTGCTTCATGCTGACTACGGACATGGTGTTTCCTCCTTAATGAATGTGGTTTTTATCCTCCACCGGGCTACGAGAACGGGAACCGAAAAGGCACCACCCCGACCTCCGACCCGATGTGTGGAATGCGACCCATACAAATATGGGCCATCGGAAAGTATAGCATAGTCGGACTTGACCATCAAGAAGCTTCATATTACCATGACCGAGGTTTTTTGAATCGTGAGAGACTCGGATAGAGTATCCTCAAAAAAGGGAAGGGGTAGCACAGTGACGCAGTCTTTGATAGAACAACTGGACGATCTCTCGCCGGAGAGAAAAGCCATGCTCAATCGACTTCGAAGGGTCGAGGGACAGCTCAGGGGAATCCAGAGGATGATAATAGAGGAAAAGGATTGTTGCGACGTTCTCCTACAGCTTTCCGCCGCAAGAAAGGCGCTCCAGAACGCCTGTATGGAGATACTCAAGAACTACATTTCCATCTGCATGACCGACGATTTATCCGAAAACGACGTCGACGTGAAGAGGCTCCAGAAACTTATAGAGGCACTGGTGGACATAGCACCGATAAAATAGAAAAAGCTCCCTACAGGAGACCCAGGGATCCGTGGCACCCAAGGGACACCGCTTACCGCTGCTTCCTTCCGGACCTGACGGGGTTCACGGGCTCTCGCCGCACGGGACTGGGCCCCCTGTAGGGAGCTTTTCGATGACGGAGGTCATTGTATCAGAACTGGGTAAATCATACAACTCGACAAAACAACAGAGCCGCTAAAATCCAAAGAAACATGAGAGGAAGCAATGTTCCAAGATACCAAGACAGAAGCTTTAACACCGTTTTTTTCGGAAAGAGCCCGGACCAAAAGGCCAGATTCTGTCTCCCTATCCTGGATAGACTTCCCAAAGAGTTTCCCACAAGAAGGGCCCAAACGGCCTCCGCAGAGGAGATATGGCCTCCGGAGACGGCTGCTCCAGCGGCGGCCAAGGCGGCGGAGTTATGGGCCATCCCCGCCAAGGCCACGGACCAGGCCACGGGAGACATGGCCAGCCCCCTGCCCCACTCCCTGAACAGAGGTTCCAAAAAGGGCATACCCCAGAAGGCTAGGGCGAAAAAAAGCCACCCCCATGGCAATGTCCTGTATAACATTCCCCACAGAGAGGGGACCTTCCCGCTGCTTTGCCAGTTGACCTCCTTCAGATCGACCGACCGACCGTGTCTCAACACAAGTCCGAGAAAAAAACAGAATCGGATGGCGCTTCTGAGCAAAAGAGACAAAGCGTATATTCCACCGGCAACACCGGCCAATCCTATGGACATACCCAAGGTGGAAGTAGACCAACGTCTCAGATATCCCGGAAAGGATATGAGCTGGACTCCCCATACCAGATCTCTGTCCTCAAGCCTTCCCTGCTCAGCCGCTGAGGCCAGCATTCCGGCCGCTACTCTTGACGACCCCAGGCTCAAGGCCAGAGCCGTCACTATGTCCGGGTGGATTCCCCATCTCGCGATTTTCGGTCCTATACGGGCCAAAAGCCTGTCAGAGACCCCGAAGCGCACCAGGAGCCACCCGAAGAACAGGCCTATCAGGACGTTCACAGTCAGGATGGTTTCCCCTCTTATGAAGTCCCCCCATAGTCCCCAATCCATAACCGTCTAACGGTCCTCGGAAAAGAAGAAATCCGTCAGCCGTCTAACGGTGGACTCCATCCTGTAGACCGACGGACGGCTCAGGTCTCTCTCGTCTATAAATAGGATCCTCTTTCCCCTCAATATCTCTATCCAGGGCCTTTCGGACACGGATTTTTCCGTCACGTCGTTCATGGCGCCCTGCTGGACTATGTAGATATCCAAGGTCGGAGTTATCCCGATCAGTCGCTCCATTCCGTAGGGAGCCAAGGGGCTCCCCTCCCTCAAGGGAGAAGCATCGGACGCTCCATTTATCCCTCCGGCCAATTCCAGGATTCCGGCAGCCCAGCTGTCTGGAGAACAGGTCCTTATGCCTTTTTCGCCGGTCTCCAAAAAGAAAACCGGTTTTTTCCCGCCTTCCCTGCGGGTCTCAGCCATTATGAAAAGTCGCTTGATGGAACGGGCCAGAAGATCCACCTGGACATCGCCTCTATCGCCAAAGAGCTCTCCTATGGTCCTGACGTAATCGAACAGGGACGTCCATACCGGAGGATCCAGGTTCACCACGGGGATGCCGGTCCGCCGAAGGACGTCGAGTGCTCGACCGTGGGTCCCCTCCAACATGGGTCTCGATAGGATCAGGTCTGGGTTCAGCGCTATGATCGACTCGGGATCGAAGTTACGAGGCAACCTGGGTATTCCCGGGAAAAGCTCTCCATCGTCGCTTTGAGACACCGCCACCAACCGATCCCCATAGCCCATGGCCAGCAGTGTCTCACTATGTCCTGCATAGAGAGAGACCACCTTCGTGGCGGGACCGGGGAGAGATACCGAGTTCCCCAGGTCGTCATGAACGACTATATCCCCTCGGGCAAAGGCAGCTCCTGCGAAGAACAGATACAAAGCCATCAATCCAGCTCGAAAAACCAAAGAGACTTCCCCCTTTCTCCGTCATACCGACGAAAGTCAACTCCGTAGACCTTGGACAGTCTCTCCCGAGAGAGGATATCCTCCGGGTTTCCATATCTCACCAAACGACCTTCGTCCATAAGCCAGACCTTATCGGCGAACATGGCCGCCAGATTGACGTCGTGAACCGTGACGATAACGGCACGACCCCGGTTAGTCATATCCCTAAGGGACGAGAAGAGAGAGGACACGTGACCGGGGTCCAGTGCGGAGGAAGGCTCGTCCATCAGCATAATCGGGCTATCCTGGACGATAGCTCTCGCGATGGCCACCCTCTGTCTTTCCCCTCCGGAAAGCTCCGTAACCGGTCTATTACAGAGATCCGACAGGTCCATGGCGGTTGCCGCTCTACGGACGCTTCTCAGTGTCGAGTTTTTTCTCGGCTCGTCCCTGCCGTGAGGTAGACGACCCATAGCCAAGACCTCGGTCACGGAAAAGGGATAGTTCATGGAGGGGATCTGATCGACCACGGCGAAGAGAGCGGCCCTCGACCTTCGGCCCATGCTTTCCATGTCGACGCCGTTCAGCCTGATCGAACCGTCATAGTCTATCAACCCTGCTATAGCCTTCAACAGAGTGCTTTTGCCGCTTCCGTTAGGACCTATCAAAACGGTTATCTCTCCGCCCCTGGCCTCGGCCGATATGGAGGTCACGCCACCGCCGCTTGGATACAGGGCGGAGACGTTGTCCAGTACCAGTGAAGTCATCCCCTTCCCCTCTCTCTTATAAGGATCCAGCAGAAAAAAGGGCCTCCTACCAGAGAGGTCAGGACACCTACCGGCAGCTCTCCCAGCTCCCGGACGATTCCATCCGCTCCGGAAAGAAGAAGAGCCCCGGTCAACATCGACAGGGGAAGAAGAACTCTGTGAGAGGCGCCTATGGATATTCTCACGAGATGCGGGACGACGAGGCCGACGAAACCGATCACCCCGAAAAAGGAGACCACGGAGGCGGCAGAGAAAGCCGCGGCAACCGCCAACAAAGGCCTCAGCACCCTCTCGTCGACTCCCAGTACCGCTCCGTTATTTCCTCCCAGGGAAAGCGCATCCAGATCGGAGGAGAAGAACAAAGACGAAGAGACGATCAAGACACCTAACCAGACCCAAAAGACGCTTCCCCAGGAAGCTCCGGCGAACCCTCCCATGAGCCAGAAGACTATCCCAGCCACTTTATCCCCGGCCAGGGCTTTCGCCAAGGTTACCCCGGCGGATAGAGAGGACCCCACTACTATCCCGGCCAGGACGGTGTGTCCCGTGGACCCGCCGGAACGCCAGGAGATGGCCATCACCAAAGCCAAGGCTACGAGGGCTCCGGCAAAAGCCGATATCGTAACGACCCAGCCCGACAATATCGCCAAAGACGCCCCGAAAGCCGCGCCTGAGGCTATCCCTAGAGTGTAGGGCTCAGCCAGGGGGTTGGCGAGAAGGGCTTGGAGAACGACTCCGGAGACAGCTAGAGACGCCCCGGCCCCCATGGAGGCCATTATCCTGGGAAGCCTCACCACCCTGACGATTACATGGGCCTGATCGTTCGATCCCCACCCCAGGAGGGCCCCTGCCACATCCGAAAGAGACAGGTCGACGTCTCCAGAGGTTATACGCCAAAAGAACAAGGCGATCAAGGCGACCAAGAGAAGGGACCCACATAGAAAGGCTCTCTTCCTATCCTGCCTTATACGATCGGTAATCCTCAAGACGGTTCCTCCCCCTACATTTCAATAGATAAAAAACAGGCGTCCGAAACCTGAAACAGGCTTCGGACGCAGAGACTAAAATCGATCCAAGGTGCCCTTAAAAGCCATCTCCGGCGGCAGCCCGGTACTTCCGGACCAGCATGGCACCGATCTCGTCGTATTCGCCCAGACCTTTCAGGACGGAGGATACTCGATACCCGTCGCCTTTGATCACTGTGACCCAGGAATCATCCTCGGGACCGGCCATATCGTTGGTGGCATGGTCTCCGGCGACTATCATGAATGGAGCCAAGGTCGCCTTACGAGCTCCCTTAGCCTTCAGACGAAGCAGGACGTCGTCCAGAGTAGGAGCCCCCTCGACGGTTCCCACGATAAAACCGGGGAGCGACGACTCCAGAACCGTCTGGAGATGGCCGTATGCGGCGTTGGCGAAATCGGGGGTACCGTGTCCCATCAGGACCACGACGCTGTCCTCGTCGACTTTATCGCCGTAGGTCCTGTCGAGGAAACCGGCCATAGCCTCGAAGTCTTCCTCATGATACAGCAAAGGTTCGCTCAGCACCAGACGATCGAAACCGTACTTTCCCCTGACCGACTGGAAGGCTCTGACGATCTCCTCCAGGTCTCCATACTCCTCCCCAGGGATAATGTGAGTGGAGACCACCACGACGTCGGTGAACCCCTCGTCCCTCATCTTAGACAGGGCAATCATAGGACTATCGATCATCTTATTCTCTTCTTTAGCCAATTTACGCCTGATTATGTTGGACGTATAGGCCAGTCGAACTTCCTTGTCGGGACAGACCGACTTGAGGGTCGCAAAAAGGTTATCTATCGCCTTCTGACCGGACGGAACGGTCGTTCCGAAAGATACCATCAATACGCCTTTCTTGCTCACCGAATCATCTCCCCACGCGACACCAGCGACGAAGATCGCAGAAAACAGCAACAAAACCGACACCAACTTTTTCAAAAAACACATCACCTTTCCCGATATATTATGACCAAAGAGGCCCCGAAGCGAGATCGCCACGGGGCCTCCAGAGACACCATGTGAATTCCGCCCACGCAGATACACATCGTCATCTCGAGAACAGCATTCTGGCTCGTTCGAAATTCGAACTTACAGTGGCGGGGCCGCTCCGGAGTCTAACCGGATTCCCTGATCTAGAGATGTCGGGTATTCTGTTTTCTCGACAAAGTATAGCACAAAAGCTGAAGCTACAATACGTCAGGGGCGGTCCATGCCCTCGAAGATCCCCTCTTCGCTCTCGACTATAACGTTTCTGCCCGGCAGAACCTCTCTATAGAACTCCAACCTTTTCATGAAGGGATAAAGGCCCTTGACGGCACGATTGGCGTTGCTTAACAGTTTCTGAGCCTTCATGTCGCCCTCTCCCTTGATCTGCTCGGCCTCTTTCATGGCAGAGGCCAAGACCTCCACCCTGTTTCTGTCAGCTGCGGAGCGCAGCTTCATGGCCTCGGCCTTTCCCTCCGACCTCAGCTGAGCGGACATCCTGTTTCTCTCCGCCTCCATCGAGCGATAGACGGCCTCCTCGTTCTCCTGAGGGAGAAACAGTCTCTTGAATTCCACGGTCCTTATGGTGACGCCGTATTTCTCGCTCTCCTCCGCCGCGATCCTGAGAGCCTGAGCCTCCGCTTCCTCCCTCTTGAGGTAGAGGATCTCGTCGAAGGTAACCTGCCCTGCGACGGCTCTGACGGCGGCATACACCGAGTCGTCCAGCCTCTGTTGGACGGCGGATATGGTTCGGACCCTCTTTCTGAAGGTGGCCGGATCGGTTATCTGGAAGACCGCGATGGAATCGAATATGAGATTTTTTTTATCGGCCATCACCACCGAAACTGGATGGGCGTCGTACTCTATAAGCCTTTTAGTGTATTTCACCACCGTGTCGAAGACAGGGACCTTGAAGGCTATTCCGGGCTCTCGCCTGGTCGAGACTATCTCTCCCAGCCTGAGTATCACTACCTGCTCATCCTGACGAACCACGTAAAAGGAACCGTAAAGGACTAGCATAAGAAGTAGCATAACTCCAATAATAGACACGGCTTTGAGCTGTTTAGTCATTCCTCCACCTCCTCAATCGCCTTTGGCGTCTTTTTCGGAAGGCTCGATAAACCGATCCAAAGGCAGAAACTTCAGGGACTCGGAGGAGCGAAGAAACAGAGGATTGATTTCCTTCCACACATCGGTCATAGTCTCCATCCAGAGGTTCAGCTTTACCAGATCGGGATCGACCCTGTAGGCTTCGTTCAAAGCGCTGAGTCTAGCGACGTCTCCCTCCGCCAGAGCCACCCTTCGAAAGGCGTAGGCGTTAGCCTCGTTAAGGATCCTCTCGACGTCTCCAGCCATCTCCGAGGCTATTTCCTTTGCGTAACGCTCGGCCTCCAGTATCATTCTCTCCTTTTCCGCTCTGGCCGAGTTGACCGCGTTGAAGGCTTTTTGCACCGCTTGAGGGGGAATGACGTCCTGCAATGAGATGGAAGAAACGAAAATCCCTGTGGAGAGAGCGTTCATCTTGTCCTGGAGACCTTTTCTGACCTCGGTCTGGATAGCCTGTTTTTCCTTCGTCAGAACGTCGTCCAGGATCCTAGCCCCTATAACCTCCCTCATGAAGGATTCGGCTATATCCCTTATCATCCTCTCCCTCATGCCTTGATTCTCGGGGATATGGGTTACGTAGTCGACCGGATCGGATATCTGATACTGAAGGACCCAGTCTATCTCTATGATCTTGTTGTCCCTGGTCAACATCTTCGATTCATCGGGAACGTCTCTATACCTGGCGGGAGGTCCTACGCTTACCGTCCTGTATCCGTACTCGAAACGACGGATGTTTTCGGTATTAACTACCTCTACTACATCGACAAAGGGGATCTTAACATGAGGCCCCTGTTCCGCGACGAACTTGACCTCTCCCAGACGGAAAAGCACTCCCTCAGAACCGGACGGTACGATGTATATCCCGTCCAGAGCTCCAACTAGGACTATCAAGGCAAGTAAAACCGATAAAATGACCTTTTTCCCCCATGACCGCAGCCGATTAAGAAAGGCGAGATGCCGGGAGACATCCTCCCCAGATGCGGATTTATCCTTTACGAACTTAAGAAACAGCAACAACGCGGCCAAGACCGCCAGCGATAAAATAGATCTAAAATCCACGACGGACCTCCTCTCAAAAGATCTCTAAAACACATACCATCATACAACAGATCAAGCTCGGAAAAACAAAAAAGCCGTCGTGCCAGGCACGACGGCTCAATCATCTGGCGGAGAGGGTGGGATTCGAACCCACGGTACCTTGCGGTACACCTGCTCTCCAAGCAAGCACCTTCGACCACTCGGACACCCCTCCAGATCGACGAGAGGAATTCTAACACGTTTTGTCCTATCAGGCAAGATCCTGATAGCTTCGTACTGAGGAAATTTCCTCCATTCCTTCGTCGCTATAGAAGCAGATCCTGTTTTTGCCTCTGCGTTTGGCCTCGTAAAGGGCGTCGTCCGCCATCTTTATCAAGTTGGAGGAATTCCACATCCCGTGTTCCATAGGAGACAGAACGAAGGAAAGCCCGCAGGAAAGGGAGATCGGGAGCTCCTTGCCGTTGAAGACGAACTGTGCAGAACTTATCCTTTCGTACAGAGAGCACACTATCTCCTTGGCCTCCGCCTCATCCGCTTCGGGTAAAACGAACAGAAACTCGTCGCCGCCGTACCTGCCGGCTACGCCGTGTTTCTCCAAGAAAGTCTCCATAAAATACCCCAGTTTCCTCAGGACGAAATCCCCTGCCTGATGCCCGTAGTTATCGTTGATGTGTTTGAAAAAATCCACGTCACACAGACAGATAGAAAGAGAACGGTTCTCTCTCTGAGCTCTGTCCAGGCTCTTCTCTAAACAGGATAAAACGTAACGTCTGTTGAGGATACCGGTCAACTCATCCGTCCTGGACATCCTATCTATGGCTTCCTTCTGCCTCAAGACCTTTCGATAGGCCTCCACGAGACGAAGACCTACGGTAATTCTCGCTTCTATGTCCTCGGAATGAAAGGGCTTCGTGATGAAATCGTCCGCGCCGGATGAAAGACCGTGAGCGATGGAGCTTCTATCGTCCATCGAGGTGGTCATGACTATGTAGCAGTATCCGAAGTCGTCGTCGCCCTCTTTTTCCCTTACGGAACGACATATCTCGGGCCCCTCGATCCCCGGCAGAACCCAATCGAGAAAAACCATATCGGGTTTCTCCTTAAGGATGTAGTCCAAAGCATCGTCGCCTCTGGAGCAACTCTCTAAGATGAGACGAGATCTATCGGGAAAAAAGCGATCTATTCCGTCGAAGAGGATGCGTTTTTCAAGTTTGGAATCGTTGGCTATCAGGATTCTGACTACATCGCTAGCATCTTCGTTAAGACCGAACAACCCCATCTCAACACCTCCATCATATACGTGACGGCGGCGACACGACCGCACGTTTTGAATTATACAACAAAACGGATGCGATCGTTGTGCTATGAAGAACCTAATCAGGGCAGTTCGTAGGTATAGTGGGACGGTTCCATCCCCATGTGTCCATTTCCGGACGGAGCAAAAATCTCCGGATTACCCTGTTCGACAAAGGAGACAGGAAACTGTATCACGGACAAACCGCCACCAAAAAGACAAACCGGGACCACGTTCAGATAGGCCCAGTTCCCTTCGGGAGTTCGAACCACCGCATATCCGTCTTTGGTGAGGTAATATCCCTCCTGAACCTGAAGTGGAACGACGTAGTCGTTATCGTAGTCGGGATGGGGCAACAGAGCGGGGGCGTTACCCATCATGGCATCGGCGTTCGACACCAGAAAAAACGATAGTAGCAACGCGAGAAATCCACGGTTCACGGCGATCACTTCCTAGAGATTTATCGGCGAAATTCGCCCCACCCAGAGGAAACCCCAAGCCGGAGCATGAGCGGCCAATACAGCTGTATCTCCGTCGTTCCATCTGGAACCGTTCTGCTTGTACATCCTGGTAAGTTCGTATACATGACGTTTCAAGGTCTCCGCCGGCGATTCTCCGTCCTTGCAGATCATCTGATACCAGCTTTTTCCCGTCCATCCGTATAGGACCTCAGGACGATCTCCCTTCCAAGCCAAGGGGATTTTAGGCTTGTGTAAAACAGCCAGACGATCAACCATTCTATGCCATCTCGTAACCGTTAGAAAATTATCGTCCGCTAGCCACCTAGGAGTGAGAGGCATAGCACCGGAAGTCATGACCCCGTTGTTCGCGGGAACCGTAACTACAGGCGTCAAGTTGGCCTGCTGAAAGGGTACGACCGAACCAACAACATAGCCGGTATGGACCAAAGTTCCGTCGTTTCGAGGTACACCGTAAACCCAGTTACCTCCGTTTCCTCGCGAAACGGGATATCCATCGTAGGTCACGAACCACCCGGCGGGCATATTATAAGGACGGTATACGTAGAAGCTCATCCCGTCGTAGACCGGCTGGGTTACAAGGACTGGTTCCGCTATGTAGGTGGCGGCAAAACCGGAAGATGCGGCAAAGATCAAAAGCCCCGACAACAAAGACAAGAGAATTTTTTTCACCATCAGAAAAAGCTCCTTTCCATTACCATTCCAGATTCCCTAAAAGCGAGAGAAAGATGTCTCTCCGCGGCGGAACGGCCCCAATTGACCGAATCCATCCGACGTCTAACAGAGTTCCTATTCTCCACATCCGAAGCCATGTTCTGAATGGCCTCGTCCATGGCAAAGGCGGTCCATTCCATAAATTCCTTAGCCCTTGAAAGCTCAACCCAGAAAGGGCCGGGAAGGGAGGGTACCTTTGTCTCTATCAAAACGGTCCTCAAACATTGAATCTTTCCTGTTTCTTTCAACACCGAGGACCTAAGAAGAGCCTTGTCCTCAGCTCCGGACATGACATCGTAGTAGAGGGAGCAGGCGGAATCCCAGACGGAGAGCATATCGTTCCAGTGTCCTCTAATCTGCATATAGACATCCAGAAACTTGGCATCGGCCCTGGAGATCTTAGGCAGACGGAGCCAAACCAACCTTCGGGTTCCCGACCCCTCCACCTCCAGTATAACCGAACGTCCCTGGGCCAGTTTTTCCTCCACGAACGAATCCATATCTTCCGCCAGCGAAGCATCTTGACCGTCGACGGAGATGATCCGATCTCCATCGACGATACCGCCGCCCTCGGCAACACTTAGGGGGCCTACCTCCTCGGCCACCACGGTTCCATTGATCGTGGAAAAAGAGATTCCAGACAGCACCCCTCCCTCAGCTGTCGCCACGCAGGACAAAATAGTCACGAGAAAGGCTAGGATAAAGAATCGGATCCGTAGCAAAGGTAATATCATCGACACCGGCACCGTCCTTTCGAATAAGCCACGACAGTATCTCGTCGGAAGAGCTGGATGAGGCGACCTGCCCCATCGCCATATCCAACAAAAGATCCACCGACAGGCTCTGATGGGTTCTTCTTGGAAGAACGCTGTAAAGATCTTTCGAAGACGAGTAGAGATACAATCTGTACCGTCTGTCACCTTCGACGAAAGAACGGACTATCCGACCACCGCCACCCTCATCCCAGGACAATCTAGTCATGGCGTGAATTAAAGCTTTAAGAGACCCTATCATGGAATCCCTGTCACTGGAAAGCAGCAGAGCGTTCCCGAAGGAAACGAACAGCATCTCTCGAGACGAGAAAGTCGCCTTAAAAACCGGAACATCGTCGATTTTTTCGTCTGGAGAGAGTCCAACGGGATTTTGTCCAAACAGAAAAGAGGGGTCCTTCGACCTCCCTCTCTGTATTTCCACCAGTTTCTTTCTGACGTTCGGATCCAGGTCGAACCAATCCAGACAGAAAACGGCGGAGGAAAATCCGACTTCCCTTTCTCGGTCGGGAGAGAAGACTACGGCCATGGAGTCCACCGGATACCCGGGAAAAAGAGAGTAGAAATCGGCGGAGAGATCCTCCAGCCTTCGTCTCTCGGATACGTAAACCAGGAAAGGCTCATCCTTTTCCAGACCACCTACTGCCATCATGGCGTTCTGATCCACACATCCGACAGGCTGGGAATTTTTCTCTCTCCAACTGTCGTATAATATCCATCCCACGCCCCCCAAAGTCGACACTACCATGGCGAGGACAAACACTGTGCCCCTGTTTTTAGCCGATAGAATCACCTTAAAGGGAGATAGGGTTATCGAAATCAACCTCGAGAAAAAAGTCTTTATCTTGCCTCTCTCATCGATCGCTTCGGTTCCCTGATTTTCGTTTTTCGAGACCCTTTCCGACATGGACGCCACCTCCCCTACTACATAAATATCTCGGCAATGATATAGTGATATTGTAGCCCAAAAAAATTGAAGAGGTGATCTAGATGAAAGGGTTTTTCGCACTTTTTTACAGCTTATTTATGATCCTATCGGCGTCTCTTGCATGGGCCGAAACGCCCATTGCCGACAAGGACCTATCGAAAAACATATCCTGGCACTATAAAGCGCTCCACGGTATAACCGGAGATATGGCGACGAATGGAGAAAGACTCTTCTTCTCCGACGGAAGCGGCAACCTCTATTGCCTCGACGGGAAAACCGGCAAACTTCAATGGCAGAGGGCTTTCGATGTACTGCTTTATGGAGCACCGGCAGTGACGAAAGACAGGCTTTACGTGGGATCCGGGGCGGGTATAGTATACTGTCTATCGACCGTAAACGGTACCACCTATTGGAGTAAAAATCTAGCAGACGCTCCGGACAATCTGGCATCAGGAGGAATAAACTCCTCTTTGGCACTGCATGAAGACGCTCTTATGGCGGCTAATCTGGAGGGAAAGGTCGTTCGAATGGACGCCCAAACGGGAGAGGAGAGGTGGAGTTTCAAGGCCTCCAGAGAAATTCTAGCCTCCCCATTGATAGCCCCTCCCTTTGTCTACGTAGGCGACCACGCTGGCATCTTTCATGCTTTAAGCCTGGATTCGGGGAAAAGGACATGGGGCGGATCTTCAGGAGGTCCTATCGATGCTACTCCTGCCTACTTCGACGGGGTGGTCTACTACTGCGGATGGGATGGGGTACTGCACGCCATAAGGGTAAAGGGAGTTACCCCCCTGTGGGGCTTCAAAGCCGACGGAGCAGCTACCACCGACATAGTTTTATCGGAAAAACAGGCCTATCTAGGGACATCATCCGGAACCTTCTACTGCGTAGGGACCGAAAATGGCTCACTCCTATGGTCCATCAAGATGGAGGGAGGAGTCGTGGCTTCTCCGGTGACCTCGCAAAACAGGATATATGTCCCAGAACAAAACGGTAAACTCCACTGTTTTAACGGAAGTACCGGAGAGAAGGATTGGTCAATAGATCTAGGGTCGAACCTGGTCTCCAATCCCGTGATCTCCGAAGGAAATATTTTCATAGGCACCATGGACGGATCGATCTACTCGATAAAGGAAGGGCAATGATAAACAAAAATTTTATGGCTTTAGCCATGGAAGAGGCGAGAAAAGCTGCCTCTGAGGGAGACATTCCCGTAGGCGCCGTAGTCGTTTACAAAAACGAGGTGATCGGTAGAGGCAGAAACCTGAGAAGGATCGATCACGATCCCACTGCTCATGCGGAGATAGTCGCCATAAGGCAGGCTGCGAAAGCAAGGGGAAGCTGGAACCTCTCGGGGTGCGAGATATACGTAACTCTCGAACCCTGTCCGATGTGCGCCGGAGCTATCGTTCAGTCGAGGATAGCCAAGGTTGTCTACGGTTGCACCGATCCAAAAGCCGGAGCAAGCGGAACTCTGTACGACATAACCAGGGACACCAGGTTGAACCACAGGTGCGAGGTCATAAAAGGCATCGAAGAGGACAGATGCAGGAAGATGTTACGAGACTTCTTCTCAGAATGTCGAAAGAAAAGACGGAAAGAGAGAGACCCGTCTCCAGGAGCCCCTAAAAACTAGCTCCCCTTGCAAAAAGGGGCTCCGATAGGTATAATTGCTTCCTGTCGAGGAGGAGTGGCCGAGCGGTCGAAGGCGCTTGACTCGAAATCAAGTGAGGGGCTCTGCTCCTCCGTGGGTTCAAATCCCACCTCCTCCGCCACTTCAAAATTTAATCATTCTGTCGAGCAGTGACAGCCTACGACAAAAACACCTCGAACCCCTGGAATTCCAGGGGTTTTTTGCTATACTCCAACTGGAGATACGAGGCAAAATTGACAAGCGATGACGGTAAAGGACAAACAAAACCGTACCTATTACCGTACCCCTGCCGAAAAACAGCAATCATCACCGTACCTCGTCTCTGTCTCTACAAAGGAGGCAAACCGTAGTGATCACTGACGTTGAAATACGCAAAACAAAACCGGGAGATAGGGTTATCCGGCTGGTGGACGAAAGGGGCCTGTCTCTGGAGATTCGTCCTACAGGTAGAAAGGTATGGAAACTTAGGATATGGAAGAACGGGAAAGAGAGCAAAAAGACCTTAGGAGAATATCCTGGGGTCTCCCTCATGAGAGCTCGTCAGATAAGAGATGAGATCAAATCGTCTTCAACATCCCCCACAGACACAACCTTCGCAAAACTGGCCCACGAATGGCTTGATGTCCGTATGAGGCCGACGAAAGCACCTCGATACATCGAGACTCTGGTCTATAAAATAGACACCCTGCTAATTCCCCACATAGGGGATAAAATCGTCCGATCTCTTACAGCTCCAGAGTTGCTGCAAGTCATCAGGAAAATAGAGGCCAGAGGAACTATAGAAACCGCCAGACGAACTCGCCAGATGTGTGGTCAAATCCTTAGATACGGGGTGGCAACCGGAAGGTGCGACAGAGATGTCGCCGCCGACCTCAAGGGAGCCCTGCAACCGGTCAAGACTACCCACATGGCCACCATCATCGACCCCGCCCGGATTGGGCAACTCATGAGAGATATTGATACCGGATTGGTTGGACAGATCAAGTACGCACTCTTATTCCAAGCATACACATTTGCCCGACCAGGCGAATTGAGAAAGGCCGAATGGATTGAATTCGATGGTGCTACTTGGAAAATCCCGGCTGAAAAGATGAAGATGAAACGAGTTCACTGGGTACCCTTATCACGTCAAACAGTAGAGGTCCTCAATAAGCTCAAGGAGATTTCCGGCAAATCCCGGTATCTTTTTCCATCGATAAGGTCGACGGTCAAGCCGATGTCCGACGCCACCGTTTTAGCTGCTTTACGCAGATTAGGATACACTCAAGAGGAGATGACCGGTCACGGGTTCCGCTCAATGTTCAGCACTATAGCCAACGAGCATGGCTGGCCACCGGACGTGATTGAGCGCCAGCTGGCTCACGTTCAGAAAAACCAGGTGAGAGCTGCTTACAATCACGCCGAATACATCCTGCAACGACGTGAGCTTATGCAATGGTGGGCAGACTGGCTGGACGAACAAAGAGAAGATATTAGACCATAGAATAATCGACGGAATAAAAAGTTCTTACATTATATATAGCCCTCTCGAGGAGATCCCCGAGAGGGCACATTATTATCTCGCCTTACGCTCCAGCCACTTCAGAAGTAGCTCCTGTCCGTAATCCAACAGCTGACCTGCGCTGTATCCGGACATGGCCACCACAGCCGAAGTGATCCAGATGTTCAGTCCAAGGCCGCGGCAAAGACAGTGCATAACCATTCCGGCAAAACCGGCCGTTGCCATC